>NZ_JBYFCK010000012.1:0-231830 GCF_057652155.1 Runella sp. R0.1_18
GAATAGTTCTTGAAGGTGCTCGGGCTGCGTCCAAGTATCGAAATACTGCGCTCAAAACGGTGGATTAATTCTTGAAAACCAGGCACTTCTCTAGTGGCGCGATTGATAAGCGTATTCTCTCTCAGCTCATCTACATTCTTTTTTTGTCATGATCAATTTTAAGTTTAAATTAGACTCAAAATTAACCTTTTTAGCAAAATATAGCTACCGAAGGTTTTGTTCAACATGGGTTTGTGGCAAGTGGGGGCTGACGGAATTAATTGAACATTAGTAATTCTTTTGTACTTTTGTTTCGGCGGACGGAAACCTATTGAACATTTGTAAGTAACTCAACAGCAGCAATTTATATCGGCGGACGTTCGGGCGGACGAGTTTCAAAACCCCCACCTGACCACAAGCCCTGTACGTTGGGTGCTACCGCATGAAAAAAATAACCTCAACGGTCTTATCATATAATATAACAACAGGGAAGCCGAAAACTGTATATTGAGAGAGTAGGCACTTAAAATTAATATTTTACAAATGAAATATTAATTAAATTGGTTCTACATCTTGTTATTAGGCATTTTTTTTATTAGTTGTAATAGCAAGCCAAACTTTGTCGGGACATGGATTACAGAATACGATGACAACGGGCAAAAATTTACAGCTAGAGTTGAAATCATAGAAGTTGACAATTCAACATATGATGTAAAATTTTATATTAATGACAAAAAATATGAAAAAGCTTCTGGTTCCTACACATATAGTAAAGATGATGAAGGTAATCATCAATTGTTTAAAGCAGTAAAATATGATGGCTCTGACACATCCTTACAAGCTGCATCAGATATGGGTACTTACGGAGTATACTTAAAATGGTCTGACGGCAAATTATATAGTCCAGACAGTGGTGACTTCTTTGAAAGAAAATAAAATAAGCAAACAGACTATCTCTGCTGAGGGTATTTAACATCGTCCAATCTTGGTTAAAATACGTTTCAATTAACTTTTTGTTCGCAATAAATATAGCTTAAAAATCAATGGCTTTCAGTAACTTTGCTTCATGGAAGTAAAGAAGAAAAAACGCCAATCAAGCCAATACGACAAGATTTTCAAAGAGAATATCGAAGCCGTAATTTCGAGTATCATGCAAAATGTACTTGAAATTACGGCTGTTTCTATGGAAGAATTACCTGATGACATTCAACATACCAAAGAACGAAAACCTGATGTACTCAAAAAAGTAACCGATACCAAAGGGGACACTTTTGTACTTCAAATTGAGTTTCAAGTACGAGACGAGCTAAAAATGGTTTACCGAATGGCTGAATATTTCATCATGCTTGAAAGAAAATACGAGTTACCCGTAAAACAATTCGTCATTTTTCTTGGGTCGGACAATCCTAAAATGCCAACTGAACTTGACAGAGAACGACTAAAATTCAGCTATCCACTTGTTTCACTTTCGACACTTGACTATCATATTTTCCTCAACTCGGATAAACCCGAAGAAATCATCTTGGGGATTTTGGCTAACTTCAAAGGCGAAAACCCCGAAGATGCTCTAAAACAGATACTTGTGCGTATCAAGGAAACTAGCAAAGAAGAATTTTCGTTAAACAGATACTTTAATCAGTTGCGTGTATTGGCTCAACTTCGTAACTTAGAACTAAATTTAAAAAACGCTATGGACAGCATCGCAGAATACATCAAAGAGGAAAGAGACGTTCTTTATCTTCGTGGACAAGAGAACGAAAAAGCAAAGTTTGTTACATACCTCATTCGAGAAGGCAACAAAACTTTCGAGCAAATCGCAGATATTGCCGAGACTACGGTGGACTTTGTTAGAGCAGTTTATCAGAAACTCACTGGCAAATAGACATTTGGAGGACTTTTACTCGGGGACATTTGACTGGCGAACAAGAGTGGCAGCCACCAACATTGTATTTATGAAAAAGTGGCGAACGGAAGTAATTCAGCTTAGTACTATCTTAAACATTAGCCCTAAATTGGGCTTTTGTGCTTTCTAACTCACTTCTTCATAAATACCCGCCCGTTGTGCATAATATTATGACAAAAATTCAAACATTTATACAAGACATTCATTTACTTCCAACGGAGGTTTTGAATGAACTATTGACTAAACTCACTTTGCTTGAATTACCACCCCAAACTTTCTTACTAAATGAAGGTAAAACTTGCAAAGACATTTGGTTTATAGAAAAAGGCTTGGTAAGCCCCCGTTGTTCGGAGTGTTCAATAAGCCACTCCGAACCCAAAATAAACAGAGTGTTTGTAACACAGTAAGTGCCTAATCATCTTCTTTTATGCTTCCAAAAAAGCGGCTGGACACCACAACCGCTTTCGACTGGAAATAACCTTTGTTTACCTCACCTCCAACACCACAGGCCCCAGCAAACCCGAGTTTTTGGGCTTGGGAGCTCCGCCTAAGCGTATTCCCCCCGAGATTTTGAGGAGTTTTTTGTCGGCGGGGAGCTTGGCGTCGCCAGCTATGCGGTTGTCCCACTGGTTAGTTACTCTGATTTCAAGTTTATTTTTGCCCACTTTGGCCGCTTTGGAGATGTCAACTCGGTAGGGTGCTTTCCAAAGGGTATCAATCACGGTGCCGTTTACTACCACTTCGGCAATGTCCCTTACTTCGCCCAAATCCAGCCACAAAGAAGTATTGGGGGCGAGTTGCGTTTTCTTTAGTTCAAGCTCTTTACGATACGTTGCTGTTCCACTAAAAAACTGAACACCTTCGTCGGGATGTTCTGTCCACGACTTAAGTTCGGACATTGTCACTTGACTTGGCGCGCCCCAATTTTCAGGGAAAGACACAACCCAGCTACCAGTAATACGACTCCCTACCCCCAAATGAGGGATTTTTTTTGTCAGAATCAATTCTGGCTGCGTTGTTGTTTTTTCAAAGACCACAAAATACGACTCCCTCGGGTCTAAGTGTAGCTTAACGGTGGTCAGGCCATTGGCCATTTTGTACGAAACCGCTTCGGTAGTGCCTTTATCGGCCTTCCACAGTTCAGGGACTTTGCCCGTTACCCGAAACACAACCTCCAAATCTTCGGCTTGGTTTCGCATATTGAGCAAGAAATAATAGTCAGCCTCGGCCGTTTTTCGGTGCATCCACGACAAACGTGTATTGGTATGAGGCAAGGTATAATCAACGTCTTTTTTCAAATTGAGTTGCCCCAAAATCCCTTGCAGTGGCGCATTCCAAAACACCTTACCTTTTCCGTAAGGGCTTTGAAAAATAAACTTCCCGTCGGCCATCCCCCAAATTTCATTGGCTTTGGCCTCCACTTCTTTATCTACCGCAGGGAATCCCGCCAAACTTGGTGATTTTTCGGGTTTAGGACCAACTATCGTTGCCCCTTTTTTGAGTAACTCTTCGATTTTGGCCAAAACCGATGGCGTCATCGTGGTTCGTTCGGGCAACACCAATAGTTTATAACGCATACCACTTGGCAGCACCAATTCACCATTTTCGACCTCAAAACGTTGCAAAATCTCGGTATTCACAAAATCGTAATCATAACCCGCTGGGGCTTCGTTCCGTAGTTTTTCCCAATAAGGCACGGCAGCGGGAATGTCTTCTCCTAAATAGTAAGCAATGTCGGCTACAAAACGCCCTTCTTGCAGCAAAAACTGGGTACGTGTCAGGTAATCAACAAAAGGTTTGGCTTGCTCTGCCCACGTAATGTTGCGGTTAAAGTGCGTCCCTACCATCGTATTGCCAGGCTTGGTATCCAACGGCTGGTGCGCTGAAGTGTGAAATATTACTTGGTTGATGCCTTGGGTTAACCAATAATCGCCGATGTATTTTAGGTCCGCAGGGGCTTCGTAACCTCCTCCCGTCCAAGCTTCGGCGGCCACTACTTTTTTGCCATAAACATGTCCTGCCGAGGCAGCTTCGCGCACGTCCGACTGATGGGCATGGAGGCGGTCACTGGCCCCTGCGTAGGCTTTTTGCAACTCCAAATCCGCTGGCGACGTCCATTCTTTATCGGCGCCACTTCCTAAGCCTTGTGTCATTCCAAACTCGCCCATTGGTATGTCCACCGAACCTTTGTTGCGAAGGGCATCTTCGATGATAGGCATCGAAATCCCCGCTACTTCACCGTAGGTTTTAATACCCTTTTGATGCGCGTATTCGGTGATGGCAGCGTAGTGATTGTCCACCAATAATTCGGCAATTGTCAGTCGAAAATCCCACAAAAAACGGTCGCTCACTTCAGCGCTTTCTACCACAAAACCCGCCAACACAGGCAAATACTTGGTGGGGTCGTATCCGCGCCGTTTTTTAAACTCGGGCATCATGGTTTCTGTCCAGTTTTGGGCGTCGGCTTCGTAGCTATCCACCAAAAAATACTTCATGCTTTTTCCATACAACGGCCCCATCGCTTCGGCAATCGGGTTCGACCACTGATTGAGGTGCGACAACAAATGGGTTTTATTAAATTTATCGACTTCGTATCCCGTTGCTTCTGGCATGGCGGGGCCATTTTTCGCTCCCGTCTGCGATTGCCCAATGCGCAATATAGTCCAAGCCCCCTTGCCCCCAATGGGGGAATCATAAGACGGGGCTGTCCAATTTAGCGTACCATCGGGTTGCATAAAAGAGGTTATATCAAGTACTTCTTCACTTTTTATGACTGAATTTATACCAGTATTTGGTGTTTTGAGGCTTTCAAAGGCAAACATAGGCGCAAAAGCAGCTTTATCTTCCCAACGATGTACCCGCGCACCCGAATGAAAAATAGCTTCGGCAATGTCAAACGACTTAGGTGCGGTGGTTGGTCCACCAAAGCCACCCACATCGTCGGGGCCTCCGACGGTTGTCATGGTTGATCCTTTGATAAACACTACCCGAAAGTACTTGGCAGTCACCTCTGGAAACGAAAACGTCCGCACTGGCAAGGCCCGAATGTCGTGCTGCGGCCCAGGCAATGCCAATAAGGTTTTGTAGTTTTTTCCATCTTCGCTAAACTGTACGTACCCTGCCCGCATCGTACGGCTTGGAAACCTTGCGGGGTCTCCCAATGCCAACGAAAAAGAGCGTACTGTAAAGGGTTTTTCATATTCAAACTGCAAGTAAACCGACTCGTCCTGTTTGGGGGTTTCAATGGTAATTTTTGACGTTAAATCATCATCCAAGAGGGCATCAGGTGCCACGTTTTCGCCTTTGTGGTTGGTGATTTTGGGCGTAGCTACCGTTAGTTCTGCTTCGGGGGTTTTGTAGGCCAATACAATTTGGTCTTGGTAAAAAGGTTCCGATTTGCTGTTACCACCACCGAAGCTTGCCCCTTTGGGCAAATTCCGAATCGGCCCCGCAACCGTTGGGGGTAAAGGCAGCGGACTGCTCACTTTTTCACCTCCGCGAAGTTGGGTTTTACTCCACACTATTTTTTTCATGGCTTCCTGCGGTTTTACCCACGTCCCGCCCGTTTCGCTCCAGCCTGCGGCAGTTACCATGGTCATTTCCAAGCCCAAACGGTCGGCTTCGGCTGCGGTATGTTTGATAAGATCAAGCCATTCGGGTGTCATAAACTTCACCTTTTTTTCGATCGTTTGTCCGCCCCCAATCGACACATCAAATGCTTGAAAACCACCAATGCCGACGCGCTGCATCCATTCGAGGTCTTTGGTGATGCCTTCTCGGGTCACATTGCTCCCCACCCAGTGCCACCACACGACAGGTTTGGCCGATTTGGGTGGATTTTGAAAGTTTTGGCGTAATGTGGTTTGTGCCTTACTCCCGAAAGTAGCGATAGCCAATGCCGCGAATAGAAGTGTTTTTTTCATTCGACAGAAATTTTGTTGACAACTGATTATTACTTAATCCAAATGCTCTACTTTTTAAAATCTAAAAATAAATTCAATAAGTACCATCTCTATCCTACACCTACCTGCTATTGTCTCAAACAGAGAGAATAAAAGTCTTTTGCCATGTTGCTTGAAGAGGTTGTTTTTTTATTTAACTTGCTGTAACGCTCCTCAACCCTTTCGTCATGCGGTTCTTCCTTTTTTGGTTTGGTTTCTGTGCTTCGGTGTCGTTGTTTGCTCAACAACGTTTTATGTATCGTTGCTCGGAGGAACTGCAAAACATAGAACCCTTTACCTATTTTTTAATTGACTCGTCCAAAACGCTGACGTTTACTCAATTACGTCAACTGCCCGACAAGGTATTTACCCAGAACACCAAAAGTTTTCTCAATTTTGGTAATACTGAATACCCCATCTGGCTGCGAATTGACGTAGAAAATTCATCCAACGAAGCCTTGTTCTTGATTCAGGAACTACACGATGTGCGACTACTGGATGTATATCTTTTGGATGAAAACGACTCCTTACGGACTTGGAAAACGGGAGCAATGCGGCCTTTTGGAACGCACTTTTTAAAGCGAAGTAATACTGTTTTTGATTTGGGGAAATCACCCAAAAGGGTTTACCTCCGCATTCAGAATACCAGCGTGTATGTACCACTAAAAATGGGTACGATTCAGGCCGTTTCTAATTATTTACACAAATATGACTTGCTCTATGGTGCTATTTACGGCGTTTTGTTGGCGTTGATGTTCTACAATTTGTTTGTGTTTTTGGTCGTTCGCGACCGCGTATTTCTCTATTATTTCTTCTATATTCTAACCTCGGGTTACATCATTTTTAAGGCCGACAATCACCATCACGAGTTTATTTTCAAGCAAATCCCCAATTTTAGCTCTGATATAAATCTCTCTTCCCTTATTACGTTATTTTTTATTATTCTTTTTGCCAATGCTTACTTACGAATGAAAGAACTGACCCCCAAATTCTTTTGGGCGTTGGTGGTTTTGTGGTGTATTGGGCTTGTTTTGATGCCTTTTGAATGGCTCCCTTACCGTGGCTGGGTCAATGACATGTTTCAATTGTTGGTGATTTCTATCATGTTGGTGCTTTTAGGAGCGAGTATTTACATACATTTTTTAGGGTTCAAACACGCCCGTTACTTTGTGCTCGCGTTTGGGTTTTACATTTATGGGGTCGTCAATGTGTTGTTGGGTTTTATGGGAATTGTGTCGATGAACAATTTACGGTCGGCGTATATCTACCAAATTTGTTCGGTGCTGGAGGCCATTTTCTTTGCTTTTGCGGTAGCCTACCGATTTAATACCTACCGAAAAGAAGCCAAAGATGCGCAAGAAATTGCGTTGAAACGCTCGCAAGAACACGAAGCGCTGCTACAAAAAAATAGCCAGTTGCTGGCCGAAAAATTACAAATAGAACAAAACCTTCAAACGGTGTCGGCCAACAAAGACTTTAACCAGCTTCTTCAACAAATCAAATCGGATAGCCAACCGATTAAGAAAATTTCGATACCTACCGTGGAAGGAGTGATTTTGTTTCCCGAACAAGACATCAGTCGTTTGGAGGCCATGGGGAGTTATTGCACAATTTATTTGACCGACCATAAAAAAATTACCACTTCCAAACCCATGGCGCACTTTGAGCAGATGATTGACGAGCGACAGTTTATGCGGATTCACAAGTCTCACATCGTAAATCTCGACAACGTAACACGCTACATTCGGGGTGAAGGTGGGTCGGTAGAAATGAAAGATAAGTCGGTGGTACCCGTATCGCGACGAATGAAAAACGAACTTTTGCAGCGATTGGCCATCGAAACTCCCGCCGTTTAGAAAGTAGATGCCGCCGTTCAGAAAGTAGAATTGTTTTGAGGATAGCGAGGGCTGTACTTTTGGGTAAATCATTTACCACAATGCAAAAACCTCATCCTTAAACCTCAAAATTATGTCAAAATCGGCCAAAACCGTTTATTTTTTCAGTTTTTACCTTTTCTTGGTAGGGCTCGAACTTACGTTTATTCCCAACTTTTTTACCAAAACAGCGCAGCTCCCCGAAGCCCACGAACCCTACATTAGAGTAGTGGGGATTTTGGCCATTATCCTCGGCGTTTATTATTATCAATCCGCCAAAAACGAACTTACGCCCTTTCTCAAAACCACAATTGTCGGGCGGCTGATTTACTTTTTGGGAGCTGTTGGGTTGGTCGTTTCTCAAATTGCTCCGCCTGTGTTTATTGCCTTTGGTGTCGTGGATTTGCTGGGCGCTGTCTGGACGTGGCAAACGCTCAAAAGCGAAGGCAAAATGTAAGTGCAACCATTTCTACAACAAATACCTATTCACTAACTGTGCGTAAGCACTTACTCCCATGAAAAAGACCCTTTGTTTCTTATTTCTTGCCGTTGCGTTGACAACTTCCGTTTCGGCCCAAACTCCCATCGCGACCTTGTTTGAGGACATGAAAAAGGCGTTTGAAGCCAACCCCTCTAAAGCCATTCAAGAACAAGCGGTGGAGGATTACGTGCTCGTTTCGGGTACGGGCTACATTGCCAACAAACAACAGATTGTCAATTTGTTTAAAGACGTCAGTAAAGTCGAGGCTCGATTTCAAGACCTTAAACTCCGCCAATTTGGCAACCTCATCATTGCTACTGGTCGCGAGTTTTCGGTGAGGCACTATTCCAACGGTTCTCCCGACTTATCCACCGATTATTTGGTGACTTACGTGTATGAAATCAAAGACGGGAAATTGCTCTATGTAAGCGGACAGCACACAGTTCCTGCAGCTAAGTGATAGGCTCTCAATAGTCATCAAAGAAAAAACCTCACTAATGCTTTGTCTAGTGAGGTTGTTTCTCGTTAAAGGCTTATCTAAAACACGTATGAAAGCGTGAAGCTTGGCGATAGTCCGCTCGATAAATTTACTGATAAACTTTCTTGAGATGCAAAAGGTGAGTTGTATTGAATGGCTAAACCCGCCAATTCGGCCTCCACTAAAAAGCGGTTGCTAATCAAGTAAGCCAGTCCAACTGATGAGCCTAGCTGATAGGTGTTAGTGTGGAAAGTGCTATTTGTAGAACTTCCTTTTTGGGTTGAGTTAAAACGCATAAAATTGAGTGAACTTTCGATGTAAGGCGTAAAGCGGCTATTGGCTAAGTAGCGCTTCACAAAGATACCACCCGAGTATTGCGCTTCGGTTCTGATGAAATTCCCTGATACATTGACATATTCTTCGTTGTCTTTTGCAAAACCAACACTTGCTCGGACTCCAACCACCGTTTTGTCTTTTACAAACTTCCCAACTTTTACCCCAAAACGGTAATTACTTTCCTTGTTTCGTACTCGGTAATTATTTCCAAGGATATTATTATCTTTTTGCTGCAATGACGACAAGCCCATGTCTAGTCCAGCAACCCAATTGCCGTTTTGTAACGTAGAAAAGGTTGCTTCTTCTATCCGAAATGACGTAGGACGTACCCAGTAAAGTAGCCCCAAGGATGCACCTGTAAAGTTAATGGGAAATGAGTTAGAGCTAGTGGCTAATTGAAGTGCCCAGTGGCTATCCATAAAATAAGTAGCCCCCGCCTTGAATATAGGATATGCCGAAACACTAGAAGATTTTGAAGTTAACAATGTTGTTGTGCTACTTTTGCTTTCGTTATTTATAAAACCTAGTGAAACATTAATTCCTCCTCCAACAAAACCACGCCATTGATTTTTTCCAAAAAAGTAAGCTCCTGAGGTACCTATTCCAAAACTTGAATTGGTCATTCGGAAGCGATTATCATCAGCTCTACCAACAATATTTCGGCTGAAAACTATGTTTTCACTGGCGTTGATTTCCCAAAGGACATTATCTCTTACAAATTTTCCATACTGAAGCCCTAAGCCCACAGCCGTATTTCGCCATTTTGAGTTGTAATTCGATTTTTTCAGCGTCGTTCCAAAACTTGTTGAGAAATTTCCTGCAATAAACGAATTGCCTTTTTCAGTTTGGCCACACACTTGAAGAGCCGCGAAAATGAGTAAAAATACGTAAGCGTTTTTCATGACATTGTTTTTTTGAGTGAATAACTATACTCAAAACGCCGTTGTCACTACTTTATTGGTGAAACTAGTTGCTAAATAATGTTAAAATTCGTTGGTTATCTGCTTTTATCATTATTCCTAACACCTGCTCCATGTTTCGCTATTTTTACCTCCTCCTTTTTCTTTTTGGGTCGCTCACAAATCGGGCGCAAAACAATGAACAAGCCTATTTTGACCAAGCCTTGTCCAACGGCAAAGTGGCGAACGAAGCCTACCAACGAAGTCATCGTTTTTTGCAAGGTTGGCTTACCAAAGCTGACCCCGCGACGGGGCTGATTCCGCGTAACCTAACCCAAAGTACGTGTATTTGGAACGCTTGGGACGCTGCCGCCGACAATTATCCGTTTATGGTCATGACCGCTTCCATGCTCGACAAACCTCTTTTTGAGGGTAAAATGCGCGAAATGTTAGCCACCGAAACGCGCCTTACTTCGCGCGTTGGGCGGCTTCCCGATACGTATTCTTTTTGCAAAAAAGTTTTCGAAAATGTCGAAATTGATACAAGTCAAATTGTGTTTGGCAGTGCCGAGTACATGAAAGACGGACTTATCCCCCTCACCGAATGGCTAGGGCCAAGCCCATGGTCTGAGCGAATGTTGGGTATTTTGGAAGATCTTGACAAAATCGTGGACGTGCCGACTCAAATCAAAGGTAATTTCTTTGGCAACAGCGCCGTGGTGGAAGTCGGGGGTGATTTGCTGCAAGTATTAGCGCGGGTGTATTGGCTCACCAAAAACCCCAAGTGGCTGGCGTGGGGTGTCCAAATCGGTGATTATTACTTGAGCGAGGCCCATTTACCTACGCGTGCATTGCCGCGCCTTCGCTTACGTGACCACGGCTGCGAAATCGTATCAGGTTTGGTGGAAATGTACGCCGTAGTGTCGGTGGTAAATCCCGCTAAAAAGAAGCAATGGCAACCGTACATCCACGAAATGTTGGATACTATTTTGGCCAAAGGACGAAATGAGCACGGATTATTTTACGATGAAGTTAATCCTCTGACGGGTGAAGTGATTCAAAAACGGATTGCTGATAATTTTGGCTATACCCTCAATGCCTTTTACACGGTGTATTTGATGGATAAAAAAGCGGCTTACCGCGACGCTACTTTAAAAGCACTCAGCGCCCTCAATGCCAATTACCGCAACCACGACTGGGAATCGGGCAGCGCGGATGGCTACGCGGATGCCATTGAAGGAACGTTGAATTTGTATTTACGCGAGCCCATTGCAAGTACCAAAGAATGGCTCGATAGTGAAATCAAAGTGTTGTGGAATTTTCAAAAGCCTGACGGCATCATTGAGGGCTGGCACGGCGATGGCAATTTTGCCCGCACGTCGCTAATGTATGCCCTTTGGAAAACGGCGGGCACGCAACTTTCAGACTGGAATCAAGAAGTGATTTATGGTGCTGTGACCGAAAACAATGCCGTTTATATCACGCTCAAATCGTCCAAAGCTTGGTCGGGGAAATTGGTTTTTGGTGGACAATGGCACAAACAAAACTTGCGTTTGCCGTTTGATTATCCCCGCATCAATCAGTTTCAGGAATGGTTTCCGATTGAAGCCAACAAAAGCTACGAATTGACGATTGACGGAAAAACTCTCAAAGTAAAAGGCTCGGTTCTGCTGGCAGGCTACCCCCTCCAACTCAAACCCCAACAAACAATTCAGGTGCGATGTAAGCGTTGATGAACTATTTAATCGCTTCGGAGAAGCGCAACCTTTGTAGGTGCAACATTTGTAGAAAGGTTTTGAAAAATCCAAAATCGCTTCGGAGAAGCGCAACCTTTGTAAGGGTTACGCTTCTCCGAAGCGACATAAACTTCTTTGTATCTATTGTTCTGTTACCACAAACACATAACTCCCTGATGTTAAAGGAAGTAGCACCTCCCCATTTTCAAGCTTTGCCCCTTTCCATTGGGCAATACTTTTGCCACTTTCGGTGATTTGGTTCAGGCTTTTGGCAGGAAGATGCAACGTCGCGGTCGTATTGGCAGGCACCGTACATTGGTAACTGAATTTGGTTTTTCCAGTTTCCAATCCACCAGTAACCAATCTCCATTCACTCGAAATCCGTCCATACATGGTATCCACATAGCCTTTGGCAAACGTAATGCGTTTGTCGGGGTCAGGAGTTGGTTTGAGCACAAAGGCTTTGAAAGCCGCGTTGTCGGGATGACGCTGGATTCCCAACGAATAGTTGTACATCCACGAAGCCACTGCCCCAAACGAATAGTGGTTAAAAGAGTTCATGCTGTTATTTCCTCCAAAACCATTTTCGACGGTGTAGCTGTTCAAACGCTCCCAGATAGAAGTTGCGCCATTGACCACCGAGTACAACCACGACGGATAGTCTTTTTGTTGCACCAACCGATACGCATTGGCATGATTTCCATTGTCAGAAAGCGCCTCAGAGATAGAAGCTGTCCCAATAAAACCTGTCATTAGTGAATACGCAGGACGCTCAATCCCGCCGTCGTCTTTATTTTTACGCTCAATGGTTTCATTCAAGTACTTGATAGCAAACGGCTTATTTTCTTCATCAAACATCCCCAACGCCAACGGAATAGCGTACGATGCTTGGGTATCCATCAGCACACCTTTGTCCGATTTTGTTTCGGCTGATTGTGGTCCTGGAGGCCCCATGCGCGCCGCTACAACGCCTGATTTGACGGTACGATGGGTAGTTTTATCAATATAAACCTCATTGATGGTCTTTTTGATTTCTAACTGACGTTTTGTAAACTGCCCAGCCTCGTCGGTTTTACCCAAAATTGTGGCCACTTTACTCATAATTTCCAAGTCGTACGCGAAGTAAGACATCCAGAAAAGGGTATTGTCGTTTTTATTGTTTTCGGGACTTAACCAGTCACCCAGTGGGCCTTCGTTCAAAATCCCCGTGGCTTTATCCACCTTGGTTTCCAAGAAATTGATGTACTTTTTCATGGCGTCGTAGTGTTCTCGCAATAGTTGCACGTCACCATATTGTCGGTACGTTTCCCACGCGACAGTGATGCCTGCACTCCCCCACAACGTTCCACCAAAACCTCCCCCCACTGGCGCGACGTCAGTAAAACGGCCATTTTCGGGTTGAATGTCACGCATGGCTAAAAGGTGTCGGCGTAAAAATGGATTGGCTTGCGCCAAATAAGTAGCGCTTTTGGCAAACACCGAAATATCACCACTCCAGCCCATGCGTTCGTTTCGAGCGGGGGTGTCGGTGGGTATCGACAAGAAATTACTGCGCAGTGACCACGTAATGTTTTGCCAAAGCTTGTTTACCAGTTCGTTAGACGTAGTATAACTCGACGAAATGTCCATGACCGAACTAATAACCAAGCCTTTGACGTCAGACACAGGAATGGCTTGATCGATGCCCGTAATTTCCAAATAACGGTAGCCGTGGAAAGTGAAACGGGGCTGAATCACTTCGTCACCCCCTTTCAAAATATACAAATCTTGGGTCAAAGCCGCGCGAATGTTCTCCATCATCACCATGCCTTCGTTGCCTTTATAGTCGGGCAAATTGGGGTATTTCATTTCGGCATAGCGCAAGGTTATTATCTGCCCTTTTCGTCCATTTTTGATAGTAATTTGGGGGACACCCACCATGTTTTGCGTCATGTCATAGACAAATACTTTGGGGCGAACTTCCTCCACACTTTTGGCCGTAAGGGTTTTGACAATGGTCGCATTTTCCCCCATCTGACCAAGAATTTTGAAATCATCATATTCCAACGATGACTTTCGACCCAGTACATCGGTAACGGTACCCTTAAACGCTGTTCCGTCCAACGGCACAACTACTGCCGATTTCCAAGCAGCATCGTTGTACTCTGCCGTCGCCCAGCCATTCACTGCTGCCTCTTTATTGGCATCATATACTTCGCCCTGAAAAAATGATCCGTAGCGAATGGGGCCATCGCCAAAAAACTTCCACTCGGTAGGATTTGACGTCACCACTTGCTCTGAACCATCGGCGTAGGTGATGACCAATTTACTCAACAACGACTGACGGTCGCCGAAGAAATTCCAGTTTTCGCCACTGTACGTGATATTACCACTCCACCAGCCTTCACTTAACCACGCCCCAATGGCATTCTTTTTACCAGATTTTATACCAGACGTAACATCGTACGTTTGGTACATGTGGGTTTTGTTGTACTGCGTAAGACCTGGGTTAAAATAATCGTTAGAAACGCGGCTTCCGTTGAGAAAAAGTTCGTAAATCCCACGGGCAGTGACATATAAACGCGCCTTAGCGATGGGTTTCAAGTGGGTTGTAAAAGTCGTACGAAGCATAGGTGCGGCATTTCGGCTAGGATCGGCCGTGACTAAGCCCCCACTTACTACGTAGTTTCCGTTGTCAACTTTTACATTTGCCGCCGCAAAAATTCCCGCGTAGGGTTGTTTTTGAAGGTTTTCCGCAAAAATTGGATTGGAAGGAAAACGATAATTCCGAACCGTTACGCCCGAAAATAAGGCTTTTTGTCCGTTAGGAACGCGAAAACCAATGTCGGCGAGCATCGGAAAGCTGATGTAATTGTTACCGCTTCCAACGGGATTAAGATTGAGCCCCCGAGGACCAAAGCGCCCACCACCACCTGCGGGTGCTGCTTTGTCTTTTAGCTTGTTGGCATCTTTGTTTCCATCCACATAAAACTCAAACAAACCGAAGTTGCATTCCACAAAAAGCTGATGTTTTTCATACTTATTGGCCGTATTGATCAACGCCTGCGGGATGTCAAAACTTTTAAATGGAACATCCAACTTATCTTCTTTGGTATAGCCTACTCGATAGATATTCAACTTAGCCAAACCATCTGGGGCATCGCTAACGTTGGAAATATCTAACTCTAAAGCCACATAACTTTCGTCTTTTCCTTTGGTCACCCCCATGAGGTTTAGCTCTTTGGTCATCAAACGTCGGTCGTTAGCACCAAAAACAAAGGCTGCTTTGGTCGTATTGCTGGCTTTATCGAGCTGAAGGCCATACTCAAATTTAAACACCGACAAGTAATGCGAATACAACACCATATCATCTTCGCTTCCGCCTATCCAATCTGCCCCCGACCAAGCCGAAATCGTAGGGTTCATTAAGCCTGTTTCAAACCACGAACTACTCGTGTTTGCTTTTCCTGTATTGTCCCAAACAGTCAATTTCCACTGGTAACGCGTGGTAGGTTGCAGGGTACTCCCTGCGTACTCAATCCCATGTGACAGGTCAGAAGCCACCTTTTTAGTATCCCAAACCACCTGATTTTTGGCATTGGAAACCACAATCTGATAAGCACTTTGGCTGTAACCTCGCTTGGCATCAAGGGCCTTCATTTGCCAAGAAAACTGCGGAATGGGGGTGTCAATTCCCAACGGCGTGGCTTGGTAGTTGACTTGGAGTTGGTTTAGTGCGACGGTTGCCCACACCTTTACTCCCCACAAAAGTAAAACACAAGCGGTAAAAAATAGTCTTTTCATTTTTGAACTTTGGTTTAGACATGCTACTGCATTTCTTTTAATTATTCAAAAATATATTGACATTATACCGCTCGTATCCTGTGCTTCCCCGCTATTGTCTCAAGTAGGGGCAATAAAAGCTGGCGATGGTTACTTCACCACTTCACTCACCAAAATGATGGGAGCGACATTGGTATAATTGGCAAAATCTGCCCGAATGGCGTCACGGTTTGGCGCAATGGCTGCTTGATAGTCACTAAGGCTTTTGACGTAAAAAGAACCAATCGCCATGTAGGGCAGTGGTTGGTTTGGCAAGCCGCTCGCAAGCCCTTTTTCAATGGTATATTTTACCAAATTTGCCCCTAAATACCCCGCCACCATTGGCATGTGTTTCGTTTCGTAATATTCCATGTTAAAGATTTTTCCTTCGGCGTAAGGGTACATCACCGAGATTTTAATTAAACCTTTTTCAGCAGCATCTTTGTTTTGCTCGTCTTGGCTAAACGCTGCGACAGAAGAAAGTAAAAGAACAATTGACAGAAGTAGTTTAAGCTTCATGGCTAAGAGTGATTTAAGTGTTAACTGATTGATTTAAAACAATTTCGCACAAATATCTAAAGAGGTTTTATATTTGCAAAACGCTATTTTTCGATAAAAACAATCGAAAAAACCGATTTAGAAACATGGAACTAAGACAACTCAAGTACTTTTTAAAAGCCAAAGAGCTCTTGAACTTTACAGAAGCAGCCAAAGCACTGAATATCAGCCAAAGCACTCTTTCACAACAAATTAAACAATTAGAAGATGAGTTAAACGTGCCTTTGTTCAACCGTATTGGCAAACGAATCACGCTTACCGAAGCAGGAAGCCTGTTTGCAGAATATGCGTTACAGAGTATCAATCGAGCCAACGAAGGGTTGTTACTCTTACAAGATTTGAAAAACTTGAACACGGGTAAAATCACCATCGGAGTAATCTATTCGATGCGGATTCTTTTTGCCAAAACCCTGATAGAGTTTGCCCAACAGTACCCAAACATTAAAATTCAAGTAGTATTCGGTACAACCAAAGATCTGCTCGATAAGCTCAATTCGCACCAATTTGATTTTGTCTTGATATTTCACGAAAAGCCCAACGAGCCTCACCTCAAATACCAACCAATTTTGACCTCTAATATGGTTTTGGTTACGGCTAAAAAATCACCGTTGGCCTCAAAAAAAACTATCCCGCTCAATGAAGTAGCTACACTCCCGTTGGCGCTCCCTTTCAGCGGCTATAGTACGATACAGTTTTTTGAGGAAGTGTTCAGTCAAAAAAAATTAGAACCCAATATCTGCATGGAAATCAACGATATACCTACGTTGTTTGAAATTGTCAAAACAGGATTTTGGCATACTATTCTAAGCGATACCAGCGTAAACGACCCCGAAGTAGTGGGTATTCCCATTGAAGGCGAAAATATGAGGCGAACCATCATGATTATCTCCCTCAAAGAAGCCTACGAAAAGCAGGCAGTAAAAAAGCTGTATAAATTGCTGAGGGGGAGTTGAAGAATGTTTTCCTTTTACGTTATTTTCTTTTTTTTTAGTAAAAAAATCAACCTTCATAGGCATGAATTCTTCCCTCTCAGCGCTTTTTCACGAGGCAGAGCGATTAGATAATCGGTCTTTAGATACTCTTATTGCCAATATAATTTCATTAAGAGTCCAACGCGAAACGTCTGATTATCAAAAAACAGAAGCTTTTTTATTGAAAAAAATAAATAAAAGCCTCTCCATTGACCAAATCGAACGCTTTAAGATCCTCAATCAGAAGCGTTTAGATGAAACTATTTCTTCGCAAGAATATTCTGAACTTCTCGTTCTACTCGATAAAATTGAAAAACTGAACGTCAATCGCCTCAAACACTTAACCTCCCTTGCTCTACTGCGAAGAGTGACTGTCCGCGACTTAATGAAACAATTGGGAATTTCGAACTCACTCAATGGCTAAGTCATATATTTCGTCGAGCACCAAACAAGCTATTTTTGCAAGAGCTCAGGGATATTGTGAGTATTGTAAAAGCCCTGCTGATTTTACCACGGAACCGTTTTCTATCAAGCATATCCAGCCACAATCTAAAAATGGCTCCAACGATTTTCTAAATTTAGCACTGGCCTGTCTCGGATGCAATATTTACAAGTCTGACAAAACTACGTTTATTGACCCTGTTTCGTTACAAATTTCCGACTTATTCAATCCACGTACAATGACTTGGGAAGAACATTTTATCTGGGATGAAAAATTCACGTCTATCGTTGGAAAAATGGCTATTGGGCGTGCTACAATCGAAGCCCTGCATTTGAATCGTCGCCCTTTAAGAAACCTTAGACGCGCTCTAATTGCCATAGAAGAACACCCCCCTAAATAAGCTTCCCTTCACACATACTAATCTTTATCCTCATAAGATATAAACTCATAAGTAGCTTCAGAACCAGACACATTGAATCTCAAAAAGCCCCTTGAACCGTGTGTATTACCCCGCCATGATGGTCGGCCAGCGATGGAGCCACCAGTGATGTAGTGGGTTTTTCCCGCTATATTTAAGTCCTCAAACCAGTGAATGTGTCCCTGAAGAACAAACTTGAGGTTATGATCTTTAAAAAGGGTTAAGACTTCGTTACGATTAGCGACTGGGGGCTGGGAAAGATAACCGTTTTGAGGAGGATACAAATCATGGTAAGTTGTAACCAACGGAATATGGGCGACCACCACCACGGGGGTTTCGGGTTTCACAGTACTGAGGTCACTTTTTAACCATTTTAATTGACCTTCATCCACTCTACCTATGTACTTGTAATTATCTACATCCAGCACGTTTAAGACAATAAAATGCCATCCTTTGTGGTCAAATGAATAGTAGGGATTACCCAAATACCGTTTAAACATTCCCAGTTTGTAGTCAGGGTGCGATGAATTCTCTGGACTTTCCTCATATATCCCAAAGAGATCGTGGTTTCCTACGCAATTGTAAACTGGCACTTTAAATCTGCGAGTCTGAGTGATATAGTAGGTGAAAAGAGAATCTCCTTTTGCACGATTCCCCCGCATAATGTCAAAAATCTGGTCTCCTCCCGAAAGTACAAAGTCAGGTTTTATTTTCTCTATTCGCTGCACTACTTTATTGAATGCATTTTCTACGACAGGGTCAGGGCGTAGGTGCATATCCGTCATAAAGACGAAGGAAAAGTTATCGTTTTGAGCCAAAACAGTTTCTATACACAGGCTGAAAAACAAAACAAGTAGAAGGTGCTTTATCATGAAAATACGATTTTTAAAGGTATAACTGACAAAAGCACTGTTCGGGCTATGGGGCTGGGTGAAGTAATTGTAAAGATACATCACACCTACAATGGTAATAAAACCCATCACACCATTTTCCCAAACCTCACTCCCTTCATCGCCTCTTCCTTCACAAAAGGCTGATTGTAAAGGCGTTTGCCTGTGGCTTTAAAGAAAGCATTGGCAAAAGCGGCGGCGGCGGGTGGCAGGGCGGGTTCACCTAAGCCCGTTGGGTTGATGGCACTATCGACAAAATGGACGTCCACATCAAAAATTTCGTTCATCCGTATCAGGCGGTACGTATCAAAGTTTTTTTGGTCGGGAATACCGTTTTGCAGCGTTACCTCTCCGTACATGGCGTGGCCAATCCCGTCGAGGATTCCCCCTTTTACTTGCTGGTAAGCGCCGCTTAGGTTGACAACTATCCCACAATCAACGGCCGCGATTATTTTCTTTAGGACTATCCGCCCTTTACTTTTCTCTATTTCAGCTACTTGGGCAATGTATGAACCGTGCGAAAAGTAGGCGCTAAAACCTTGAAAAACTCCTTTCTTTTTCCCCCAATTTGATTTTTCTGCTACCAATTTTATCACCCCCTTCATCCGCTCGATGTCATATTTCACGGCTCCAACGGGTGTTTTTTGGGCTTTGTCGAGGTATTCCAAACGATATTCGATGGAGTCGCGTTTGGCAGCGGTCGCGATTTCGTCAAAAAACGATTGCTCCGCAAACCCCAAAAAATTCTCAGAAGGCGCTCGCCACGGACTGACGGTTACGGGAGATTTGTGGTCAACGGAATCGACTAGAAAATGAGGAACGGCCCCCGCAGGAAAGTGGTCGGGGCGCGTGCTGTTGCCCGAATTAACGCCCACGCCGCGCATTCGGTAGCCTATCCAATGGCCATCAGCGTCCAATGCCGCCTCAAAACGATAGCGCATGGCAGGTCGGTACTGCCCACCTCGCATGTCGTCTTCGCGGGTCCACATCAGCTTGACGGGTGCTTTGACCAAACTCGACAATTCAGCCGCTTCCATTGAATAGTCAGAACGCTGTCGGCGGCCAAAACCACCGCCCATGCGCGTCATTTCCAAGGTAACTTTCTCAATATCAACACCCAACAGTTTGGCCACATTTTTTCGGGTGTCTTCGGGCAATTGGGCAGGGCCAATCAGCTCAACGCCATCTTCTCGCACGTGCGCAAAAAAATTCATCGGCTCCATACAAGCATGAGATAGAAACGGAGCTTGGTATTCGCGCTCAATAACCTTGGCCGCCGTTTTTAGAGTGGCTTCCACCTCTCCATCTCTACGCGATGGTTTTACGTCTGATTTTTCCAACAACTGTTTCATAATGCGGTCGTGGTCGGCCGTGCTTTCAACCGCTTCGTCGGGCTCGTAGGTTACCTTGAGTGCCTTTCGGGCGTTCATTACCTGCCACGTGGACTTACCCAAAACCGCTACTTTATTTTTAAAAACAATCACCTCTACGATACCAGGCATGGCTTTCGCTTCGGCGATTTCAGCAGTTTTTATTTTTGTCCCAAACGGCGGGCGTTCAATCATGGCCAACAACATTCCCTGGCGATAAATGTCTAAGCCATAGATCGGTTTTCCCGTAATGATGTCCGCGTTATCAACGTTGTGAATGGGTTTACCAACCAGTTTATAGTCTTTTTTCTCTTTAAACTTTACCTCCGTCGGTACGGGTAAGGCGGCGGCTTCGGTGGCTAATTCACCATAATTAAATTTGCGGCCAGATTCTTTATGCCATACCCAGCCGTTGTCCGTCGTCAACGTATGAGGAGTTACTTTCCAACGTTTGGCAGCGGCATCTATGAGCATTTGTCGAGCCGTAGCCCCTGCTTTGCGAAGGCGGTCCCACGAGTGTTGCATCGCTCCGCTCCCCGCCGTGGCTTGACGGTTGAATTTTTTAGTATCCAAATGGGCTTGAACAATTTTTACGTTCTTCCAATCGGCGTCCAGTTCTTCGGCCACAATCATCGGAAAAGCCGTTTTGATGTTCTGACCTACTTCTGGATTCGGGGCAAAAATGGTGATGACATTGTCGGGAGAAATGGAAAGGTAACTGTTGAAAGTAACCTCCGCAGGCAACGAATTTGCCAACGAATCATTTGCCCGAAAACTCAATAAAATACCCCCTCCTATCATGGTGGAAGCCTTTATAAAACCCCTACGATTTAACTTATTAGACATGGTGTGTTATTTTTTAATTTTGACCAAAAACCTTCAGTTGTCGCATTGACCATGGAACCTCGTCGCTGTCTTGGGCCAAATCTTCGTTTAGTTTTAAGCGTAAAAATTTGGTTTTAACGTTCCCCAAAGAGACCACGTTTTCTCCTTCTTTTCCCTTCAACTGCGCCAAGGATTCCTTCCAATTTGTCCCATCAGACGACGTCTCAATGGTATATACCCTTGGGTAAGACTGAACCATCGGAGGTGGGGTTTGGGGAGCTTTGGGGTTGCGCTGCCAGCCTTTTTTGATACTGGCAGGTGCCACAAATTGCAGTTCGGTCAAGTTCATTTCCTTAGGGAACTCAATTTGGTACCACATTCCCTTGGACTGACGACCGCCCGTGGTCCAACCTTCGTAGGTAAAGGCACTTTGAGGAGAAACATTTCCCCCAATACGGGTCGAAGTCGTGTGGCTCGCCGTTATTTTCCAACCTTCTTGTGGCTGCAATTCATGCGGCACTGTTTTTATCAATTTATCGTACGGATACATCCCTTTTTGGTCGCCCGTTTTAGCCCGAATGCTCGCTACTTGCTGCGGCGTCACCATCGAAGCGTCGTTAGACAACCCATTTCGGATGTATGAAATGACATCAGCGACCCATTCGTCCGAATGTTCTTTCATCGAAGTCATCATTCCTCCAGCGTAGGTTTTTCCTTCAATCGCCCCTTCCATTCCGTGCAAAACTACCCGAACAGCGTACTCGGGATGCGACTGAATACGGGCCGAACCTGCCAACGCGGGAGCAATCAACTTACCACCGCCTGCGGGCGTTCCTTGTCCATTATTTCCGTGACATTGCGAACATAACTCATTATAAATCATTGAACCTCTATCCAAAGATGCCTGCTGTTCTTTGTTCATCGCCCCCCCACCAAACGGTCCCATGTTTCTGGATTTAGGGGGTTCGATGATTTGTGAACCTACCAGTTTTACGCCCGCTGCATTGTTCTTTTCCATGGCGGCTTTGATACCGCTTTCCATGTTTGGCAACTTCAAAAATTTAGCCGTCATCATAGCTTGAATCACCACGTTGTCGTCGGGGTCGTTGAGTAAATTGGCATAAGTCGTTTCCAAACTTTTTTCGCCTGCTTTGTAAAGCGTTTCACTCGCTCGAATGGCCTGAATACGGACACGCGGATTGAGGTCTTGCATCAACTTTTGCACAACACTTGTTTTCAACGCCCCCAATCCCTCCAACGACCACAACGCGTGAAAGCGAGCGACGGAGCTCTTGCTAGTCAGCGCCATAGAAGTCAAGGCTGGAACCACCGAAAGGTCTTTTTTGAGTACGATTAACTGTTGAGCAGCATCCCGACGCCAGCCGTTGGGGTGTTCAAGATGCTTTACTAAGGCCGCCGCATTTTCATTCAACATTTTAGGGGGCGTCTTATCTCGTTCCTTTCCATCGTAGGTAATGCGCCAAATTCGACCTAGTCCTACCACTTTATCCAGTTGATATTGCTCAATTTTGGTACGGAGGTACGTTCCTTTTTGGGTCCATTGTCCTTCCTGAATGATACCGTGGTACATATCCACAATGTACATCGTTCCGTCGGGAGCGGTGGCCATGTCAACAGGACGAAAAAGTGGGTCGGTAGAGCGTAAAAACTCTGATTTTTGGTCTTGAAATACGTTGTGAAGTGTGGTTAATCCTTCCGAAACAACAGGATTAATTTGGCGAACAATCCGCGCAACGGGCTCACCATAAAAATACTGTCCTTTGAGGTTTTCGGGCAAGCGGTCGCCACGATACACGTCATTTCCAGCCGCTCCCGTCACCCGATTCAACGAACCATCGGGCTGACGTACTTCGTCCATCCCTCCCTGCATATCAGCTAGTTTGACGGGCGCACCCCAAGGTACATCAAAGCCTTTGGCAAATTCGTTGGGAACATCAAAATTCCCATAATGAATCGGGAACTGAAAATACGAAGGCAAGCCACTAGCCCCACCTTGGAACCACAATTTCCCGTCATCGTCGTGCGTTACTCCCCATTGTGCACGATTAAATCCTGTTTTTTCACGAATCACCCCGTTAGGCGTTTCCCGTACCCGAAAAGCATTGACGGTACTGTACAACCAGTTGTCCATGCCATAGTACATAAATGCTTGCTGGTGTTCAACGTTTCCAGAACGTCCGTATTTGGTGGTAAAAAGTTCTTTTTTGTCGGCCTTACCATCGCCGTTGGTATCGGTATATTTATACACGTTATCAGCATCCGATTCCATGGTTAAAATGCAATCTTTGCCGTAGGGCAATACGAAACGCGGGAAGATTAAATTGTCCAAAAAAGTCGTTCCTGACTCATACACGCCGTCGTTGTTTTTGTCTTCCCAACGAGAAATGCGACTGGTAGGTTCTAGCTCATTTTTTGAATCGGCGTCCAACATATACGAGCGCAGTTCCAAGACATACATACGTCCGTTGCCATCGAAAGCTATCGCTCCAGGCTGCTGAATCGCAGGTTCGGTCAAAACAGGCTCAATGCGGTACCCTGGCGGCAGCAAAAACCGACTTTGCTCGTCGGCCACTTGAAGCGGTCTAACGGGCACTTTGGGCTCTAAATCAATCCCTTTCCAATCTTCGCTTTCAGGATCTACCCCCGCAGGTAGCTTTACTTTGGTCAAGGTATCCGATTGATTTTTGTACACTTTTTGCAGCGATTCGTTAGGGGGGGCAGAGACCATGAAAGAGCAAAAAGCAAGTGCTAAGGAGGCACTTATCAAGCCTATTTTTAACGTAGAGGTTTGCATACAACTTTGGGTTTTTCAAGTTGTATGTACAAGCCTAAATTGGTTAAAATCTACTAATTAGAGACCTAGGGATGATATTTCTACGCAAACGCTCCCCCATCAACCGCCATACAATGACCCGTAATAAAGCTGGCCTGCTCAGAACACAACCACAGTGCTACATCAGCCACTTCTTCGGGTTGACCCATGCGCTTCATTCGTTGAAAATTAATCGCTTGTTGGAGAGCTTCGGGGTTTTCGGCCAACTTACGTCGTCCGTGCATAATCATCGGTGTTTCAATGGCCGTTGGGCAAATGGCATTGATTCGGATATTTTTGGTCGCATACTCAATTGCTGCCGTTTTTACCAACCCGTTGACCCCATGCTTGGAAGCAGCATAGGGCGAATTTTCGGGTTGTCCCACCAAACCAGCCGCCGACGAGACGCAGACGATGTTTCCGCCGCCTTGTTTGACCATTTGTTCTAACTGAAATTTGACACAATACCACGTCCCTATCAGATTGATTTGGATTTGTTGAAGCCACTCCTCTTCGGGGTATTCGTGGACAGGTTTTGAGATTTTTCCCGCAATACCTGCACAATTGACGGCATAATCAATCCTTCCAAACGACGCCACCGCTGTCTCAATCAAGTTGGCAACCTCTTCCCTTACGCCTATGTTGCAGTGGAGCGCCCTTACCCCCGATGGGGGAATTATTTTGTGTAGATGAGTGAGCGTTTCGGACAAATCGCCTATGTCTGCCAATACCACTTTAGCGCCTTCTTGGGCAAATTTAAGGGCAGTTGCACGACCTATCCCCGACGCAGCTCCCGTTACGATTGCTACTTTGTTTTCAAATCGTTTCATTTATTTTTGTAAAAATTTAAAGCTATGAGTCAAATTACGAGCCTTTCCCAACTAGACCTAACCCACGAAAGTTATACGTACGCCGACTATCTTTCGTGGAAGTTTGAACAAGCTGTAGAACTTATCAAAGGAAAGATATTTCCGATGTCTGGACCAAGTCGTAGGCATCAGGGACTTTCAAGAGAAATTAATGGCATTTTTTACAACCATTTTAAAAATCACCGTTGTAAGTTTTATGCCGCTCCTTTTGACGTTCGTTTGTACGATAAACGCAAAGTAGCCAAAGGCGATAAAAACGTCTATAGCGTAGTTCAACCTGACATTTGCATTATTTGTGATTTAGATAAACTTGATGATAAAGGATGTGTAGGTGCCCCCGATTTGGTGATTGAGATTCTTTCTCCTGGCAACTCCTCAAAAGAAATGAAGCTCAAAAAAGAACTTTACGAGGAAAATGGCGTCAGAGAGTACCTGATTATTGACCCCGAACACGAAAATGCCTTTCAATTTCACCTTACCGAAGCAGAAATATATAGCCCAGCCACAATTTACGTGGACGATGAAGTGTTGACGAGCGTCATTTTCCCCGATTTAAAGCTCGATTTAAAAGAAATCTTCAGCGCATCCTAATGAATCATGCACTCCTCAAGTGCTTGGTTATTAACTTCAAACGGCTTTGCTTCAATAAGTACAAAAACAATGCGACAACGTTCATTGCTGCTTGGGTTGCGCCATTTGTGGATGGTGCCACGCTGCACAATAATACCTCCCGCCTCCACCGTGGTGACCACCTGATTGTCTAATTCAAGTTCGATTTTTCCGCTTATGACGATGCCATAATCAATGCTACTGGTTCGATGAAAAGGCGACGAAGCCAACGGAAGCATATCCACCACACGAATCACCGAACCGCCTTTGAGGGTTGTTCCTGCATCTCGCAATCGCCCGTCGGTATTGTCGTTGCAATCAGCAGGGACGGTCTGGGTCGTCCAAACAGTAGCCATGGCGGCATCGCCCGTGGGAATAATCACGGTTTCAAGGGATTCATCAGAAACAAAAATAGCCGTACCGTCTTCGGTATGGCCTGTTACGACGCGTCGAATGGGATTAGTCATCTGTTTTGTAAAAAACTAGGTTAGTTTCTCACAAAAGTATATTTCTTTTTTGGGAAGGTGCTATGCAAAAAGCGGCAGGAAATTGACAAAATCAGGCAATATTACCTTACCTGATTTTCTATTTTTAAGCGTTGAGCAGCGCTTTTGTCGCTCCTCAACGCTTGCTTTTAGTACTTTTTATTCCACAAATTTACGCTGACTTACAGCCGTTTCCGTAGGAAAATCGGCAGGAATTGGAATATCAACTTTGCCCGTTGCTGCCCACTGTGCACCGCGCTGAAGAGAAATAATAAAACCCACGCACTCTACCGAATAGTCAACGTGGCCGAGCGGCGTATGAAAAATGCGGCCTTTACCCTGTTTTATGGTCATTAGCATCGGTTCGTGGCGATCAGTACCACGGTTGTCTTTAGGAGAAAATGCCGTCGCTAATACCTCCATATTTTCAGCAGGGCCACGTAGGCGGTCGTACATTTCATCTTTGGAGTGCATCCAATTCAGCGGCATTCCCTTCGTAATGGGGTGTTTTGAATTGCGAACCGTAATCAAAAACTCCTTTTGAGCGCCGTGCGACCCCGCTCTACCTGGACTAGTATCACGCACTAATTTCCCCTCTTTATCATAATATACAAACGGGCCGTCTTTTTCGGTGCGGTCGCCCCAGCCACCCAAACCAATCATGCGGTTGTAGGCAGGCCACATTGGAAACGAATTATCAGCCGCATGTACCACCACTAGCCCGCCTCCATTATTAATGTATTTTTCAAAATCGGCTTGCGTACCATCCGACCAAGGAGCTGCATTCCAACCAAAATTACAAATCACCACGTCGTACTTGAAAAAATCAGGGTGATAAGCCGAGTCCATTCGTGGCTTGGGCAACGATTGGGTTCTAGGCAGCCCTTTGATGGGGTACTTAGCTTCTAAATCGCCCCCATTCCAAGTATAATAGGTTCGCTGTACGTCCACGGTAAATTTACCCGTTTCCTCCAAGTAACGCTTCATCATGTAGGTGATTTTAGGCCATTGTTCGTGGTTATTTTGACCATCAATGATTAGTGCCTTTAACACTTTTTTTGAGGGATTAGCAACCGAAATATGGCTAGCACAGATGCCTATCACTAACGCGAGGAGCAAAAAACTGAGTTTCTTCATTGGTTTTTCTTGGGTTTAAAGTACATCTTACCTTTAGGTATGTAAAGCAAAAATGATGTTCTTCCTATCTATTGTTTTGAGATTGATTTTTGAAAACCTCCCCAAAGCTCTGAAACTTTCGGGGGGTTGGTGTTATCTTTGAGAAAACAACTTTCATGATGTAAACCTGCTTTTTATGAAAACCTTTCTTCACTTCTTTTTATTGACTTTTACACTAAACATTTTTGGGCAAGAAAAACCCTATTTTTATCAAATCCCCGAAGCACCTACGCATTACACTCCCGAAAACGTGGCGGCTCGACTAGTAGATGGGCTCGGATTTCGTTATTATTGGGCTACAGAAGGGCTTCGTGATGTTGACCTCAACTACCAACCTACCAAAGAAGCAAGAACCTCTCTTCAAACCCTCGAACATATTTTGGATTTGACCGCATTCGTCAACAATGCAGTCCAGCAACGTACGACGACGAGTATGGTCAAACCAGGACAGATGACATTTGAGGAGATTAGGGCACAAACGTTGGAAAATTTAAAAGAAGCAAGTCTCACCCTTCGCACTTCTGGTGCTGACTTAAATAACTTTAAAATGAAAGTCAAACTCTCAAAATCGGCCAGTGAATATCCATTTTGGGACCTTATCAACGGCCCTATTTCCGATGCGCTTTGGCACGTAGGTCAAGTGGTTAGCCTCCGAAGAGCCTCTGGCAACCCCTTTCCTGAAGGCGTAAGCTTGTTGCAAGGGAAAAAGATAAAGTGAGGGCTTTGTTTATGTTCGTTTACCCCACTAATCGACTACCCAAGATTATGAAAGAAGAAACCATTCAGACGCTTCATCCAAAAGCAGGAAAAATCAACAAGAAAATTTCATTGGAAAAATACAACTTCATCCGAAAGAACTTGCTGTTAATTTTGGAGACATATGAGCTTACCCACACCGAACTCATGGAAAAATTGTACGAACAGATAAAAGATGATTTTGTGGGTGGCGTGCAGTGGTACGGGGAAACCGTTAAACTTGATTTGGAAGCAAGAGGAATAATTTTCAGAACAAAGTCAAAACCCGAAAAATATACATTAAGGTAGGACTCTGACGTTTTACCCTCCCGAAAGTTTTAGAACTTTCGGGAGGGTGGATTTTAGCTATTTGCTTTTATGATTTTTTCGAGTTCGGCGTAATCCGCGTCGGTAGGCATTGACAACGGCGGCCGCACATTACCTGCGCTTTTACCGATAATTTTTGCTCCAGCTTTGATTAAGCTCACCGCATAGCCATTTTTCTTACTGCGCAAACGCACCAACGGAATGTAGAAATTTTTGGTGATTTCGGCAACCGTCTCGGTATCGCCCGCGCGTAGGCTATGGTAGAACTTATTAGCCAATTCAGGCACAAAATTGAACGCTGCCGACGAATACGTATTGACCCCAATCGACAAATAGGCTTCGGCAATGATTTCTGCCGTGGGCACTCCCCCAATGTACGACAATCGCTTTCCTACGGTTTTGATGGTGTCGTTTAGGTCTTGCATATTTCCCGTCCCATCTTTCAAACCAATAAAATTTGGGCAAGCATCTGCCAGTTTTTTAATGTAATCGGCCGACAAAACCCCGTTGCCACGGTTGTAATAAATGACGGGCAAAGTCGTATTCTGAATAATCGTTTTGGCGTACTCAAACACCCCATCTTGCGGGCATTCGGTGAGGTACGGTGGGAAGAGCAACAGCGCATTGATACCCGCTTTTTCGGCCATTTTCGCAAAAGCAATGGCCTCGGGAATGCTGCGACCAACGCTCGAAATGACGGGTACGCGTTCGGCTACGACCTTCGCCGAAAGGTTGACAATTTGCTCATATTCTGCCGCCGATAGCGAGAAAAACTCCCCCGTTCCTCCTGCCACAAACACCGACGAAACATCGTGGCTTACAAACCATTCGAGGCGGTCAGCGTAAGTTTCGGCGTTAAATTTTCCATTTTCGTCAAAATCAGTAATGGGAAAAGAAAGAAGCCCGTCTTCGAGCGATGATTTTATTTTTGAAAGTTCCATATTTTTTAGTGATGAGTGATTAGTTATAAGCGATGAGTTGTTCGTGAGTTTGATAGAGAAGATACACTTATCTCTCACAACTCATCTCTCTATTTACCAACGTGTTGCCATAAATTTCCAGCCAGGTACTACTTTTTGCATTTCGATTTCGTCGTCACGTTTGGTAAGGCCACATTTGAGGTAGTTTTCGTGCAATTTTGCCAAGGCCGCTTTGTCCAACTCTACCCCCAAGCCTGGGCCTTCGGGAACCGCGACAGAACCTTCTTCAAACTTCAAACGGCCGCCCACCACAATTTCATCCGACTGCCAAGGATAGTGGGTATCTAGGGCATAACGTAAGTTGGGAATCGCGGCTCCTAAGTGTACCATTGCGGCCAATGAAACCCCCAAATGAGAATTGGAGTGCATCGACAAATCGCGCCCGAAGGTTTCGCAAACGCTGGTGAGTTTCATAGATTCGTGCAAACCGCCCCAAAAATGGTGATCGCTCAGAATGATGTCTTCCGAACCTAACTCAATTGCTCTGGGAATATCACCAAACGAAGTCGTACACATGTTGGTTGCCAACGGAGTTTTGAGTGCTTTCCGAACCGTCGCCATGTTTTGCTGACCTCGGCAGGGGTCTTCCAAATACTCCAATACGCCTTCCATTTCTTTTCCGTACTGAATGGAAGTTTCTACCGTCCAAAGGGCATTCGGGTCTAAACGCAAAGGCACATCGGGGCCAAAAGCTTTGTGCAAGGCCAAAATAGCATCTACTTCTTGACGCGGCTCAAACACGCCCCCTTTGAGCTTAATCGACTTAAAACCAAACTCTTTGCACATGGCATGTGCTTGGACAACAATCTCTTCGGGGTTCAAGGCGCTTGCCTGACGAGCCGCCGCCCAACCCGTGGCGTTGGGGTCGGTGCCAAACGCAAGTTCACCTCCTGCTCCTTCGTATTTATAAAATAAATAAGCGGAAAACGGCACTGCATCGCGCCGACGCCCGCCTAACAAATCGACGATGGGGCGGTTGATGATTTTACCGATAATGTCCAAACACGCCACTTCAATGGAACTAAAAACGTGTACAACTGTACGTTGGTCCCAAGGGGTAAACCCACGGTCGGCAGGTTTTTCTGTGCCAAATTCGGCCTGAAGAATATCTTTGATTTTATTGAGTTGAAACGGGTCTTGGCCAATGATTAGGCGCTTGCTACGCTCCAACGCCTTGTCGATGTCGATATTGCCAGGGATTTCACTGATTCCTACGATGTTGTCGTCGGTGATAAGTTCCACCACCGTTCGCAGCGCATAAGGCGCATGAAGCCCCGCCGCATTGAGCAAAGGCGGGTCCACCACCGCAATGGGGGTAATGTTAAATTCTTTAATTCTTGGTCCTCGGGAGGGCAAGCTGATAGCCATAAGTAAGTTGAATAAATTGGTAAAAAATAAGATAGAGAAAGTTAATTACCTTTTAAAGGAGTTCGGGGGCTCAATCTTACGTTTTTGCGAAACTTTTTATAAATCTTTTGGGCGTCAGAGACGCGCTAAGCCATTTTGCGCCCCGAATCTCAGTTTGGTGCGAGTTCTTTTGGGCGTCGGAGACGCTAAGCCTTTTGCGCCCCGAATGGATTTCGGGGCGAGCGCGATTGGTGCGAGTTCTTTTGGGCGTCAGAGACGCTAGGCCATTTTGCGCCCCGAATAGATTTCGGGGCGAGCGCGAGCGCGAGTGCTTTTAGGCGGTTTCGCTGGCAACTACTTGCAATAAACCTTTGATGTAACCATAGCAAAACGCAAAAGCTTCTTGGGTGCTGTTTGCGGCATGGTGGTGCGGTACGTGGTCGGGCATGACCATCCCCGAATAACCTACATCGCGTAACGCTCTAACGACCTTAACAAAATCCATGTCACCGTTGTCGGGATATACTTCTTGGAAATTATTGAAACTTCCTTTGATGTTGCGAAGGTGAACGTTAAAAATCTGGTTTCGCTCCCCTACCCATTTGATGATGGGATAGATTTCGTTTTTGGGGTCTTTTAATCCCTCAGCAATAGAGCCAATACAAAAGTTAAAACCGTGGTATTCGTTGTCGTACAATTTGGCAAAACGCTGAATCCCTTTAAATACGTCTGGGCTGTTCCAACGCATCACGCCACGGTAAGCTGCTGGCACTGGTGGGTCGGCGATGTGGTTGGCGAGTTTAACTTTGTACTCTTTGGCGACGGGTAACAAACGGTCGAGCAAATACGTAATTCGCTCAAAAATTTGGTCGATTGATACATCACCTGCTACCGTTTTGGGGTCATTTCTTTTCAATGCTTCTTCGTAGTTCCAAACGCTATATTCAGCATTTCCGCGTTTTGGGTCGATGTATTTTCCCGTCCGTAACACGGGCAAAATCGTCGTATTATAGTTCAATACTTTAATCCCTGATTTGCCCGCCACTTGAATCATTTGTTGTAAATACTCAATCTCACGGTCGCGTTCAGGGCTTTTTCCCAACATAATATTGGGGTAAATTACGCGGTCTATTCCTGCCGAACTCAAGGGATAATGGTACGCGTCCAAACTAATGCCGTACTTTTCGCAGGCTTCTTTTTTTGCCAACGAATCTTCCAAATCCCAGCCTTTGCCAGGAATTACTTTCGGTGAACCACCATCAATATTAAAGATACCGTGACGGGCTTTGAACTCAAGGTTTTCAACACTCGTCCCGCCCGATTGACAGCCTGCTTTCATCAATACTTTTTTAGGAGGCGTAACAAGCGACGCCGCATGGGACTTTTCGACTCCTGTTACCGAAGCACTTACCGAACCTACGGCAACTGCTTTGAGAAAATTACTACGTTTCATCTTATTTTAAACGGTTATTTTTTATACCAATGGAAACAAAGCCGCTCCTATCATAATGACAACAAGACCAGTAAGACCCATCACTACCAGCAACGGCGAAATGGTTTTGAGGGCTTCTTTTTCTGTAAGGTTGCTCAATTTACAGATAATCCAAAAACCAGCATCATTCATCCAAGGCACTAATTTTGAGCCACATCCAATCGCTAACCCTAGATAAACAGGGTGAAACGATAGATTAGCGCTGCTGGCCATTCCTGACAAAATACCCGAGGCTGTAATCAACGCCACCGTAGCCGAACCTTGGGCAGTTCGTACGACGGCCGCAATAAAAAATGCCATTGGAATAAGTGCCATTTGGTATTCTTTGGTCATATCAGCAATACGGCTACTGATGCCCGTTTGCTGCAACATTCCCCCAAACGCACCGCCCGCCGCCGTAATCAAAATAATACCCCCGCCACTCATCAAAGCCGATTGTACAAAAGGCGTTAGTCCGTCTTTTTTAGTCTCTTTTTTCTGACTTGCCAACACCCACAGTGCAATGATTCCTCCCGTGAGAATGGCAATGTTTTTATCACCAAAAAATTTCACCAATGCTACCAACAAGGGCGAGACTTCGCTTGATTTAAAAAATGCACTAAAAGCCGTATCAAGACAAATAAAAAACAAGGGCACAGCTACTGGCAAAAGCGAAACACCCAATGAAGGGAGCTGTTTGGTTTCTTTGGCCGCAATCGACTTCATGTCTTCTAGTTTTGCATCCAATGAGTCTCGGAGTTCAATTGGCCATTTTTTATTGGCCCAAAGGGCAAAAAAGTAGCCCGAGGTAATGGTAAAAAGCCCCACGATGACGCCCGTCACCATCATCAAACCCATCGGAATGTGCATTTCGCCAATCAGAAACAGCGGGCCAGGTGCAGGCGGCACCAGCGAGTTGGCCATTGCCGCGCCCGCCATGATGCACAACACCAACAACAGGTAATTTTTACCAATGCGGAGGGTCATGGCTTTGGCGAGGGGCACCATTAGAAACAAAACCGTGTCAAAGAAGACGGGGATGCCAAGGAAAAAACTGCTTAGTAAGAAAGCAATGGGTGCTTTTTCGATGCCCGTTAGGCGGAGAATCGAGCGAATGATACGCTCAGCCGCGCCGCTTTCTAACATACATTTCCCAATAATTGCGGCCATTGCTATCAGAATGCCAATTTTGGCGCAGGTATTTCCAAACTCGGTGGCAATGCGCTCACCTACGCTTTTTTTGGCCATCGACAAAGCCGCAGCGGGAGCCGTTCCCTTGGACAAAGCGTATTGCTCAATGACTTCGGGTGGTGTCAACATCGCAACGGCCAAGGCACCTAACAACAGTGCCAAAAATGGATGTAGCTTAACGCCAATGATTCCGCCCACCACAATCAACACGCCCACCGACAAGATAAATAAGGGATCAGACATTCAGGGTTTATAGGTTTAGGTTTCTACTTTTTTCTAGACTTGGCAAGTCTCTTTATCTTAATTTCTAGACTTGCCAAGTCTTTTTTTCTACTTTCATCAGACTTGGCAAGTCTTTTTATCTTAATTTCTAGACTTGCCAAGTCTTTTTTTCTACTTTCATCAGACTTGGCAAGTCTATTATTTTTTGTCCCACCAGATGCGGGTATCTAACAAGTTAGGGCCTTGGCGGTCAATTGCCTTTTGAACATTCACTTTATTGACGTTCAACTCGGCATCAGTATAGGTCAAACGGCGAATAAATGGCTCGGTTTTAAGGTCTTTTCCTGGATACGTATTAGGTGTTAATACAGGGTAATCGCTTCTTCGGAAATTTGCCCACGATTCGGGGCCATTCAGAAACGTTGCTACCCAATACTGGGTATTGATTTGTTCCAACTCTTTTCCAACCGCTAACGGATTCGCTTTCACGTAGGTATCTATCGCCGCGTCGGTAATGGCCGTATTTGTACCGTAACTGGCATACTGCTGCATATTGGCCTTTATGCCGTTAGCGTAAAGCGTAGCGGCATCACCCGTTGTCCATTTCCGATACACTGCCTCTGCCAACAACAATTGGGTTTGGGCATAAGTCACCAAAAAGCTAGGAGCCGTTAACCCGCCCATACGCGTACGATCCAATTGGCTATAATCCCACAAACTTGCCAGTTTTTTTGCAGCTACGGCAGTACTTATTGTTGTGTTGTCGTAGCCTTGAGGAGCCCCAACCTGAACCGCAGACGTACGATTGGCCCGCGACTCCACCTGCTGAGCACCGCTGGTTGCACCCACGTAGCGTACTGCAATCGAGGCCAAACGAGGGTCATTGTTTTTATTCAAATACTCCACAAAATCTTCGGAAAGGTAAAAGAACGCCGACTGCCCTCCGTTGAGTTGTGAACCGATGGGATTGGTAAAACTCGCATTGTGACGAATAATCGCATTGTCAGCGTTGGATTGCATTACCCCGCCCGTCACTGCCTTGGCAACGTATTCTGCCGCTTTTGCGGGGTTTACTTTTGATAAACGCATGGCCGCTCTCAACAAAAGTGAATAGCCCAATCGTTTCCATTTGGTGACGTCGCCATCATACAACAAATCGGTAGTTGCTCTTGGTTTTGAAGCATCCAACGCCGCCGAAGCGCCGTCTAGTTCGCTTAAAATCGCCATATACACCGACTCTTGGGTGTCGTATATAGGCGTTGAAATTCCTTCCAAATAGTTTCGTCCTGCTTGGGTATAAGGAATATCACCGTAGGTATCCGTCAAAATCATGAACGAATATGCCTGCCAAATCCGAATCATGTTGTAGAGGTTTGCCCGCGCGGGAACATCTTTGGTTTTAGCAAGGGCGTCTGTTAGTTCTTTGATGTTGGTTTGGTAGTACGTATTCCAGTTGCCCGACGCAACCCCACGGTTGTCTTGGTTAAAATTAGCCGCCGACCCTTGTCCGCTAAAAGGCGTAATCATCTGCTTGACGATGGTCGTTTCGTAACTCAAGTTCCCGTAGGCAGGTGCCGTGTTGACGATAGCGGTATTTAGTTGATAACCAGGGTCAACAGCCGTGAGGGCAATAGGATTTACGTTCATCTCATCAAATCCTTTATCGCAGCCAACCAAGCCCCCCACTCCAACAACGATTGTCGTCCAAAAAGGGAGCGAACCAGCTATTTTTTTGAATATATTCTTCATTGTTTGTTTCTTTTTAAAGTGTTTTCGAAAACGTTCTATTCGTTCCTTCGGGAGTCAAAAGGATTAAAACTTCACGTTTAAATTAAAACCAATGTTTCTGGTAATGGGTAGTCCCGTAGCTTCGAGGCCCACGAGGTTATCCGACGGAAATCCAAACTGCTCTGGGTGGATGTTGGGCACCCATTTTTTGATGACTGCTACGTTGTTGGCAACGGCATTGAGACGGATTCCTTTGACAAAACGGCGGTTGGCAGGCAATAATTTACTCAAATCGTACCCCAATGAAATCTGGCGTAGCTGCCAAAGACCTGCGTTATAAACAAACTCTTCGGCAATGTTTTGCGAGCGTACCGTTTCGTAATAAGCCTGAACAACCGACTTGGTTTTGTTTACTTCCCCATTCGGATTTACGCCGTCTCCAATCACAAAATTCTCCGCCCGTCCTACCAACGTGGCCTTGTGCAAACCATGACGCCACGCGTTGTGGTTGGTGCCCGAAATCATCTTATGACCCAATTTAAAGTCAATCAAAAACGACAACTCTACCCCTTTGAAGTTCAAACTATTGGTGATTCCACCCACCCAAAGTGGCAAGGCGCTTCCAAACGGAATTTGGGTAGCGGTACGAAGTGGGCGGCCATTTCCTGCGTCAAATACTTGGCGGCCTTGGGCGTCGCGGAGGTAACCAAATCCGAACAATTGCCCCATCGGTTGTCCTACCACTTGGCGCAACTCTCCCGTAAATTCTCCTGTACCAACGGTAATCATGTTATCGCTCACGCCGCTTCCTAAATCCAACACCTTGGTTTTGTTGTACGCTGCGTTCAGAATAAGGCTCCAAGTGAGGTCTTCACGCCGAATGGGGTTGAGAGTCACCAACATTTCGACACCTCGGTTTTGGCTCTGGCCTACGTTGATAAGTTGTGTTAAGTACCCACCTGCATTGGAGGTCTGCGCCCGCAAAATTTGGTCAGAAGACAGTTTATCGTAGTAAGTAAAATCAAGTCCTAAGAAATTGTTGAACAACTTCAACTCCAACCCAAATTCCTTCTCTGAGACGCGCATGGGGCGTAAGTTAGGGTTCGGAACAGTACTGCCACTGATTGTCCCCAAAGGCTGAGCCACCCCCGTTGGAGAGGGAAACTGCTGCGCATTGATGCTGTAAAAAAGGTTATTAGCATAAGGTGACACGTCGGTATCACTACCCACTTCGGCGTAGGCAGCCCTGATTTTCCCGAAATTAATCCAAGTGGGCAGCTTCGTCGCAAAGGCTTGTGAAAACACAAAACTTGCCGTGACCGATGGGTACAAAATGCTTCTGTTGGCTGGCGATAAAGTGGAAAACCAATCGTTGCGTACGGTTCCGTTCAAAAACAAATAATCTTTATACGACACCTCAGCCGACGCATAAAGGGAATTCACTTGACGCTCAGAGAAATCGTAAGTGGCATCACGCAAACGACCGTTTCCAACGGTATATAGATTTCTGGTATAAAAATCTTGCACAAACACATTGTGACGGCTGATTCGGCGGTACATTTGGTTGCCTCCCACGTTTACGTTCATCCCAATGACCCCAAACGTACGATTAGCGCCCAACAAGAAATCGGCATTGAGTTCGCGTACACTACGCGCATCTTGTACGAATTGCCCGTTCACAAAACCTGCGGGGGCGGCGGGCTGTCGCTGCGTACCTGTGGGCAGGTTGTAATCTTGCTCTCTCGAATAATAATCCTGCCCTACTCGACCTTGCAAAAATAACCAATCCGTAAAATTATAGCGGGCTGTTAAATTACCGAAAACACGGTCGTTATGAATATTATCAAAGCGTTTGAGGGCAAAATAAGGGTTGGTACGGTTCGTAAATCGCGACCAAACCACTTCGTTTCCGTTGGCATCTTCGGCATATTTTTCCAACAAATCCAGCGGCATCGAATTTGCCATGTTGAAAATAATCACGGGACTATAATCTTGTTCGGCAATGTTGGGTGGATTTTTACGGTACTCATTTGAATAGTTAATATTTCCCGAAACCGTCAATTTTTTTGCAAACGTTTGGGTAAAACCAAGGTTGATAGTCCGACGGTGATAACCCGAATTTCGGAGAATGGTTCGGTTATCTAAGTTAGATACCGAAAGGCTAAATCCTCCATTTTCACCTCCCGAAGATAGCGTCATGGTGTTGGTCCAAGTATATCCTTTTTGGTAAAACTGTGAAATTTGGTTTCGCTGTGGCTCATACGGAACGGTAATGTTATCGAATAAAACTTGCGTCATTCCAGGCTGAAATTTTTCTCCAAAACTCCATTGTCCCGACGTAGGAAAGGCAGCCGTTGGGCGCAGGCCGTTTTCGCCCTGACCGTATTCGTACTGATAATCAGTGTAATCCAAGGGTGTTTCGGACGTAAAATTGGAATTATATGTCAGAGAAACGCCCGAGTCCGAACCACGATTTTTGGTCGTAATCATAATGACGCCGTCTTTGGCACGAGAACCGTACAAGGCCGAAGCCGCCGCGCCCTTCAGAACCGTCATCGACTCAATGTCGTCGGGGTTGATACTACTCAAGCCATCGCCACCGTCGGAGGTACGGTTGCTTCCTTTTTCAGAAACATCACCGCGCGCACCGTTGTTGGTATTGTCGATGGGCACGCCATTGACCACAATCAAAGGTGAATTATTTCCCCCAAACGACGATTGACCGCGAATACGGATTTTGCTCGTACCAGCGGGACCAGACCCCAAAGATGTGATATTTACCCCCGCCATTTTACCCTGCAACGCATTCATAAAATTGGCCGTACGGTTGACCGTCATTTCGTCTGTTCCTACCGTTGCGGTCGCATAACCCACACTTTTAGCTTGTTTTTTTATCCCCAAGGCCGTCACAACTACCTCACCCAACGACTTACTTTCGGGTACCAGCGAAATGCTGATTGCCGTTTGAGTACCTACGATGACCTCCTTGCTTTCGTATCCGACGTAGCTAAAGACCAGCACCGCCGCATTGTTGGGCACTTCTACTTGAAAAGCCCCATCAACGTTGGTGGTAGTACCGCGTTGCGTTCCTTTAATGAGGACACTTACTCCTGGCAAACCTACGCCCTTTTCGTCGGCCACTTTTCCTTTGATGAGTTCGGCCAGTATCTCCATTTTTTCTACAGCTCTCACCACCGAAACCTCCGTCATCAAGGGCTTTTCGGGAAGCTGAGGGGTAATGATGCTTTCTTGAAATCGGGCGTCAGCTTCCGCCGTTTTTTTAGGTTTTTTAGCATCTAAAATCACATAAGCCCCCTCTTTTACCTTCTTGAAGTTCAGACCCGAAACTTTCAGGACTTTTTCTAAATTCGACTCCAACGTGGCTTTGTAATCAACAAGTTCGGCAGGCACTACAAGGCCATCCACAAGCCCACCTTCAAAAAGAATATCAACGCGATAATAACTTTTAAGTTGGCTCAAAACTCCTTTTAATTTTTGAGTTTCAGGCGCCGTTTTTTGTTCGGGTCTTGGCGCAAGTTTATACGCTTTGGCATACACCTGCTGCGACCAACTTGGCCGCCCAAAGAGCAATAAGGCAAGTAGTAAACTACCTACCCAACTTGATTTTTGTAGGTTTGTCTTCATTATAACACAGGTTTGGGTCTATTATTTATCAGTAAGAAGTACAGTATCACCCACTTTGGTGATTTGGAGGTTAAATATTTCGGAAACGATTTCAAGCAATTCGTCGGCATTATTGGCCCGAAACGACCCCACAAGCGTCCGTTGAGCCAAAGAATCGTCGGCAATAATTACTTTTAAACCGTAATTATCCGCCATAATTCGGACAAATTCTTCCAAGGTTGTATCGTCAAACACAAAGCGATGTTCTTTCCATGCCGTGTGTTTTTCGGGTTGATCCGTGATTTCTTTTTTGAGGTGATTACTTTGGTCAAACGTCACCAATTCTCCAGGCTTCATCATCAGTTCTTTTTGCGTTTTTCCTACTTGGTAGCGCAACTGAACTTTGCCTTTGTTCAGCACCACTTTAGCTTCTTTGCGACGGGCATAAACCGAAAATTCTGTTCCCAAAACAACTACCTCCACCCCTTTTTCCGTTTTTACCACAAATCGTTGGTTATCAACTGTATGCGTGACCGTAAAATTAGCTTCTCCCGCCAACCTAACTTGGCGCGTTTTTTTACCAAAGCCGAAGCGAGGAACTTCCAAAGATGAATTGGCATTGAGTGTTACTTGGGTGCCATCGCTAAGGGTAATTGTTTGGGTTTCACCAAATTCGGTGCGGTGAGTTCTAAACAAAAACGCATCTTGATATATCCATCCACTTACTAAAACACTGATTATTGAAGCTGCAATGGCCCACCATTTCCATGAAAAACGGCTGATTTCTTTCTCTTCTGATTCGGATAAAATCGACCAATCTGGGTTTTCATCAACTTGATTAGCCAACTGATTAAAACGGTCTAAACCAGCAGTTATATCGGTACTATACTGCGGATTTTGACACTCATATTCAACCAACCATTTGTAAAACAGCTCTTCGTTTTCAGGTTTTTTAACCCAATCATCAATCATTCGTTTTTGTAAGGCCGACGCGCGCCCCGACAAATAATTAAATATAATTTCTTTTGTAATGTCTATTTTCATTGACGTAGGTAGTAAAAACCTCACAAACGTGATAGTTTTGGTTAAAAAACAAGACCCAACACGACTAAAACTTCAGAAAGTAACCACTTTTCTTTGAGTAGTGCTCGAATGTACTGATTGGCCCGATGAAGTTGTACATCCACTGTTTTCACTGAAAGATTCAGCTCATCCGCAATTTCTTGGTACTTTTTCCCTTCAAATTTTCGCATCAAATAAATTTTACGCCGCTCAATGGGCAATTTATTTACAGCCTCTTCTACATCGTGGTACAGTTCTTCAAACTGACTGATGTGATCAGGCTGGTGTTCGTCGAGGGTGGGTTTTTGGGCAGCTTCGAGCAGGTCTGCTTTACGGTTCAAATCCCAACGGAGGTGGTTATACGCTTTATTACGAACGGCCCGAAATAGGTAAAAGCGATAAGAGGAAGTAATGTCGCTAAACGTTTTGTTGGCATACAACTGAAAAAAGATTTCGGAGACAAGGTCTTCGGCCGTTTCTCGCGAACCAACGTACTTCACCGCGTGGGTACAGAGGGGTTGATAATAGCGTTTGTAGAGCAAAGCCATTCCTTCCCGTGCATTGGTTTCAAATGTTTTTCGGATAAACAATTCGTCATCAAACTCCACAACTTTTTTATCGTCGGAAGAAGATAATGGTGTGGTAATAGGAGTACCCTTGGTTTCAATATAATTATTGTTGACCTGCTTCATCGTGCTATGGTGTACTTTCTCTAAAGACAAGTTCGCACGAATACTTCCTTACACGAATTGAAAAATATTTTTATTTTTTTGAATTTTATTTAGAATAAGAGGATTCCTCTCGCTAGAGACGAGGTTTTGAGAAACCTCAAGCGTTGGATATGAGTATCCAACGGCACGCCATTGAGTGCTTTCAGATTCTCATATCCAACGGCACGAGAATGGGTACTTTCCAACGACAGGCTAGGTCAAAGGCCCAGGGTTAAATAGTACCAAGTCATTGTATAGACCCAATTTATCAGTCGCTACTTTTTTGGTTCCACTCGCCACTTCCAAAATCAAGTGGAACAACTCCCAACCCATTTCCTCAATGGTTTTTTCGCCAAAAGCAACAGGGCCCGCGTCGAAATCAATCAAATCGTGCCAACGGTTGGCGAGTTTTGAGTTAGAACTTACTTTTATCACAGGCACCATGTTTAGCCCGTAGGGAGTGCCGCGCCCCGTGATGAATACGTGCATGTTCATTCCTGCGGCCAATTGCAGCGTGCCGCAAGCGAAATCAGAAGCGGGCGTTGCTACAAAATTTAGTCCTTTCTTACGTACTTTTTCTCCAGGAGAAACCACATCCACAATCGGGCTTGTCCCCGACTTTGCGACCGAACCCAATGCTTTTTCGACAATGTTACTTAGTCCTCCGCCTTTATTTCCTGGCGTTGTATTGGCACTTCGGTCGGCTTGGCCTTGGTAGAGGTAATTGTCGTACCAAGCCATTTTGTCTTTTAGTTTTTGGGCAACTCCTTCATTGGCCGCCCGTGGTACCAACAGATGTATGGCATCGCGGACTTCAGTCACTTCAGAGAAAAACACCGTCCCGCCTGCTTTCACAATCAAATCAGCGGCAAAACCCGACACGGGGTTGCCAGTCAAGCCCGAAAAAGCATCGCTTCCACCACATTGCATCCCCACCACCAAATCGGCTACCGAACATCGGGTACGTTGGCGTTGGTTGAGTTTTTGAAGGTGAGTTTCTGCCAACTCCATGATTCCGTCCACCATTTCATAAAACCCTTCAAAACGTTCATCTTGGAGGTAGAGAATGGACAGCCCCCCGTCCCCCGATGGGGACGCTATTTTTTCGGGTCTAAGTTTCTCACAACCAAGGCCAATAATCATCACTTCGCCGCCAAAGTTGGGATTTTGCGCAATGTTTTTAATGGTTCGAATCGGTACAATTGCCCCAGGAGCATCAATCGCAATGCCACATCCATAACTGTGGTTAAAGGCCACCACATTATCGACATTAGGATAAAGCGGCAACAATTCTTTTCGTATTTTATTTTCGATAAAATTGGTGATACCTGCCACACATTGTACGCTCGTGGTAATTGCCAATACGTTTTTTGTACCTACACTACCGTCAGCATTTCGGTAGCCCATAAAAGAAGCCCCCTTTAATTGCGCTTTCAATTCCTCATCATCCTCTACAGGCGGAAGAACTGGTTTATATTCAATATCTTCCAATTTGGGAGGTTCGGGTAAACTGATATTTCCCTCATTTACCCAACTTCCTTTCTCTATGGTTCGGGTGGCATAGCCGATTACCTGCCCATAACGGCGTACTTCATCGCCCATTTTAAGGGTTTGGAGCGCCACTTTATGTCCCATCGGAATCTCCTCGACTAAAACAGTTGTGCCTAGCACAATACTCCCTCGTTTCAGCCCCGATGGAGTTGCTACGATGGCTACATTGTCGTTGGGGGCGGTTTTGATTGCTAGCCCCCTAGCCCCCAACGGGGGAATTTGATTGCTAGAATGTATATTATTTGACTTCATTTGGTAAACATCCTTTTAATAATCCCTAATTGGTAGCCAAAGGCTTACACCATTGGCCATATCCAAGCCGCTATCATTGTCAAAACTACCCCTGCCAGTCCCATCAGGCTTTGCATGGGCGCGATAGTTTTGAGGGCTTCTTGTTCGGTCAGGTTAGACGTTTTACACATAATCCAGAACCCTGCGTCATTCATCCACGGAATCAATTTGGCTCCACTTCCGATGGCCAAACACAAATAGACTGGATGAAATCCTAAATTAGCATTTTGGGCCATTCCTGCCAATATCCCTGAAGCTGTAATCAACGCCACCGTTGCTGAGCCTTGGGCAGTGCGCACCACGGCCGTAATTAAAAAAGCCAACGGGATAAGCGCCATTTGATAATCTTTGGTCATGTCGGCAATACGCTGACTAATACCCGTTTGCTGCAACATTCCGCCAAAAGCACCGCCTGCGGCTGTAATCAAAATAATACCTCCGCCACTCATCAAAGCCGTTTGGGTAAAAGCCGTAAGTTTGTCTTTGGTTGTTTTTTTCTGGCCTGCCAATACATAAAGCGCAAAACAAGCACCCATAAAAATCGCTATATTTTTATCTCCACAAAACATAAGTACGTCCATAAACCCCTGGCTAAAAGGTGATAAATTTTCGTGTGGAATTTTAAATGCCTCCACCGCCGAGCGCACACAAATAGTTACCAATGGAAACACCGCAGGAAGCAGCGCCCACCCCAAAGCAGGGAGTTCTTTGTCATCTTTATTGGCAATGGCAGCAATATCTTCCAAACGGGCATCGGGCGCATCACGCAACGGAATATCGTATTTCTTGTTGAGGGATAGCGCAATAAGGTAACCTACTGTAATGGTACAAAGGCCCAGCAAAGTGCCGCAAACCATCATTAGCCCAATGGGTACGTTTAACGCACCAATGAGAAATAACGGCCCTGGCGATGGAGGAACGTAAGAGTTGGCCATCACAGCACCCGCAATGACCGACAACGCCAGCAAGAGATAGTTTTTGCCCAAACGCATTCCCATCGCTTTGGCCAAAGGCATCATTAAAAAAATAACTGTATCAACAAAAACGGGAATCGTCAAAAAGAAACTGCTCAGAATAAATCCAACGGGCGCATTTTTTACGCCTGTTACTTTTAGCATGGCACGAATGATTTTTTCGGCCGCACCGCTATCCAGCATCGACTTGCCGATGATGGCTGCCATCGCTATCAAAATACCTATTTTAGCGCAGGTATTCCCAAATTCGGTGGCAATGCGTTCTCCTACGCTTTTATGCGCTTGTTTCAACGCCTCAGCGGCAGACATTCCTTTGGCCAAATAAAATTGTTCAATCGCCGCCTCAGGTGTAAGCAAAGCCACCACCAACGCCGCCGATAAAAGTGCCAAAAAGGGATGCAATTTAAAACCGATAATTCCTCCGACGACAATCACAACGCCTACGAGCAAGATGAGTACAGGATCTAACATGTTAATTAAGTTAAGGATAGCAACACTACTAACATTTATAAAATTATACAAAGAATAATTTGTATTTTTTCACGCAATCGTTATCGGGAACATTGTCAACGTAACCTCTTTTTTATACCTATAGTAAGTAAAAACATTTGGGGTTTCTACTTTAAAAAATCACGAAACCAACCTTTCCTCATGACTTCAATCGTTGACCTCCTTATTCAAGCAGTTGGAAAAGACGCCATTTTAACCCAAATCGAAGCCGCCGAACGCCCCGCAAGCCGTTGGTTATCGACCGACAATCTTTCGTGCAAAGCATTAGCGCGTCCCATTACTACCGACGATGTGGCTACAATCCTTCGACTTTGTAATGAACATAACCAAACTGTAGTGCCGCACGGTGGTTTAACAAACGTGGTCGGCGGCGTGACCACTACCCCCGATGACATTGCACTGAGTCTCGAACGAATGAATGTCATTGAGGAAATTGACCTTCAAAACAAAACAGTTACGGTACAAGCGGGAGTGGTTTTACACGATTTACAAAAGGCTGTTGCTGAGGCAGGTTTATTGTTTCCGCTGGACTTAGGAGCCAAAGGAAGTTGTATGATTGGCGGCAATATCTCAACGAATGCAGGAGGCTTACAAGCCATTCGTTACGGGGTTATGCGTCAGCTTGTCTTGGGCTTGGAAGTGGTTTTGGCCGACGGTACAGTTATTTCTTCCATGAATAAAATGCTCAAAAATAACGCAGGCTACGACCTCAAACACCTCTTTATTGGCTCAGAGGGAACGTTAGGTATCGTTACGAAAGCCATTTTAAAATTAGAAGATGCCCCCAAAAGCAAAAATACGGCGCTTATTGGCCTTTCCAGCTTCGACAAAGCAATCGCATTTTTACAAACCGCCAAGCGTGAATTAGCCAATAAACTCACCACTTTCGAAATCATCTGGCAAGATTATTATCGATTGATGACCTCCCCTCCATCTAGTTTTACCCCTCCTCTTCCTCAAAATTACCCTTATTATGTGTTGATGGAAGCATTAGGCCAAAATCAAAAAGCAGACGAAGTTCATTTTCAAAATTTATTGGAACAATCGCTCGAAACGGGCCTTATAGAAGACGCCACTTTGGCACAATCTCAACAAGAACTGGACTGGTTTTGGGGAATACGCGAAAAAGTGGATTTTGTGTTTCAAGTCCATCAACCTGTCTTTTTGTTTGATGTGAGTTTGCCCATCACTGACATGGAACACTACATTCACACCGTCATCCACGACCTTAAAGTGGTGTGGCCACAAGTTCATTTTTACAGCTTTGGTCACATGGGCGACGGGAATTTGCACTTGTTTGTAAGCTGCGGAGAAAATACCCCCGAAACGCGCCACCGCGTGGAAGAAATCGTGTTTCTACCCCTTCAAAAAATTGGTGGTTCGATTACGGCCGAACACGGTATAGGGCTTGAAAAAAAACCGTGGCTTCACCTCAGCCGTAAACCTGAGGAACTAGCACTTATGCGTACCATTAAACAAGCACTCGACCCTAAAGGCATTTTGAACCCTGGGAAAGTGGTTTAATTTTACGAGGGTTGCGCTTCTCCGAAGCAATTTAGGTTTCGGAGAAACAAAACGTTTGTAACCATCATACATTCACATTCATCATAATCGTTTCGGAGAAACAAAACGTTTGTAACCATCAAAATCATTCACATTCATCATAATCGTTTCGGAGAAACAAAACGTTTGTAGCCATCAAAATCATTCACATTCATCATAATCGTTTCGGAGAAACAAAACGTTTGTAGCCATCAGAATCATTCACATTCACCATGATGGTTTCGGAGAAACAAAACGTTTGTAACCATCAAAATCATTCACATTCACCATGATGGTTTCGGAGAAACAAAACGTTTGTAACCATCAAAATCATTCACATTCATCATAATCGTTTCGGAGAAACAAAACGTTTGTAGCCATCAGAATCATTCACATTCACCATAATCGTTTCGGAGAAACAAAACGTTTGTAGCCATCAAAATCATTCACATTCATCATAATCGTTTCGGAGAAACAAAACGTTTGTAACCATCATACATGCACATTCATCATAATCGTTTCGGAGAAACAAAACGTTTGTAGCCATCAAAATTATTCACATTCATCATAATGGTTTCGGAGAAACAAAACGTCTGTAGCCATCAAAATCATTCACATTCACCATGATGGTTTCGGAGAAACAAAACGTTTGTAGCCATCAAAATCATTCACATTCATCATAATGGTTTCGGAGAAACAAAACGTTTGTAACCATCATACATGCACATTCATCATAATGGTTTCGGAGAAACAAAACGTTTGTAGCCATCAAAATCATTCACATTCATCATAATGGTTTCGGAGAAACAAAACGTTTGTAGCCATCAAAATCATTCACATTCATCATAATGGTTTCGGAGAAACAAAACGTTTGTAACCATCAAAATCATTCACATTCATCATAATGGTTTCGGAGAAACAAAACGTTTGTAACCTTTATTCGCCAACCCAATCAAAAAATTGTTTTTTTCCAATTTCGATTCCGAAGTCCTCACACATTTTAAGAAACTCCGCTTGAAAGGTCTTTTTTTGATGATGTACTTTTTGGTTCAAAATGTATTGACAAACCGTGTTCAGCTGAGAGCGGCTATGCGAAAATATACCATAACCGTTTTGCCAATCGAATTTGTGGGGACACAAGCCTTCTCCGTTGATAAAAGTATTCGTCTGATTTTTAATTTCTTTCACCAAATCTGAAACATTTTCAGCAGGTTTCAGGCCAATAAAAAGGTGAATATGGTCGGGCATACCGCCAATTGCTAACATTTTATTCCCGCGATTTTGCACAACCCCTGTTATGTACTTATACAGCCGTTCTTCCCAAGAGGGATGAATCAGTGCTTCTCGCCGCTTGGGCGAAAAAACGATATGAAGGTATATTTGTGAAAAGACATCCGCCATATTTTTATCATTTTGATTAAAAATGTTACGCTTCTACGAAGCTTGGACGTCATTTTCCCTCTTTTGTTACAAGTTCTACAAACGTTTTGCTTCTACAAACGTTTTGCTTCTCCGAAGCAGAGGTTTACTTCATTACAAATGTTACGCTTCTACAAACGTTTTGCTTCTCCGAAGCTTCTACAAACGTTTTGCTTCTCCGAAGCAGGCTCACTTCATTACGAATGTTACGCTTCTACAAACGTTTTGCTTCTCCGAAGCAATGTAGATTTCTGAGAAACAAAACCTTTTTACCTACACGTCCTGTCTCAGCACTTCCAAAGGAGAACGAGACAGAATGCCCCAGCTGTTGGCAAGGCCAATAAAAACTGTCAATAAAGTAACCGTCAAAAACACCACTCCAACAGGCCAAAGCACGGGGCTGAAGGTCATTTCAAAACTTAATGTAGCCAGGGCCCAACTACCTGCTAACGCTAATAAAATTCCCGTAAAGGCCGCTAATGTCCCCAAAAACAGGTATTCTAACGCCGTAATAATCAATATTTGGCGGCGACTTGCGCCTAATGTACGCAGCAAAATACTTTCTTGAATCCGTTGGTATTTGGAAATCAGCACCGAAGCAATTAACACAATCAGCCCTGTTAGTATGCTGAATCCTGCCATAAAACGAATTACAAAGCCAATTTTGGTTGAAATATCGTCTAAAACCGTCAATATCAAGCCTAAATCAACCATCGACACGTTGGGAAACTGGCGCACCATAGTTTGCTGAAACTGCGCCGACACCGTCGTATTGGGCACATGGGTAAGCAATACGTGGAATTGTGGGGCTTCTTCTAGCACACCTTTCGGAAAAAGTACTAAGAAATTGGTTTGTACCCCCGCCCAATCCACGTCACGTACACTTGCCACAACGGTAGTGAGCATCATTCCTTGCACATTAAACAAAAGCGTATCTCCGATGTTGATGGAATTGCGTTCGGCGTAACCATCTTCCAACGAAATAGGCACGGGTAGGCTCATATCTTTAACTTCGCTCACCCATTTTCCCTTCACAATTTTCTCAGTCGAAATAAGCGAATCACGGAATGTTACGCGGTATTCTCGACTAAACAATCCACGCCAACGCTTATTGGTTGTATCTTTCAGCGCTTCGGTAGAAGTTTGCCCGTTGAGTTGTTCCAAGCGCATCGTAACAATCGGAACATCTTGCAAAATCGGCAGCTTTTGGTTTTTAACCAGCTCCGTTATTGCTTGTTTTTGAGGCGTTTGAATGTCAAAAAGCACCATATTAGGCTGATCCCCATCGGTTGATAGCTTGATTCGATCAAGTAACAAGTTTTGGACAAACAAAAGGGTACAAATAAACATGGTACCAAGGCCAATCGATACCATTAAAATAGCGGTTTGGTTATTGGGGCGGTACAAATTGGCCAATCCTTGCCGACTCAAGTAGCTCCATGAAGAAGGAAAAAATCGACGCACTAACCACATCAAAAGCGTAGCCATTCCAAGTAAAAGTAAAAATGCAAAAGTGACCCCCGCTGTAAATGCCACCGCATCGGTCCAACGCTTCATTTGCAGCCACGTAAAGCCAAACACAAATGCCAGTATCAACGCATACACCAGCCATTTGAGTGGGTCTTTACCCAAGCCCGATTGCTCGTACGATGCCCGTAACACATTAAGAGGCGAAATTTTACGAATTGAAATAAGCGACAAAAGTGCAAACAAGTTGGAAATAATTACGCCTAATAACACCCCTTGGCCGATTGCCGTGAATGAAAGCGAGGTGGCTAATTCGAAGGGTAAAAAATCTTTGAGAACAATCGGTAAAAATTGCTGAATCCCTGCTCCCAACGCTGCTCCCAATAGAGAACCTAACAGGCCAATCCCCGAAATTTGAATGAGGTAAATCAAAAAAGCCTGCGACGCTTTCACGCCCAAGCAACGAAGAATGGCAATGGAATTGATTTTTTCTCGGATATAAATGTGTATCGCACTTGCGACACCCACACAACCCAATAGCAACGCAATGAACCCCACCAAACTCAAAAACCGGGTTAAATCGCGAAACGAGCGACCTGTGTCTTCCTTTTGACTTTCGACGGTTCGGAAATTGTAATTTTCGGTTTCGAGCTTTGGTTCAATTTTCTTTACTAAAGCCTCGATATTGGTCTTTGGAGCAAATTTGTAATAGTAACGATATACAATCCGACTCCCTTTTTGTGCCAATTTCGTTTGTTCCAAAAACGCCATCGGAATATACACTGAGGGGGCGACAGTAGCAGCAATTCCAGTTTGGCCTGGCGCTTTTTTGAGAATTCCCGCAATTTTAAAGGTCATTTCACCCACTTTGATAGAATCTCCTACTTGGGCTTGGTATTGCAGCATTAAGGTTTGGTCAACCAAGGCAGCTTGTTGGGTACGAAAGTCTTTTTCGGCAGTGAGTGGCTCAGTTTCAAGGGTTCCATAGTAAGGAAAATCGCCTTCTAAAGCCCGAATTTGCGCCAAACGTGTTCCACTATTTTTGGGAAAATAAATCATCGAAGCAAAACTCATTTCCTTCGACTTTTGCCCTTTTAGCGAATCCATCAGGGCCTGCATTTTATCATTTGGTGGCTGATTATCGGATAATTCCAAGTCCGCCCCTAATAATTCAGCCGCCTGACTGTCAATATTTTCGCGCAAATTATACCCTAATGAATAAATGGCCACTAACGCCGCAATACCCAAAACGATGGAGGAAACAAACAGCAACAATCTCGAATAATTTCGCCGACTATCGCGCCAAGCCATTTTTAAAAGCCAACTGATATTTTTATTCATGCTTTGTTGCTGATTAACCATTTACTTTTCCCCCTTTAATTCGGATAACTCGCTGTGTTTTAGCGGCTAATTCTAAGTTGTGCGTCACCAGAATCAACGTCGTACCTGCTTCTTTGTTGAGGTCAAATAGTAGCTTCTCAACCTTTTCACTTGTTTCGGCGTCAAGGTTGCCCGTAGGTTCGTCGGCAAACAAAATTTGAGGCTGGTTAGAAAATGCCCTTGCCAACGATACCCGCTGCTGTTCGCCACCACTGAGTTGTGTAGGATAGTGATGCCCCCGTTCGGCCAACCCAACTTTATCCAACAAATCCATCGCCCGACTTTTAATATTCTTTTCTCCCCGAAGTTCGAGGGGAACCATGACATTTTCGAGCGCCGTGAGGGTAGGTAACAGCTGAAAGTTTTGAAAAATAAAGCCGACGTACCGATTACGAACATCAGCGAGTTGGTCTTCATTGAGGTTGTTAAGGCGGATTCCGTTTAGTTCGACACTTCCCGATGTAGCACGATCTAGGCCCGCACACAGCCCCAACAACGTGGTTTTTCCACTCCCAGATGGGCCTACGATGGAGAGGGTAGCCCCCGCCTCTATCGAAAAATTAATATCATCAAGTACCTTGAGCTCACGGTTTCCGCTGCGATATACCTTCGCTACGTGTTCAAGTTGCAGTATATTTGCCATATTATTAGGTTTCACACAACGCTACTGCTTCGTACAGTAGGAATACTTTCTCTGTCAGAAACTTATGCGGCGTTGCGTGGGTTTATGTTTCGATGGTTTCCTAATCAAAATACAATATGCTTAAAATAGTTTCGCGTTTATCACTTTATTTTTCTGCCCTGGTACTTCTGGCCTGCAACACGAGCGAGAAAACGAGCACTGAGCAATCAAAAACTACTGACACTACGACGGTTGCTGCTTCCCAAAAGGAAGTAAAAAACATCCTAATTTTTGGCAATAGCCTCACTGCTGGTTATGGACTCGAACCTGCACAAGCGTACCCTTCTGTGCTCCAAAATCGCATAGATTCTTTAAAATTACCCTATAAAATTGTGAATGCAGGTTTGAGCGGAGAAACCACTTCGGGCGGAAACAGTCGTTTGGATTGGGTGCTAAAAAACAAAGTCGATATTTTTATTTTAGAATTAGGTGGGAACGATGGACTGCGCGGTATTCCTGTGACTGAAACGCGTAAAAATCTCCAAGCGATGATTGATAAAGTGAAGACAAAATATCCAGAAGCAAAAATTATTTTGGCAGGAATGCAAGTACCTCCTAGCATGGGTAAAAAATACGGCGAAGAGTTTAAGGTGATTTATCCCGAATTGGCCAAAAAGAACAACGTTGGGCTGATTCCTTTTTTACTCGAAAAAGTAGGTGGAGAAGTCAAACTTAACCAAAAAGACGGTATTCACCCCAACGAAGCTGGGGCGAAAATCGTAGCTCAGAATGTTTGGGAAGTATTGCAACCTATGCTTGGTCAATAAGCCACTTGCTCCAGCCGAATGGCGGCTTCGATGGTTTCAAGGATAAAATCGCACTGGTCTTGGGTCAAAATAAGCGACGGACGAAGGGTGATTACATTTCCTTCGATGGTTTTGAAAGCCAAGCCCCGCTCCATGCAACGGTACATGATGCGTTCGGCGGCTTCGTAGGCTCGCTCTTTGGTTTTTGGGTCTTTTACTAGGTCAATACCAATGTGAAAACCTCTGCCCGCAACATTGCCGATAATAGGGTATTTTTCTTGCATTGCCCGAAATGCCGCCATCAAATACTCACCTTTTTCGGCGGCATTATTGACTAAATTGTGTTCTTCGATGTACTCGATTTCGGCCAAACCTGCTGCGGCACACAACGGATTTTTTTCGTGGGTAAAATGCCCAATAGACAGGTGTTGCAAGGTATTGTAAGCCGATTTGGTGACGATTCCCGCAAACGGCAACATTCCTCCCCCCAATGATTTACCCAACACCAACACATCGGGCGTAACAAAATGCTCACTGGCAAACATTTTACCTGTGCGCCCAAAGCCTTCTATAATTTCGTCAAAAATCAAGAATATACCCTCACTGTCACACAGGTTACGCACTTCTTGCCAATAATTTTTAGAAGGAACAACGGGTGTTGAAGAAATGGGTTCGGCCACGATGGCCGCAATATCAGGCTCGTTGCGAATGAGAAGTTTGATTTGTCGTAAATATTCTTCGTCGATGGCATCTTGGTCGGTCCAATTCCACGGATTTCGGTAGTAATTGGGAAACTCAACGTGCAGCGCCCCTGGCACCATAGGGCCATTCCCTTTTGTAAAATGCGCTTGTCCGCTTACACTTGCCGCCTGATACCCCGTTCCGTGGTACGCATCCCAAAACGAAATTGTTTTCCATTTACCCGTAATTTGTTTTGCCAACATCACCGCCATTTCGATGGCCTCGGAGCCTCCTGGGCAAAAAAGAACCTTATCGAGCCCTTCGGGCGTAATTTCGGTTAGTTTTTTTGCCAATTGGATGGCTGGAATATTGGTATAACGACGCGGCGTAAAGGCCAACGCTTCCTGCATCTGCCGCATCATCGCCTCCACTATCTTTGGGTTATTAAAACCTGCATTATGAACCCCATTACCGTGCATGTCTAAGTATTTTTTTCCACTCAAATCATAGATATACGCCCCTTCCGTTCGAGACAAAACGTTCATAACGGGGGTAGAAAGCGCTTGATGCAGAAAATACTTGGCATCCTCTTCCAGCCAAAAATGGGTATTTGCATCGAGTGTTTCATAAAATAATTGGCGTTGTTGGGAGCTATTAATGTCGCCTTGATCTTCTGAAATGGTATTTTTCGACATGATTATAAAGGTGTTATCGGGTTGTGTTTTCAAATATAGGTTGTTTCTTTTTGCAACATTGATTGCTTCTTTTTTATTTTACTCAGCTAAACCCGATGTTACCACTATGCTATCTTCTACTACTCGTATATTCGACATTCTTGAATACGCCATTCGACCTCAAAACAAAGCCAATGTCCTAGCCTATAAACGTAAAGGCGAATGGCTGACGTTTTCGGCCGAGGATATTCTTCAACAAATCGACAAGATGAGTTTGGGACTGATTGGCCTTGGAGTGAACGTCGGTGACCGAATAGCCATCGTATCTGATGGTCGCCCTGAGTGGAATATTTTAGATTTTGCCATCCAACAAATAGGAGCCATTTCGGTACCTATTTATCCTACCCTCACGCTCGACGATTTTCAATTTATTTTTCATGAATCGGATGTAAAATTTGTGTTTGTAGGCGACGCCAGCCTTTTTCGCAAACTCCTTGACATTGTTGCCACTGCGCCTAGCATTGAGGAAATGTACACCTTTGATTCCGTAAAAAGTGCTAAAAATTGGTTAGAGGTTCAAGTCCAAGCCAGCGAAGACCACCGAAGCGAACTGGATAAACGCAAAGCCAATGTCCAACCAGATGACCTCTTGAGTATCATTTATACCTCAGGCACTACAGGCAACCCCAAAGGAGTAATGCTCACCCACCAAAATCTCATCAGCAACGTCATTGAAGGGTGTAAATTGATTGCGTTCGGTACTGAGGCGCGGGCGTTGAGTTTTTTACCCCTCAATCACGTCTTTGAGCGCATGGTACAATACGTGTATTTGCGAGCAGGTATCTCGATTTACTATGCCGAAAACGTAGCCACCATTGCCGAAAATCTCAAAGAAGTGCGCCCCACGGTACTTTCTACTGTGCCACGTTTGTTGGAAAAAGTGTATGATAAAATTATCGCTAAAGGCTACGAACAACCTCGCATTCAGCGAAATATATTTCTTTGGGCGCTTGATTTAGGTTTGAAGTATGACCCAAATAAGTCCATGGTGTTTTTGTACAATGCTCAACTAAAATTAGCCCGCAAACTGGTTTTTAGCAAATGGCAAGAAGGGCTAGGGGGAAAATTAGAAATGATTGTAGCGGGCGCAGCCGCTACGCCTCCGCGCATTGCACGGGTGTTTTGGGCTGCAGGTATTCCCGTTTGCGAGGGATATGGCCTGACTGAGACCTCGCCTGTTATTTCGTTTAATCGGCTTTTTCCTCAGCCCGAAGTTCGCATTGGAACGGTAGGACTGGTGATTGACGGCGTAGAAGTAAAATTGGCTGACGATGGAGAAATTTTGGTCAAGGGACCCAATGTTATGAAAGGTTATTATTTAAAACCAGAACTCACCGCTGAAGTTATTGATGCAAACGGCTGGTTTCATACTGGCGACATCGGGGAATGGATAGATGGCCGTTTTTTAAAAATCACCGACCGTAAAAAAGAGATTTTCAAAACTTCCGCAGGAAAATACGTGGCTCCTCAAGCGGTAGAGGCCAAACTCAAAGAATCGTTTTTTGTTGAACAAGCGGTGGTAATGGGCGATGGACAAAAATACGCAGCCGCCTTGATTGTCCCGTCGTTTGAAGCCATCAAAGAATTTTGTCGGGTGGAAAACATCACCTATACCAACGACGAAGAAATCATCAAAAATGAAAAAGTAGTGGCCAAACTTCGCGCGGAAATTGAAACCGAAAATCGGGAATTAGCGCCTTACGAACGCATTAAAAAATACCACCTATTATCAAGTCCTCTTTCGGTTGAAAATGGGGAACTAACCCCCACGCTCAAGCCAAAGCGCCGTATAATTCAGGAAAAATACAAAGCGGAAATTACGGGGTTGTTTGAGTAGGATATTTTAACAATCATGTAAGAAACCCAAGGACATAAGCAACTATAAATCAACCAAGTATCTCAGGCTTATTGGATTTCTCTAAAAGATTCCAACCATTTTCGAAGTGATTCGATGACTTGTTTTACATCCAAAAGCGACAATTCTGGGCGTTTTTGGGTCGTAGGGATTTGAATAAACACGGCATTGCCCTCCCCTACTTTTGGCGTCCAAACAATGTGTCCATGCAAAACAGCCACCCTCGATTCGATATTTCCAATGCCAAGCCCTTGCTTTGCCTTGGCATAATCAAATCCTTTGCCATCGTCAAAATAATCAAAATGAATAATATCTTCATCTTGATGCGCACGAATGGTAATTTTCTTACAATCAGCGTGTTTCAGGCTATTGTTCATTAATTCTTGGGTGATTCGGTACAGCCCCGTTTCAATATCGTTAGGCAAGCGCTCGGGCAAGCGAGAAGTATCCATTTCTACGCCCACAACTCCCGATTGGCTAATTTTTCGAACCAATTCTTCAATAGCCGCTGCATAGCCGTATTGTTCCAACACCCTCGGACTTAGCTCGCGCAGCATTCGTCGAATGTCCACAATAGAGTCATTGATTATCTCCAACGTTTTCGCCTTTATTTCTTGACTTTCAGGTTTTTTTGACAAATATTTTGTCATCGTGGACGCATAAAGCTTGAGTGTCGCAAGTCTTGCTCCCACCTCATCGTGCAGGTCTTGGGCTATCTGTTTACGTTCCTGTTCCTGCGCATCCAAAGCAATGCGCAGTCTTTCTTGTTCCTTTTCTTTCAAGCGAACCAGTCGGTTTTTCCCTGCCACAAAAGCTACATAACCAAACAAACCCGTACAAACAAAATAGAACCACCACGTTTGCCAAAACGGAGGTTGTATCCGAATAAAAAGCTTCTTTTCGTCATCACTCCACAGCCCATCACGGTTGGAGGCCATCACCCGAAAAACATATCGACCTGGTGCGAGGTTTGCATAACGCACATAATTTTTACTTCCACTTCGCACCCAATCATCATCTTGACCCTCCAGCCGATATTTGTATTCATTTCGGCCATTACTGTAAAAGTCAATAGCCGCAAATTCCAACGAAAAAGTATTTTGGGAATATGGTAAAGAAACGGCATCGGTTTCGTTGATTTGTTTTTCCAATGGGTAGGGGGCTTCATTTACACTGAAATTGTACAAATGAACACTAGGCTTAAAGGACAATTTTCGCATTCGTTCGGGATAAAAACTGTTAAAACCTTTTACCCCACCAAAAAATATCTCCCCTTCACTGGTCTCTAAAAACGCATTCCCGTTATACTCGTATCCCTGAATGCCATCAGCTAGATCAAAATTTCGGAACTGGTTTGTCTGTTGATCAAAGTGCGAAATACCGTGATTTGTACTGAGCCACAAGTCTCTTTTCTTGTCGATAATTATCCCATAAATATACGAATTGGCTAAGCCATTACGGTCGTTATAAAAGCGATAAATCCTATTTTTGGGATTCAGTTCGAGCAGCCCTTTCTCAGTACCAACCCAAAGCTTCCCACGAATCGTATCTTCTCGTATTACATTGATATTGAAGTATTTCATTCCATAATACACTTGCTTCCATTGGTTGTTTCGGTAACGGTAACCGTACAACCCATCAAAATAAGACGACACCCAAATGGTACTATCTTTGGATTGAAATACCGAAAATACATTTCGATTTTTCAGCATGGGTGGGCGCGAAAAAGTTGCCTTTTGGACATTAAAAATCCACGGCCCTTGCGGAGTTCCAAGTAAAAATAAGCTGTCAGAAAGTTCAGTAATATTTCGTGTATAGTTGTTTCGGGAGGGGTTTTTATCAAACTGAAAAAGCGTAAACTTTTCTGCCTTTGGGTCAAAATACATGATGCCACCGTACGTACCCAACCACATCCGATTATGGCTGTCCCGAAGCAACGACTTTATAAAATTTAACGAAGGAATCGTTGGCATGGCAGCCTTCGTCAAGTATCGCTTGATGATCGTGCGATTTTTGGGATGATACACGTTTATACTACCTTCGGTGCCTACCCACACGTTTCCATCGGGACTTTGGGCAAAACACCGAACCGAAAAATTATCCAAACGTCTTTCTTCTGGTGCATCGGGGCTATGGGTTACTTTTTTCAAAATCGATGCGTTTGGGATGATTTTCAAAAGCCCATCGGGGTCGACGTTCGCCCAAATAATGCCTCTACTGTCAACGTAAATTCGGGTAATCTCGTAATTATCTAATTTTCTGGGCGTTACCAATGGCAACGATAAAGGTTGCAGGGTCAATTTGGCGGGGTTCAAAATCCAAAAACCATTTCGTTGGGTTCCAATCCACAATTTGTGGTTGATGCCTTCAGCAATGCTATACACTGCCCCAATCGGCTGTCCTTCCGCCGAATTATTAAAAAACTGAAAAGTTGTATAAGTATTGTCAATACAAATAACGCCGTTCAACGACCCCAGCCAAACCGTATTTTTGGCATCTACGTACAAACAAATGATATTAAGTGGGGTTCCAAGTTCGTTTTTGGGAGATTGGCTAAAATAGTAATGGTATTTTTTTTCTTTGATATTATACCTCACCACCCCTTTATCACCCACCATCCAAACATCCCCCGCAGGTGTTCGCGTGGTCCAATCAATGTAGTCAAAATCCTGAGAAATAAATACCTCTGGCGCAATCACCCGATGGGTCTTGGTTTTGAAATGATAAGCCAACATGCCTTCACCTTCTCTGATATACCAAAGCTCATCCTGATCGGCATAAAACGGAGCGGTTCGTTTTTTGATACCAGCATGTTTTTTGTCAACAATGAGGGTAAAATGCTCCGTCGAGCGCTCGTAGCAGTTTAATCCTTCTTCGGTACCTAGCCAAATATTCCCACGGCGATCTTCAACAATGCCCGCAATATTTACCCCATGAAGCGTGTAGGGGTTGTTTGGGTCGGGTTTATATACCTTAAACGAATGTCCGTCGTAACGATTCAAACCATCTTGCGTACCAAACCACATAAAACCCCGTGAGTCTTTGAGCATGTGATAAGGCGAACCTTGTGATAGCCCTTTTTCTACCCCAATATGTTCCACACGATAATCCTGCGCAAACAAGCATAGGCTTACCAACTGAATTCCTAAAAAGAAGAGGAATAATCTGTACACTTACCTTGGAGTTTAGGCCATAACTTTCTCTACCAAAAGGCAGAGACAAGGCAAGTTACAGAAAAATATACTTAGGAGTCAAAACACAAGAGAGTATTTTCGGGCGTTACTTCCAGCAGTGCATGTCGTCCGACTACCATCGCACGATTATCAGGGACGTGGCCAACTGGAAAATCAAAAGCGATTGGGTAATTAAATTCTTGTACGTATTCACTGATAATTTCGAAGTGGTTTTTACCAAAAGAGGCAGATTCATTGTCTTTGAGGTCAGTAAATTGCCCCACAACAATGCCCGACAGCTGATCCAGTTTGCGCGCTCGTTTCAATTGAACCATCATACGATCGAGGTTGTAATAGTATTCTTCTACGTCTTCGATAAATAAAATTTTGCCGCGTGTATCTATTTCTGAACGCGACCCCAACAAATGTGCTAAAAGGCATAAATTACCACCCACTATTGTTGCCGCTGCTTTGCCAGTACGGTTGTACGGATGGGCAGGAACAACATACGCAAGTGGCTCCCCCCAAAGTGCTTTACGCAGCGATTCAAGCGCATTTTCAGCGCCTTCTTGGCCAAACAACTTAGGCATAGTAGCGTGCAAACTCTCAAAACCAAGGCGGTGCAAGTGGCAATGTATGGCCGTAATATCGCTAAAGCCTACCAGCCATTTAGGCGATTTTTTAAACTTTTGAAAACGAAGGGTATCAATAATTTTTGAACTACCATAACCACCTCTTGCCGAAAATATAGCCTTTATGCTCGGGTCATCAAGCATCTGTTGTAAGTCTTGGCGTCGCTCCTCGTCGGTTCCTGCAAACTGGTTGTAATGAGAATAGAGGGTATGACCTTCAACCACCTCAAGCCCCCAGTCTTCTCGCAAAATCCGCAATCCTTCTGCCAATGATGGGTACGAAACTTTACTGGCCATTGCCATTACCCCGACTCGGTCTCCAGCTTGTAAAAATGATGGTCTTATCACGTAAAGTCTAGCTTCTTTAAGTTCAAAAAATCATGTTTTAATTTTCCTATTTTTCTCGCTTAACGGCCAAATAGGTAGCGCCAATCAAGGCCATGAGCAACAAAATACCTATTACTTCAAAGGCCCAAACGTGGGTTGTCATTAGATGAATCCCAAATTGCCGTAGCGTTGTGCTTCTAACGGCTGGGTCAATCGCATCGTCGGGGCCGTGTAGAATAAGGAAATTGGCATGAACAATCAACCAGAATAAACCGCCAAAAATGGCCAATGCCACCACAGTTCCCCAAAAATGGTTTACGTGGGTCGTTAAGACAATATTGGCCTGTTGGCTATCCGTTCGGTCGGCTCGGTGCGTCAGCATGACCCCAAACAAGAGCAGTATTAACACCCCACCTACATAAATGAGCAATTGAGCCACTGCCAAAAAATCGGCTCCTGCCAAGACAAACAGCGCCGCAACCCCCAATAAAGTAATAAACAAACTCAAGGCGGCATACATCACATTGCGGGTAAAGAGCACAGTAAGTGCTGCCCCCACTGCAAGTACTGAAAAGCCATAAAATGCAATTTCTTCCATCCTCCTCTATTTTTTTCCAAAGGTGTAAATCAGCCCAAAGTTACTTTTTAGAATCCCTGACTCAAACTTTCGCTCGACGTAAGGGGCAATTTCTAAAGCAATTTTTACTTGAGGCAATGTTTTAAAAGGCGAGACGCGCGTTCCGATATTGAGCGAATAGCCTTCCACCACATTTTTTGTTTGGTTGGCCAAAACCCCAATAAAATTAAACCGTACGCCCCCACCTGCATAAAATTGAGCGGCGCTTGTTTGTTTAAAATTAAACAAAGGCAACACCTCCGTACTAAGGCTTCCAAACAACGTGTTGGTTTGTAAGCGAGCATCCAGCCAAAAAACCTTGGCAGGGTTTGTACTCACCGAAATCAGGCCATTCCAAGGGTAGTAGCCTACCGATTGGGCCTTCACCTGGGTCATTCCCAAGAATAAGCCTAAAAAAAGCCCCGTTCGGAGTAAAGTCCGAGCGGGGTTTAATGATTGGTTCTGCGTTAAAAACATTTGAAAATGGTTTTATCTCATTTTAAGTTTACCCATTTTTTCCATTGTATTCATCTTTTTCATCATTTTGCGCATTTCGTCAAATTGCTTCAAAAGATTATTTACTTGCTGTAAAGATGTACCACTACCTGTCGCAATACGTTTCTTACGGCTATTGTCAATCATGTCTGGGTTTTCGCGTTCTTTTGGAGTCATTGACTGAATGATAGCCTCAATCGGTTTGAAAGAATCATTGTCAATATCCATATCTTTCACGGCACTTCCCATACCTGGAATCATCCCCAACAAATCTTTGACGTTACCCATCTTTTTGATTTGTTGCAATTGTCCCAAAAAGTCGTTGAAATCGAACTTATTTTGACGCATTTTAGCGTTCAAACGCTTCGCTTCGTCTTCATCAAAGGCTTGTTGAGCGCGTTCTACCAACGAAAGTACGTCTCCCATTCCCAAAATACGGCTAGCCATACGATCAGGGTGGAAACTATCGAGGGCTTCCATTTTTTCACCCGTTGAGATAAACTTAATCGGTTTATCTACAATTTGGCGAATTGAAAGCGCCGCTCCCCCGCGGGCATCACCGTCCAATTTGGTAAGCACAACCCCGTCAAAGTTCAAACGTTCGTTGAACGTTTTGGCCGTATTTACTGCATCTTGCCCAGTCATTGAGTCAACGACGAACAAAATTTCAGACGGTTTTAGGGCTGCTTTGATATTTTCAACCTCACGCATCATGACCTCGTCAACGGCCAAACGACCCGCTGTATCGACAATCACAATTTTCTTGCCCGATTTTTTAGCGTGGGCAATGGCGTTTTGGGCAATTTCTACTGCATTTTTATTTTCTGGCTCGGCAAATACTTCTACCCCAATTTGTTCACCAAGCACTTTCAGCTGGTCAATCGCCGCAGGACGGTAAATATCACAGGCCGCCAACAACACCTGACGCCCTTGGCGCTTGAGTAAGCTGGCCAATTTACCCGAAAATGTTGTTTTACCCGAACCTTGAAGACCCGCAATCAAAATTACGGCAGGATCACCTTTGGTATTAATACCTTCAGCCTGCCCACCCATCAATTCCGTCAACTCTTCATGAACAATTTTCACGAACATTTGCCCAGGTTCAACCGCAATCAAAATCTTCTGATCCAGGGCTTTATCCTTGATTTTGTCCGTAATTTCTTTAGCAACTTTGAAGTTAACGTCGGCGTCCACCAAGGCGCGGCGCACCTCTTTAATCGTGGCGGCTACGTTAATATCCGTAATTCTGTCTTTCCCCTTGAGGGTTCGAATGGCTTTGTTTAATTTATCCTGTAAGCTTTCAAACATAGTAAACGCAAATAAAATGAGGCCACAAATTTAGTGAAACAAGTCTGGAAACCATAATAACTTTGAACAGCAGTGTGAAAAGTAGTGTGATAATTTTAAATTTGCGCCGCAAAAAACTTAAAAATCGAAACGTCCGTCATGATTATGCAGAGAAGAACAACTACTTACTGGCGCTGGCTGAATGTGTTACTGATTGTGTTTATGACAGTAGGTACGTTGATGGCCCAAGTCAAAATTACTTTTCCCGTCGAAAGAGCCATTTTTCAGCGTAACAACGCCAACCAAGCAGTTATTTCTATTGGCGGTTACTATACCCAAGCGGTTGACCGCATCGAAGCACGGCTAGTTCCTGTGCTCGCAGGGCAAGGACAAGCCACTGACTGGACTACCATTCAAACAAACCCCAGCGGAGGTACGTTTTTAGGTACTTTGACAGGCCGAGGGGGTTGGTACACCCTAGAAGTAAGGGGATTTTATGGCCCTAACCAAATAGGGCGTGATGCCATTAGTCGGGTAGGTGTTGGGGAGGTATTTTTGATTGCAGGCCAATCCAATGCCCAAGGCTTTTTCGATTTTGGTGCCCCCGCTGCCACTGATGACCGCGTAAATGCCGTAACTTGGGACAATCAAAACTCAGACAAAACCAACAATCCGACGCTTACTTTTGCTCAGGTTACCGCCAATATGGTCATTGGGCCTCGTGGGCGCAGCGCTTGGTGCTGGGGCGCATTGGGCGACTTGCTTGTCAGAAAGCTGAATGTTCCAGTGATGTTTATGAACGCCTCTTGGTTTGACACTTCTACCCAAAACTGGTTAGATGCCGCCAATGGCAAGCCCGTTGAAAGCCGAGTTCCAGGCGTTTTCTTACCACCAGGAATGCCTTATGCTAACCTCAAAGCGTCGCTCCAATACTATGGCTCTATCTTAGGATTACGGGCTGTGTTATGGTTGCAAGGAGAAAACGATGCCGCTGCCCGTGTAACAAAAGCAGCTTACCAAAATTCACTACAAGGCTTAGTAAACGTTGCTCGCATAGAGCAAGGAGAAGTGCTATCTTCACTTCCATGGGTGTTGTCACGCACATCTCGTTATGCCTTCAACAGCGCTTCGTTTGTGTCTCAAGATGTGATTGATGCCCAAACAGCCGTCATTAATATTCCATTTAACAAATGCTACGGTGGGCCTTTCACCGATAATATTCAAGTACCACGGCTTGCCAAAAATCCCGTCAATGGCCAAGACGATTACGTTCACTTCCAAGGCCAAGGCTTGGTGGATGTAGCCCGCGCGTGGGATAATTCTCTGCCTCCAAGCTTTTTTGCGACAGTGGTGCCCGTTATGGCACGCACAGTCTTACCCATTTCAATCAGCTGCAATACCCCTGCTGTTAGTTTTAATGCAAAAGCGCCCAATGGCTTCTCTTCTTACTTGTGGAGTACTGGTGAAACTACCCAAATCATTACGGTGAAGGGAGCAGGTACTTACCAAGTTACGATGAAAGATAACGCTGGAAATACCTACCTCACGGCTCCCATTACAGTGACCGAAAACGTTGAACCGCCTGTTCCAACCATTACCCCAAGTGGCGAACAAGTAATTTGTGCTGACTCTACGATCACCCTTTCGGTCAATGTATCATCTGTTAATACCGTTACTTGGAGTAATTCATTTGAAGGCAGAACTATTTCGGTAAAAAACCCAGGCCAGTACACGGCTAAAATTTCAAATATTTACGGTTGTTCATCGGTCAACTCTGCACCCGTGACCATCAAAACAATCAGCGTAAAAGCCCCTACTGTCATCCAATCGGGGCCATATAGCGTGCAGGCGGCTGTCGATTCGACGATTTATTCGTTTGCTGACTCGAAGGTTTCAAACATTTCTTGGGATTGGCAACAAGGTAGCAGAGCATTGCCCAACAAACAATCTGCCATTAAGACAACATCCATTGGTGCATTTAGTGCCCGTTCACGGGTGACGTTTGTATCCTCGACGGGCGGGAGTTCACGTACATGTGTATCTCCTTTTTCTTCAGAAATAACCGTTCGCCCCGCTGGCGAGGAAGAAGGTTTGATAATTTATCCAAATCCAAGTCGTCAGGGAAAAATTGCGATTGAAACCTTCCAAGACTTGACAAATGTGCAGATAACCGTCTCCCACATTTCGGGTCAAGTGGTTTACCGTGAGAAACTTCCCGTGTTGGACGTCCGCAAAGTAGTGGATTTGTCGCACCTCCCAGATGGCGAATATATTTTCAAAGTTTCGTCCACCACGCTCAACGACTCACGACGAATTATTATAGATTATTGATATTTTCGGGGCTTCTGTGGTGTACAGAAGCCTTTCTTATTAATTTTACAGCGCCGTTCAAAAACCAAAGCCCTAACATTTGGTTTACTTAACGGACATTCCTAATTTTGAGTATTAAGTTAATCTGCATTAACCAATCCCCATACGAATGAATTATTTACCTTCAGACTACCTACCTATCCTCATTCAACTAGGCTTGGCATTGGCCTTCATCGTGGTGACCATGATAGTAACACACTCTATTGGTCCAAAGCGAAACAGCGAGCGCAAAGACGAAGCTTTTGAATGTGGTATCGAATCAAAAGGAGATGCGCGTACTCCTATTTCTATCAAGTATTTTCTAGTAGCTATTCTTTTCGTCTTGTTTGACGTGGAGGTTATTTTTATGTACCCTTGGGCGGTCAATTTCCAAAAATTAGGCTCGCTAGGATTTGTAGAAATGATTTTATTCATGGGCTTGCTTTTGGCTGGCTTCTACTACATTATCCGCAAAGGTGTTTTAGACTGGGAAAAATAACAACGATTAACCATCAATTATGGCAACTGATATAAAAATAGTAGAAGCTCCTGAAGGATTTGAAGGTTCGGGCTTCTTTGCTACCTCGTTTGATAAAGTAGTAGGTTTGGCCCGTAGCCACTCGTTATGGCCATTGCCGTTTGCGACGTCTTGCTGCGGAATTGAGTTTATGTCCACCATGGCTTCGCGTTATGACTTGGCTCGCTTTGGTTCAGAGCGGCCTAGTTTCTCTCCTCGCCAGGCTGATATGTTGCTGGTTGCAGGAACCATTGCCAAGAAAATGGCCCCTGTCTTGAAACAAGTTTACCTGCAAATGGCCGAGCCTCGTTGGGTCATTGCCATTGGTGCCTGTGCTTCAAGTGGTGGTGTTTTCGATACGTACAGCGTTTTGCAGGGTATCGACCGCGTCATTCCTGTGGATGTATATGTACCTGGTTGCCCTCCTCGCCCTGAGCAAATTTTGGAAGGCATCATGCAAGTACGTGAACTTACCCACAACGAATCACTCCGCCGTCGTAATGGTGCCGAATATCAAGCACTTTTGGCATCGTATAACATTCAGTAATCATCGATTTTATCATTGAGACTTATGCTCAGCAATCAATCAGTAGCAGAAGAAATCGTCAAGAAATTTGGGGATGATGTATATGATTTTGAAGAGCCGTTTGGATTGCTCACGTTGACTACCACGCGTGAGCAAATTATTCCAATGCTCCAATACCTCAAAAGTCACTCAGAATTTAAAATTGGCTTTCTAACAGATATTACTGGGGTACATTTTCCTGACACCACCCCCGCCACCGAATACTGTGTGGTATATCACTTGCACAGTTTTATTCACAATTTTCGGGTACGCATTAAAGTCTTTTTGGCAGAAGCCGATTTGCACATTCCAACGGCCACCGAATTATATGCAAGCGCCAATTGGATGGAACGCGAAACGTTTGACTTCTTCGGAATCATCTTCGATGGCCACCCTAATCTAATTCGTATCCTGAATATGGAAGAAATGGATTACCACCCAATGCGCCGCGAATATCCGTTGGAAGACGCCACTCGTGAAGATAAAATTGATGCTCTTTTTGGAAGATAATTTTAAGTAAAACAAGAAATGACCGAAGCTAACATTGCCAAAAAAAATAGCGGTACTCTTGTCAAAGACGAACCAGTACAATACGTCAATGAACTGACTACCCTCAACCTTGGCCCTACCCACCCCGCCACACACGGTATTTTCCAAAACGTGTTGACGATGGATGGTGAAAAAATCATTGCTGGGGAACAAACGGTCGGGTATATCCACCGCGCTTTTGAAAAAATTGCCGAGCGTCGTCCGTTTTACCAAATTACGACCCTCACCGACCGCATGAACTACTGCTCGTCTCCTATCAATAACATGGGATGGCACATGACGGTTGAAAAACTCCTCGGCGTTGAGGTTCCGAAACGGGCTCAATACATTCGCGTTATTATGATGGAGCTGGCACGGATTGCCGACCACATCATTTGTAATGGTATCTTGGGGGTTGACACAGGAGCATTTACGGGCTTTTTGTACATCTACGAATATCGCGAAAAAATTTACGAAATCTACGAAGAAATGTGCGGCGCCCGCCTCACTACCAATATGGGGCGCGTAGGTGGTATGGAACGTGATTTGTCGAAAGAAGCTATTCGGAAAATCAATGAGTTCTTGACAACTTTCCCGCCTATTTATAGAGAATTTCAACGGTTATTTAACCGTAACCGTATTTTTATGGATCGCACCGTTGGGGTCGGCGCTATCTCTGCCGAACGTGCCATGAGTTATGGTTTTACAGGACCTAACCTTCGTGCTGCTGGGGTTGACTACGACGTTCGGGTGATGAATCCTTATTCTTCGTACGAGGATTTTGAATTTGACATTCCAGTTGGACAACACGGTGATACTTACGACCGATTCATGGTTCGTGACGAGGAAATTTGGCAAAGCCTTCGCATCATTGAACAGGCATTGAAAAACCTTCCCGAAGGCCCTCATTATGCCGATGCTCCCGAATACTATTTGCCTCCAAAGCAAGAAGTATATCGTAGCATGGAAGCACTTATCTACCACTTCAAAATTGTGATGGGTGAAATCGACGCTCCCGTTGGTGAGGTCTATCATGCTGTTGAAGGTGGGAACGGAGAACTAGGCTTCTACTTAATCAGTGACGGTGGACGTACTCCGTACCGTTTGCACTTCCGTCGTCCATGTTTTATTTATTATCAGGCTTATCCTGAAATGTGCGTTGGTAGCACCATCTCAGATGCTATCGTGACCATGAGTAGTCTTAACGTAATTGCAGGTGAGTTGGATGCTTAATCGACTTTGAAAATGACTGAAACTACACATACTGTTGCTTTTACTACCGAGCGTCTAGCCAAAGCCAAAGAAATCATAGCTCGCTATCCAGAAGGTAAACAAAAATCTGCCCTTTTGCCTTTGCTTCACCTTGCCCAAGAGCAGTACGGGTGGGTAAGCCCTGAGGTGATGGATTACGTGGCTGGATTGCTCAACATTTTGCCCATTGAAGTATATGAGGTGGCTTCGTTTTATACCATGTTTCACCTTGACCCCGTTGGCAAACACGTCATTGAGTATTGCCGTACGGGCCCTTGCTGCCTCATGGGTGGTGAAGATGTTTATGGATACCTCAAAACAAAATTGGGAATTAATACGGGCGAAACCACACCTGATGGCAAATTTACCATCAAAGAAGTGGAGTGCTTGGCTGCCTGCGGATGGGGGCCTGTCTTCCAGGTTCGTGAAAAGTACTACATGAACCTGACCAATGAGAAGATTGACGAAATCATTGACGAATTAAGCAAAGACTAAAAGATATTTCATCGATATACTATGCCAGTAAAAATTCTTACCGAACACATAAATGTTCCCGGTATCGACACCTTTGAAGTCTATCGTAAGATGGGCGGTTATACTGCGGTAGAAAAGGCATTGAAAAAAATGACTCCCGAAGAAATCGTTGAGGAAGTCAAAAAATCAGGTGTCAGAGGACGCGGTGGAGCAGGTTTCCCGATGGGAATGAAGTGGAGCTTTTTGGCCAAACCAGAAGGAGTTCCTCGCTACTTGGTTTGCAACGCCGATGAGTCGGAGCCTGGTACTTTCAAAGACCACTACTTAATGAAAAACAACCCTCACTTGTTGATTGAGGGGATGATTGTTTCAAGTTTTGCGCTTGGTGCCAACAAATCGTTCATTTATGTACGTGGTGAATTGATGTACGTCATTCACATCCTTGAAAGAGCGATTGAAGAAGCAAAAGCTGCGGGCTTTTTAGGAAAAAATATTTTGGGCACTGGCTATGACCTTGAATTGGTCGTTCAACCAGGTGGTGGTGCTTACATTTGCGGAGAAGAAACGGCTCTTCTTGAATCTTTGGAAGGAAAACGTGGAAATCCGCGCAACAAACCTCCTTTCCCCGCCGTAAAGGGGCTTTACCAATGCCCTACGGTGGTTAATAACGTTGAATCTATCTCAAATACACCTTGGATTGTCAACAATGGTGGTGAAGCTTATGCTGCACTTGGGGTAGGTCGTAGTACAGGGACGAAACTTATTTCGGTTTCTGGGCACGTCAACAAGCCTGGAGTTTATGAAATTCCACTAGGTATTACGGTCGAAGACTTTATTTATGCCGACGAATGGTGCGGTGGGATTCGCCCAGGTCACCACTTAAAGGCGGTCGTTGCTGGTGGCTCTTCTGTACCTATTTTACCAGCCAATCTAATCCTGACACTGGCCAATGGCGACAAACGTTTGATGACCTATGAATCATTGTCAGACGGAGGTTTTGCGACGGGAACCATGCTTGGTTCGGGTGGATTTATCGTGATGGACGAAACCACTTGTATCGTTCGTAATACCTTGACCTTTGCTCGTTTCTACCATCACGAGTCGTGCGGACAATGTTCACCTTGTCGCGAAGGAACTGGCTGGATGGACAAAGTACTCGACCGTATCGAACACGGCAAAGGAAACATGCGTGATATTGATTTGTTGGTGGACGTAGCCAAAAAGATTGAAGGGAATACCATCTGCCCATTGGGAGATGCCGCAGCTTGGCCAATAGCGGCGGCCATTCGTCACTTCCGTCATGAATTTGAATGGCACGTGACCCATCCGCTCGAAGCAACAAAACCCGGTGCTGTGTACCGTGGTGAAATGGAATTAGTTTAAGAGATTGAAGTTTGATTTTGAACTACGAATAATACATGGAAACTACTGCACCGCAGTTATTCAAAATAACGTTTGACGGTATCGAAATCGAAGTGCCGCCTGGAACGACGATCATGCAAGCGGCCCGTAAAATCGCCGAAGCCGATCCTACAAAAATGCACCTTGCACCTCCAGCTATGTGCTACTATGAGCCATTGAAAGGTTCGGGTGGAAAATGCCGTGCTTGCTTGGTAAAAGTATCCGCAGGATCTGCCAAAGACCCGCGTCCTATGCCGAAGTTGGTTCCTTCGTGTATTACTACGGTGCAAGATGGTATGATTGTTGAAAACACCACCAACGAAGCCGTGGTAGAAACCCGCAAGGGAATCGTGGAGTTTTTGCTCCTCAACCACCCGCTCGATTGCCCAGTGTGCGATCAAGCAGGTGAATGCCACCTTCAAGACTTTGCCTTTGAGCATGGCCGTGTTCAGACACGCTACGAAGAAGACCGCCGTACGTTTGAAAAGCAGGACATTGGCCCGTATGTTCAATTGCACATGACGCGCTGTATTTTGTGCTACCGTTGTGTGTTTACGGCTGACCAAATCACCAACAAACGTGTACACGGGGTGCTGAATCGCGGCGACCATGCCGAAATTAGTACGTACATCGAAAAAGCCATTGATAATGATTTCTCAGGAAACGTTATTGATGTTTGCCCAGTAGGTGCATTGACCGATAAGACCTATCGTTTCAAAAACCGTGTTTGGTTCACAAAACCAGTAGATGCACATTGTGATTGTGAAAAATGCAGCGGTAAAGTAACCTTGTGGTACCGTGGAGATGAAGTAATCCGTGTTACTGCGCGCAAAAACGAATGGGGCGAAGTCAAAGAATTCATCTGTAATACCTGCCGTTTTGAACGTAAAAAAACCAGTGACTGGACCATCGAAGGGCCAATGAAAGTGGCGCGTTACTCGGTTATTATGGCCAATAAATACCGCGCTGACTTGAAAAAACCTGAGTTTGGTTTGAAAGTAGCGGCCTCGCAATACAAGCAAATTGACGATTCTCGCCCGTTTGTCACTGACAACAGCACCATTCGGGAACTGAGTAAAGAAAATAACGCGAAAGCCAATCAACGTTCATTGGCCGAGAACAACTAAAAAACAGTCACTTCGATTATGGCTTTTTCAATAGACGCAGCTTTTATCATCAAGGCAATTATAATATTACTCATTTTTGCCATTACCCTGTTGATAGCAACTTACTCCACTTATGCAGAACGCAAAGTGGCAGCCTTTATTCAAGACCGTATTGGTCCTAACCGTGCAGGTCCATTTGGGTTGTTACAACCCATTGCCGATGCCGTTAAAATGTTCTTTAAAGAAGATTTCATCCCATCACATGCCAGCAAATGGCTTTTTATTTTAGGCCCGTGTCTTTCCATGCTTACCGCCTTAATGACCAGCGCGGTTATTCCATTTGGTGACAGCGTTAAGTACGAAGCCGCCCCTGGTAAAGTTTGGGATGTGGCCGTACAAGCCATCGACGTTAACATTGGAATCCTATACGTGTTTGGCGTTGTTTCGCTCGGTGTTTATGGAATCATGGTGGGTGGTTGGGCTTCCAACAACAAATTCTCGCTTTTAGGCGCTATTCGTGCGGCTTCGCAAAACATCAGTTACGAAATCTCAATGGGTTTGGCCATTGTTGCGATTTTGATGATGACAGGTTCACTTTCAATCCGTCATATCGTAGAGCAACAGCACGGCGGCAACTGGAATATCTTCTATCAACCAATCGGCTTTGTCATCTTTATTACTTGTGCATTTGCCGAATGTAACCGTACTCCTTTTGACCTTCCTGAGTGTGAAACGGAGCTCATTGGTGGTTATCATACCGAGTATAGCTCTATGAAACTTGGTTTCTACCTCTTTGCAGAATACATCAACATGTTTGTTTCATCCGCAATGATTGCCAGTCTTTACTTTGGTGGGTACAATTACCCAGGCATGGATTGGGTACAAGCCAAATTGATTGCTGCAATGGGAGAGATTACTGGTCATAATCTTGCCACATTGGTAGGTACATTGGTTTTCTTTGGCAAATCATTGTTCTTTGTATTCTTCTACATGTGGGTACGTTGGACATTGCCTCGTTTCCGTTACGACCAATTAATGAACCTAGGCTGGAAAGGACTTATCCCATTGGCCATTGTCAACGTTATCTTAACTGGTGGCGCCATTTTGTACTTGAAACCCTTAGTAGTTTCACTTTTGAAATAGCTTACAAGTGTTACAGCTTACTAATTATCGCCCTGTAAACTGTAAACTAGGAACTGTAAACCTTTGAGTTATGCAACTTACGAATCGTTCAAAACAAGTTAGTAATAAAGAAATGACCTTTGCAGAGAGGATTTATCTTCCTGCCATTGTAACAGGTCTAGGAATTACGATTAAGCACTTTTTTCAGAAGAAAGTGACCATCAGTTATCCTGAAGTTAAAAAAAACCTAGGCCCTGTATTTCGCGGTCGCCACGTCCTCAAACGCGACGACCAAGGCCGCGAACGTTGTACAGCCTGCGGTTTGTGTGCCGTAGCCTGTCCTGCTGAGGCAATTTCAATGGTGGCTTCAGAACGCCAAAAAGGAGAAGAAAATCTTTATCGGGAAGAGAAATACGCTGCCGTGTATGAAATCAACATGCTACGTTGCATTTTCTGCGGTCTGTGTGAGGAAGCTTGTCCAAAACAAGCCATTTACCTTCGCCACGATGAGTTTGTGCCCGTATTTACCGAACGTGATCAAGTGATTTGGGGAAAAGACAAGTTGGCCGAAAATATGAATAACCGCTATTTACGCACTGCTTGGACCAGAGAAGAAGCGCACGAACAAGATTTGAAAGGTATCGTAGCACAACCAAGAACACAACTGTAAACTACCTTAAAGATGGACTTTTCAACTTTTATTAATAACCTTACACCCGCCGCTATCTTTTTCTACGTACTTTCGTTTTTAACGATTTTGTGTGGGCTAATGGTCGTTTTAGCAAGAAATCCGATTCACAGCGTACTTTTTTTGATTGGCACTTTCTTTTGTTTATCAGGACATTATGTGCTTCTAAACGCCCAATTCCTAGCTGCTGTTAATATCATCGTTTATGCAGGGGCTATCATGGTACTTTTCTTGTTTGTCATTATGTTCTTGAACTTAAAACAGGAAGACGAAGAATCGAAAACCAATTTAGTCAAAATCGCGGCTACCATTGTGGGTGGAACCCTCGGGGTTATCATGGTCGGTGTACTGCGTAAATCACAATTTGGCTCTTACAACCCTTACGAATTTGATTCACAAGTGGGAATGGTAGAAAGCCTCGGAAATGTACTTTACAACGATTATTTGCTTCCTTTTGAATTAGCGTCGGTATTGTTCCTCATTGCCATGGTTGGCGCTGTGATGTTGGGACGCCGCGAAGCTGGTGATAGACATTTTTAATCGATAGGCCAATGAATGCAAACCTCAGTCAATTAGTTGAGATTGCACAAAAGCCAACGCGACGAATCATAGGGCTTATGTCTGGGACATCCATGGATGGTTTAGACATAGCCCTATGTCGTTTTAGTGGACATGGTGCAAACACAACACTTACCCTCGAAAAATTTGACACCATTGCTTTTGGTGATGACATCAAAGATGAAATTCGTCGGGTTTTTGCAAAAAAAGAAATTGATTTCCAGCACCTTTGCCTGCTCAACCCTTGGGTCGGAAATTTGCACGGAAAACTCGTGCTGGATTGTTTGAAGAAATGGGAAATTGCCCCGCAAGACATTGATGTTGTCGCTAGTCACGGACAAACGGTTTTTCATGCCCCCAAAATTTTGCATCGGCTAGATAAATACCCCAATGCCACCCTTCAAATTGGCGATGGCGACCATATCGCCGTAACGACGGGCATTATCACCCTGAGTGATTTTCGGCAAAAACACTGCGCGGCGGGTGGCGAAGGAGCGCCCCTTGCAGTCTATGGCGACTATTTTATTTTTTCCAAAAAAGGCGAAAACCGTATTATGCTCAACATGGGTGGAATTGCCAATTTTACATATCTGCCTGGGTCGCTCAATGCCCAAGAGGTGTTTGTCACCGATACTGGGCCAGGCAACACCCTCATCGACGCTTTTATGCGTAAGTTTTTTAACCTGCCTTACGACAAAGATGGAAAAGTTGCCCTAAGTGGCCATGTCAATGAATCTTTGTTGGACGCGTTGAAAAAAGATACCTTTTTTAAAGGGCCATTCCCAAAAACAACGGGTCCCGAATTATTCAGTTTGGAGTATGTGCGCATTGCCCAGCAACGCAGCAATACCACCTCTTTATCTCCCGAGGATTTGGTCGCTACCCTTACCCAATTTTCGGCAGAGACAATTGCCGAGGCAATTTTGAAAGTGCGCCAAAAAGACCAAGAATATCGTTTGTATTTGAGCGGGGGAGGAATGCACAACCCTGCACTTATCAAAGCACTTCGCAAATTACTTCCCGACTTCCCGATAGATGCCACCGATTCCTTAGGTATATCAGGCGATGCCAAAGAAGCCGTTTTGTTTGCTATTTTAGCCAACGAAACGCTTTGTGGTAATAACCTTGATTTTGGCACAAGAGAAGGAGTGCCTAGTGTTTCTATGGGAAAAATTTCTTTCCCAAGTTAAAAAAGAAGAGGCTGTCTCGAAAGTCTAGTATCACCAAATTATCTTCGGCTGTGTTCAACCTCACGGCAGCGGCCGACCGTCCCCTAAATCCCCCTCACGGTACGCCGTCGCGGCCTTTCAGTAGAGGGGGACTTTTTGAGCCCTTCTCCAGAAAGGACAGGGCCGCCTGAGCGGAAGGGTTGGGATGAGGTTGAACCCAAAGAATATTTTGTGACCTGCTACTTTTGAGACAGCCTCTTTAAATCATTCTTTTCAACTGAAATTTGGCAAAATGAATAACACCTTTACGGCGAACTAGCAGGGCAATTTCTTTGCCCTCCCCTTTTTGAAGAAGTTTGTATATTTCGCTGATAATCAAATCATCTGCCGATTTGTTATTGATAAACAACAGTTCATCCCCTTCTTGCAAACCTGCATCCCAAGCAGGCGAATCCTCAACCACTTTATCAATAACATAATCCTTAAAATCTTGGCCTTTGGCACGAAGCTCGATACCGCTCATGTCATGCTCAAAAGTTTCTTTCAAACGACGTTTGACGGGTTTGAGCACAATATATCGGTCGGCATAGTTGAACGTCACTTTAAAGCGTCGTAAAAGTTCACAACCAATATTTCCTTGACGTTCGGTCCGACTCGCAAACTTCATCCCAAAAGATACACTATCAGGAAAAGAAGCCAATACATTATCTAGCTCATATTTTCCAAAACGCACTTTATCGATTCGGCCGAGGTTTCCATTTATGACCCCATTTAACCCCCTCCCAAGTTGAGCCCGAAGAACTTTTTCGGGAAGCCTAATTTGGTTATCAGCGTGTTTGTCAATTAACAACGCATGACCAGCACCTGTATCAATTACTACCCTGATCGGGAGTTCTTGTCCATTATCCACCAACGCAATCACGTCGGCATACGGCTTCGTATCCTCTACGACAATTGGATAACGATCCCCGTGACGGCTACGGTACTTATAACTTCCAGGCTTTGTTAGTAACAACTCTTTATTGACAAAATCAATCGTTACAACAAAGTTGTTAAATACTTCATACCCAAATATACCATCAATGGGAATGCCTACGTATTCTGACAACTGAAGTACGTCTTGTTCGAGGACAACAATATTTTGGTACGTTGCCTTCATTTTACCCAATTCTAGGGTATTACCAATGGCAACCGAAGCCGTCAATGACTCTCCCTCACCCGCTCCAGTTAATACAACTTTTCGAGTAAATTTTAGTTTTTCTTTTTTCAGCGAATTGGGGTTGGTAATAATCACCGAACTTACGCCCGTATCGAGAATAAAGTGAAGGGTATCTGAACCATTGATATGAACTGGAACAATGATTAGATTAGCATGTAATTCAAAAGGGATGCGGGTAAACTTCATATTACCCTGCAAGAAGAAGCCAAATTTGTCTTCTTTTTTTTGACCTCGCTGGGCCAAAATTAAAAATGGCAAACAACAGGCTATTGCGAAAGATAAAAACCACCGTCTCATTGTCGTGCCGAAAAAAGGTAGGCTGTTAGTAAAGTTATGCTATTTTCTTAGAAAAACAAAAAATATACTACAAAAAGTGCCGTTTTGAATCAATTTATTCTTCTTAACTTCGCATCGAGTTTAATTGTTTTAGAAGGTTTGAGGCGGATTCTTTGGCAATTTGGGCTAAGTCCAATGTAATATTGCCAAATACACCCAAAAATCGAAATAAAATTACTCCCAAAAACTTTTAAAAATCACCCATCCAATGAGAAAAAAGATTGTAGCTGGTAACTGGAAAATGAACAAATCGCTTGAAGAAGCGTTGAGCCTTACGTCGGAAGTAGTAAATATGGTACGTGACGAGGTTCGTGGCGACGTTGAAGTCGTTTTGTGTACACCTTACATTTACTTGCCAGTTTTGCAGAAATATGTACAAGAAGTAGATCGCATTTCCCTCGGAGCCCAAAACTGCCACCACAAGGCATCTGGCGCTTTCACAGGCGAAATTTCCGCATCAATGCTTGCGGCAATTGAGGTTCCATACGTAATTATCGGCCACAGCGAACGTCGTCAGTACTTTGGAGAAACGGATGCGTTAATAGCAGAAAAAGTAAAAATTGCGTTGGAAAACGGCTTGAAGCCCATCTTCTGCTGCGGCGAATTGTTGGAACAGCGTCAGAACGAGGATTTTATTGCCATCGTAAAAGATCAAATCACGGCAGCCTTGTTTGATTTGTCAGCTGAAGATTTTGGAAAAGTTGTCATTGCTTACGAGCCTGTATGGGCCATTGGTACGGGCTTGACAGCCTCTTCTGCTCAAGCGCAGGAAATGCACGCCGCACTACGCGCGCACGTTGCTGAGAAATTTGGTGCTCAAGTAGCAGACGATACAACCATTTTGTACGGTGGAAGCTGCAACGAAAAAAATGCGGATGAACTTTTTGCTTGCCCCGACGTTGACGGTGGTTTGATTGGCGGTGCTTCCCTCAAATCGAGAGAGTTTACCAATATCATCAAATCACGCATGTAATTCGTTTCAATAATATTCAAAACACAACGGAGAAACCGAGATACACCCAGTAACTCCGTTTCTCCGTCTTTTTTTACGAGTATGAAAAAGTTAATGCTTTACGCTTTGGTACTGTTGGCTTTTATGAGCTGCCAACGCCCCGCAAGTCGGGCTATTGCTGGGGCTAGTATTGTCAAAGAAGGTTTTATTGATTGCTTTCAAGCGGGACTGCAAGCCTCAGGCCGTGAGGTTTGGTGCGAAGCTTCTGCCGTTTTGTTCGATGGCCAAAACCTCACCCTTGCCAACGACAAGGACATGCCAAACAACGACGCTGCGGTGTTTTATTGGGCCTATTCGGCATCTGATATGTTTGCCAATAAACCAACTTATTTGACCCAAAACCTACTCAAAACTAGCCAGAAATACGAAGATTTTGCTCTTGCTCCAAATCGTTCTCTGGCCTTTTTAAGCACAGGTTTTGATCGTGTCAAAGAAGGAAGTACCGAATGGGATGGCTATAATGCCCTTCTCTATTGGAAAGTTGGTTCCGACCCAAAAAACATTCAGCCCAAAGCTGCGCACCTGGTCGCGGGCGAAAAGTTCTCCATGGGCCTTCGTACGGCTTTGTCGAAAGCCCTCCGCTCTGCCGATTTTCCTGACGGGATGCCTTATTTTAAAGTGGAAGGATTTGCTGCAACGCACGATAAATTATATTTTGGAATCCGTGAAGAGGGAAAAAAATACGATGATTTTAAGTACAAAGCCAAAGTCCTTACTGTCTCCTATCGCTTCGCCAATGACTCTTTGATGATTTCCAATAATTTTGAAACATTGGCCGACATCGATATTGCAAGTTTAGAACCCAATTTGCCAAAGCCCTTGGCACTTTCGTGCATCGAATACGATGCCAAACGTCAGCTTTTTTGGGTACTTACTTCGATGGAAAGTGAAACACAGGGAAATAGCGCCTATCTATGGTGGGCAACCGAAGCAGACCTAAAAGCTAACAAACTTACTTTGGTCAAAGACCGTTTGACGGGGCAGCCGTTAAAATTTACCCACAAAGCAGAAGACCTTACGCCTGTTGGAGCAAACACTTTGTTTGTCATTCACGACGACGACCGCAACCGTAGTAAAATTGGCGACCAAACCCGCCAACCACACCAAGCTGCTTATTCTATTGTGGCATTTTGATTGGTTTACCCCTCAAAAATTAAAGTTCATCCCCCCAAATCGAGGCTTAATCTGAAAGCGGTAGGGTTCGCCCCTACCGCTTTTTATTTTTGTATCATCAAAATCAACTTATAGTCATCACCTCTAAACCTAAATAACAACCATGGAAACGCAAAAAGACCCAATCCTTTGGAAAATGGCGCACAAACGCGCAGGATTTAAAAGCCACCTTTTTACCTATTTTGTCGTCATTGCTGCTTTATGGGCACTTTGGGGAATAGGAATTGTACTACAAAGCGGCTCCAAATACCCTTGGCCAATTTGGCCAACATTTGGTTGGGGAATTGGTCTGCTTTCCCACTTTGCAGGAGTTTATATGTTCAAAGAGAATCAATTGGTTGAGCGCGAGTATCAAAAACTTCTTAAAAACCAATCACGTCTCTAGCCCTTACTCCCCACGGCTTACCAAACTTTCTCGATTAAAAACTTGGTAAGCCGTGGGCACAAACAGTGGGGAAATGAGCGAAGTTTAGTAATTTCGGATTTTTAAACCGATTCGAGTCACTGCTCCATGCTCCAACACTGGTCAAAATCCAATCATCGGCAACTTCGAAAGTTACACCATTTTCTTCATCGTAAACGGTTCTTTTCTCTTTCAGTATCACTTGCTGACATCGTTACGATTCTGGTTGAAAAAATCCTTTTGTACAACATCGACCAACGTGCTACGGCGGTTGCTTACAATTTTACGTTGGCAGTTTTTCCTGCCACGCTTTTTTTGTTTACCCTTATTCCATACATTCCCATTGAAAACATGGAAGTGCAAATTATGGACTTTATGCACGATGCCATGCCCGAACCCCTCTACGAATTTGCTGCCACAACGATTTATGACATTATCAGCCGAAAACAAGGAGGCATTTTGTCTTTTGGTTTTATTTTAGCGCTTATCACTGCTACCAATGGCATGGGCGCCCTCATGACTGCCTTTAATACCGCCGACCAAGCCTCTGACAATAGGGGATATTTTAAAACCAAAGGCATTGCCATCATGCTTACGATTATGTTGTCTTTTGTGCTTTTTTTGGCAGTTTTAATCATTATTGTCGGTGGCTTTTTGGTCGATTGGCTTCACGACACAATCTTTCTGCGCGATAGCTTTACCGTATTTCTGTTAGATATCCTTCGTTATAGTGTGATGTTTGCAACTTTTACGTTGGCAGTAGCCATTATTTATCGTTTTGCTCCAAAAATCAACCACGGCTGGCGATTTTTTAACCTTGGTGCAATCGTCTCCTCGTTCTTACTCATTGCTTCCACTTACGGGTTTTCGTTTTATTTATCACATTTTGGTAGTTACAATAAGCTCTATGGCTCCATCGGAACCATCATTGCGCTGATGATTTGGTTTTACCTCGTTGCTTTGTTATTGATTTTTGGTTTTGAATTAAATTTGAGCATTTGGCGCGCCAAATACGAAACATCTGCGCCCCCGTCGAAGCCTACGAAGGGTACAAAAAAATAAATGCCGTACGCAGCGCGTGTCGGCATTTATGCACTACCCTAACCCATAAATATTGAAAGATGTTTTTCTACATCTTGATAATTACATAGAGAAAATCATGCCAAAGTTTTTCTTTATGTTGAATAAAATTTCTCCACTTTTAGCACCAAAACGCCCAATTCCCTGTTTTTCAGAACATTTGCCCTATTTAATATTTTTTCCAAAAAAATATTAGACATTTTTTTAGGCATTTTTTATGTCGAATAAATATACATGTCGTTACCGTTTACTAAAAAGTAAGTATATCCTGAATAGAATTTGTAAATATTAGATTACTTTTACTAATCAAATAAATGCCCTTTTACGCAGAAGAAATAGCCTCAACGCCTCCTTATGAATCCAGAAGTGTCTGTCATCTGTACTTGCTACAACCATGCGCCGTTTATTTACGAGTGCCTGCAATCGGTAGCCAATCAAACGTATGACAATATTCAATTGATTGTAATTGATAATGCCAGTACGGATAATTCAAGACGGGTAATTTTACAATTTATTGATCAGTACCCCGACACCATTTTTATCCGAAATGCCAACAATATTGGGTTGTGCAAAGCCTTTAATCAAGGACTGGGTGAAGCCAAAGGAAAGTACATCATTGACCTAGCAGCCGATGATGTCATGCCGCCTCAACGCATAGCACAGCAGGTCAAAGCGTTTGAAGAACTTCCCAAAGACTATGCTGTTGTATTTTCAAATGCCTCATACATAGATACTTCAGGAAAGCTTATTGGATACCATTATGCCTTAGGTAACGACGGAAAAGCCCAAGGAGTAGTTCCAACAGGAAATGTTTACAAAGAGATACTACGACGCTATTTCATTTGTACTCCTTCTATTATGATGCGAAAATCCGTCTTGATGAAACTCGGTGGGTACGACGAAACGCTGAGTTACGAAGATTTTGATTTTTTTGTTCGCTCAGCCCACGATTATAAATACCATTACATTGATGAAGTCTTAATGAGCAAGCGCGTTCTCGATGGGTCGATGGCCTCGCACTTTTATTTGGTTGGAAACGACATGTTAAAATCAAGTTGGGCAGTCTGCAACAAAGCCTATGACCTCAGCCGTTCTCAAGAAGAATATGACTTATTAGCCGAAAGGATACGCCAATTCATCAAAAAGTGCTTCGTAGCAGAAGACGCCCAGCAAGCCACCGAATTTCGTAAGCTTCTCAATTACATCGAAGACCCAGGCTGGGAAACCGAATTGCTCGTTTTTTTATGCCGCCTTCGCCTTCCAGTCAATTGGATTTATCAATTTTATGCCAAATGGCAAAGTAACCGAAAACGATTATTGATGCAGCAAGGCGTTCCGTTTGTACAGCTCGACTCTTAAAGTTCTTTGAATGACTTTCGTTATTTGTGTTCTCCAAATAAAATGATACGTTTGTAAAACAAAGCTTTTTCATTTATTTCGGAAACCAACTGAGTTGTCGAATGCCCGCAGAGTTCCTTAAAATACACCCCCAGAATCCCGAACCACGCAAAATTCAGCAAGTAATTCGCTGTCTTCAAGATGGTGGTTTGGTGATTTATCCTACCGATACCGTCTATGCCTTAGGTTGCGATATTCATAATGCCCGCGCCGTCGAGCGAATTGCACGTATCAAAGGCATCAAGCCCCAAAAAAATGATTTTTCCTTCATTTGCCATGACCTTAGCCACATTGCTGATTATGCCAAAGTGAGCAATTCGGCTTTTAAAGTCATGAAACGCATTCTACCAGGGCCATTTACGTTTATTTTAAATGCCGATAGTCGCGTTCCAAAAGTATTGGCCAACCGTAAAACGGTGGGTATTCGGATACCAAACCACCCCATTCCGCTTCAAATTGTCCACGAATTGGGCAACCCTATCATCACTACGTCTATCAAAGATGACGATGATTTTATGGAGTACCCCACCGACCCCGAAATCATGTTTGAACGTTTTCAACACCAAGTCGATATTGTAATTGACGGCGGATTTGGTGGACTTATCGCTTCAACTATTATTGACGCCACCACCGACGATTTTGAGGTCATTCGCGAAGGAGCGGGAGAATTTATTTATTAGCATGAAATCCATCAAAAACCTGTATTTTTCTCCGCTTTTCTGGACACTGCTAATTGTTTTGGTAGCGGCTTTTTTGGTCTCTTACCTTTTCATCGGGCTATTTGGCTTGGTAAAATTGGCGGCAGCGGTGGCTTTGGTTGTAACTCTTGCGGATGCTGTTCTACTATTTCGTGTCAATAAAGGTATTTTTGCCCGTCGTGATGTTGCTGATCGGCTTTCAAATGGCGACCCAAATCCCATCATTCTCTACCTTGAAAACCGTTATTCGTTCCGTACACATCTTGACATTATCGACGAAATTCCTTTCCAATTTCAACGACGTGATGTTTTGTTTCAAACGAGCTTAGCTTCCAACGAAAACCAACAGCTTCGATATGAACTCCGCCCTACCAAACGCGGCGAATATAGTTTCGGGGCCGTCAATGTTTTTGTTAAAAGCCCACTTGGTTTGTTAAAACGGCGTTACCAATTTTCACAAGACAAAATGGTGGCCGTTTATCCTTCCTATTTACAAATGCGGCAATACGAACTTTTGGCCATTTCAAATCGGCTCACTGACATTGGCATCAAACGTCAGCGGCGGCTGGGACATAGTATGGAGTTTGAACAAATTCGCCCCTACGTACAGGGCGATGATATACGTACGGTCAACTGGAAAGCCACCGCCCGTCGCAACGAGCTGATGGTGAACGCCTTTCAGGACGAGCGCTCGCAAGCAGTGTATTGCTTGATTGACAAAGGAAGGGTGATGAAATCGCCGTTTGAGGGTCTAACACTGTTAGATTACGCCATCAACGCGTCGCTTGTATTGAGCAACATTGCCTTATTGAAGCAAGACAAAGCGGGAATTTTTACCTTTTCAGAGGTGATTGGACAAGTTTTACCCGCCGACCGTCGGACGGGGCAGATGCAAAAGATTTTGGAAATACTGTACAAACAAAAAACGCGGTATTTGGAAAGCGATTACGAAACGCTTTATAGCCATGTCAAAACCCAAATTCGCCAACGCAGTTTGCTTTTATTATTCACCAATTTTGAAACTGTCAATGCCCTACATCGGCAGCTACCTTATCTACGACAATTAGCAAAGAGCCATCTACTTATTGTGATATTCTTTGAAAATACCGAAACAGCCCAATTGCTAAAAACGCCCGCCGAAACGACCGAAACAATTTATTTGAAGACCATTGCCGAGCGGTTTTATTACGAAAAACGCCGTATCGTCAAGGAACTTGAGCAATACGGCATTCAGTCGATTTTGACGGCTCCGCAGGACTTAAATGCGAATACAGTCAACAAATATTTAGAGTTAAAATCACGTGGGATGGTCTGATTTATTACCAGCCAATTCCATAATCTTCACCGTGGTTGCTTGAGCCTCCCCAAAAGCTACCGTGTTCCCAATCAAAGTAAATAGCGTTGATGGGGCCACTGGTTCGTTCTTGGTAGTTGATTTTATACCCCATTCGTCCGAGGTCTTTTCGTGTCCAAGAAGGCATGGCTTCGTTGAGGGTTAAACCGCCATTGATGCGTTCGTGGTTGCCAAAAGTCGAATACATCTGAAACGTTTTAAAACTTGGCGCTTCGCACGACTCCTGAACTGTCATGCCAAACTCCACCATGTTGAGGAAAAACTGGAGTAATAACTGATCTTGTTCATCTCCTGCTTGTTTGGCAAACGACAAGAATGGCTTGCCATTTTTTAGGGCAAGGCTAGGTGTGAGCGTCACCCGTGGACGTTTCCCTGGCTCTACCACGTTGAAAGGATTTTCTTTCGGGTCAAGCACAAACGACTGCATCCGTTGGCTCATTCCGATGCCCGTATTTCCTGCAATACACGCAGGTACCCATCCTCCACTTGGCGTCATCGAAACCACCCAACCTTCGGCATCTGCGGCCTCTACCGAGGTCGTTCCTGCCGTGAAACTTTCCTGGAATTTTTCATCCAGTGTTGCATTATTTTTAGGAGCCGTTAGGCTTGCACTTCCCCAATTTTTGAGCAAATCTAAATAGGGATTCGCTTTGCCCTCAAACGGATAAGGATCGCCAGGGCCAATTTTGGGGTCGTTCATGTTGGGGTTAATCAACTTACTGCGCTCCTTGGCATATTCTTTAGAAAGTAATCCTTTCATGGGTTCTTCGGGGCCAAAAGCAGGGTCTCCGTAGTAAAAATCTCGGTCAGCAAAGGCCAAATTCATGGCTTGGTACAACGTATGTACGTAGCGAGTAGAATTGTAACCCATGCTTTTGAGGTCGAAGTTTTCCAAAATATTCAGCGTCTGGAGCATCGCAGGGCCTTGCGTCCACTGTTGGAGTTTATATACTTCAATTCCTTTGTAGGTAGTCATCATCGGCTCTTCGATTTTGACTTTCCAATTGGCCAAATCTTGTTCCGTAATCAAGCCGCCTTGTTCTTGGCAACCTCTCGCAATTTCTTTGGCGATTTCACCACGATAAAACAAATCATTGGCGGCGTAAATTGCCTCTTTTCGAGATTTTCCCTTTGCCAATGCTTGCTGTTCGGCATTTACCAATTTTTTGAGCGTTTCGAGCAGATCTTTTTGTACAAAAATCTCCCCCGCATCGGGCGCTTCGCGTTTGGCACCTAAGTGCGGTAAAAATACCTTTTTGGAATACGGCCACTGTTTGATAAGGTCTTTTTTCCCTTCGATTGAATTGGCCGTTTGGGCTTCAATGGGATAACCTTCGGCCAATTGCATGGCAGGTGCAAGCACTTCTTTGAGCGACATGGTTCCGTATTCGGCCAAAATGGTCATCAACCCACCTGGCGTTCCAGGCGTCACTGCGGCCAAAGGCCCGTACTCAGGTGGGTACTTCATGCCTTTGTTTTTGAAGAAATCGGCAGTGGCTCCCGTCGGTGCTACACCCAAGGCATTAATGGCAATGACTTTTTTTGTTTTGGGATTGTAAATAAGGGCTTGCGTTTCACCGCCCCAACTGAGTACATCCCACATGGTACAGGTAGCTGCCAACATCGCACAAGCTGCGTCCACGGCATTTCCTCCTTTGGTAAAAATCATCGCTCCTGCGGTGGCAGCCAAAGGTTTGCCCGTAATGGCCATCCAGTGCTTTCCGTGTAAGGGTGGTTTTTGGGTAACAACAGGCAGGTTATTGAACGACTGGGCGTGGGTTTGTGCCCAAATCGCGACCAATAAAAGAGTAAAAGGTAAAAGTTTTGTCCACTTCATCGGTTTTTGGTTAGGTTTGGTGATGATTCACTAAAATTAATGTACCAAATATGGCGAGCTTGTGGCATCACCAAGGTTCATAGAAGGCGGAATGTGCTGCGGCAGAGCTTCAAAACGATACCCAAGACTGGAAAAATGATCCAACATTCTAGGAAGGACATAACTCATATTACGCCATGCTTTTAGGCTATCGTGCAACACCACAATCGAGCCTGCTTTGGTATATTTCAACGTTTTTTCAAGGCAACGCTCAGGGCTAAGGTATTTTTCAAAATCGCCCGTCAGTACATCCCACATCACTACATGGTAATTGTTAAGGAGAGGCCGCGCTTGGCTCAACTTTATCCGCCCGTAAGGTGGACGAAAAAGGGACGTATCTACGGGTAAGATTTCACTACACTGCTTTACGTTTTCGAGGTAAGTCTCATCCTCTGTATTCCAACCTTTCAAATGGTTAAAGGTATGATTTCCAACGCTATGTCCTTTGGCTAGCAAGCTTGCAAACAAATCAGGATATTTACGAACGTTATCTCCAATGCAGAAAAACGTGGCTTTTGCCAAATAGATGTCCAATTGCTCCAAAACCCACTCAGTGACGTCAGGAATAGGGCCATCGTCGAACGTCAAATAAATCACGGGTTCTTCCGTTGGAATTTCCCAAACGAAAGGCGAATAAAAAGACTTCAAGATTCGGGGCGACTTATGGACAAACAATGGAATCATAGCTGTTGATGATGTTAGTAAGACCCGTTAATAATTGTAAAACTAGCGCAAATTTCGCCCTTTCCAAACATAGCCTTTTCGTTGAGCAGCCAGTCCAAAAAACAGAACGTATATTGGATAAAAAAGTTGCACTATGGGAATGTACAAATCCCAGGATTTTCTCCCCAAAAATCTGATAATCAAACGTAAAAACAAAAATTCAGGCACAAATTTTAACATTAGAATTGTACAAAACTCAAAAGACACTACATTTTCGCAGAATGGTACTATTAACAAAATTAGCGTTAGCAAATTGACTAAAAATACCCAAATCGCAACCAGCATGGTGGCAAAGCGTTTATTAACTGCCCATTTGCTGGCCCACCGAATACGTTGATGGTAAAAACCTTGCCAAGAATCTTGCGCGTGGGTTGAGACGACAGCAGCCTCATTTTTTAGGAAATAAAGCTTATCCACGCCAAAATGTTTTGAAATTTTTTGAAGTAAAAACTCATCATCGCCCGATGCAATTTGCTCCACTCCTGCAAAACCTCCCACTGCTTCAAAGGCGGCACGTTCATACGCCAAATTTGCCCCGTTGCACATGGTTGGATGACCCGCTTCGAGCAAACAAGCCCCCGCACCAATGAGGCTGGCAAATTCGATGGTCTGAGCCACCTCCCCCATCCTTTCTACGACACTTGTAGGCACTGTTTTTAAGAAAGTTACGGGACCACTGATTAATTTCGCTCCCGTTTCCAAGTACGTTTGTGCGAACATTTCCAACCACCTTTCTCCTACCCTACAGTCGCCGTCGGTTGTGATAATTAATTGACCACTAGCTCGCTTGAGTGCTTCCGTAATGGCCCTTTTTTTAGGTGAACTTACGGGAGCATTGACCAATGACACAAGCTGCAAATTCAACATTTTCTTTTGAACAAATTCATTCACAATCTCCGCAGTTTTGTCCGTTGAAGCATCATCCATCACCCACACTTCAAAGTGCTGACTTGCTAAAGTTTGTCGCTCAAGGTCATTCAATAATACGCCAATGTGGGCGGCTTCGTTGCGCACTGGAATAATGACCGAAATTTTAAAACTAGGAGGCACGCCCAAGTGATGCAAAGGCCGCTTGGGAATACGTAGCCATTGCCAACACAACCATAGACAAGCCACGGCATAGGCTCCCAGCACCCCGCCAAAGACGTACAACATAGCTTATACTTTCAGGGCGGTTTCGTGCTTGATTTCGCTCATCACAAAAATACTGTGGGTGTTTCCTATACTATCGAGCGAACCCAGTTTTTCCATCAAAAAGCGCTGATATTCAGGCATATCATTCACAACCACTTTCAACATAAAATCGTATTCTCCCGAAATGTTATAACATTCCATCACTTCTTCAAAAGTCATCACGGCCGACACAAACTTTTCGCCGTTGGCGCGGCTGTGTTCTTTGAGTGACACGTTGCAGAACGCAATCAGGTTACGACCTATTTTCTCGCGATTGACGAGTGCCACGTACTTTTTGATAATTCCTTCTTTTTCCAACTTTCTTACGCGCTCATAGACAGGCGTATAGGAGAGATTGAGTTGCGCGGCCAATTCTTTGGTCGTTAAGAGCGCATTTTGTTGAAGGTAGCGCAAAAGGCCACGGTCGGTTGTGTCTAATTTTAACATAGTTGTATTTTGTACCGAAAAAGGAGCTAGACATTTTATCTATTTCGCGTATGATGCCTTTATCACTTCAGGGCATTCTATAGTATTTATTGCTTCAAAAGTATAAAATAAATCTAATTTTATGCTTTTATCTCCAATAATCGTCTAACGAATCAGGTTATCACTTCGTTTTGCGTTATTTTTGTACAATCCTAAGATGACGATTTTTCCAAATTCAATGCAACAACCACCTATTCAAGAAATACTCAAATCGCGAATCCTTGTGCTTGATGGCGCGATGGGTTCGATGATTCAGCGTTATAATTTGACGGATGCCGATTACCGTGGCGAACGCTTCAAAGATTTCCCACACGAGGTCAAAGGCAATAACGATTTGTTGTCGTTGACCCGCCCCGACGTTATCAGCGAAATCCACGAGGCTTACCTCGAAGCAGGTGCCGACATCATCGAAACCAATACCTTCAGTGGGACAACCATCGCCATGGCCGACTACCACATGGAAGACTTGGTGTATGAGCTTAATTACGAATCGGCACGTTTGGCTCGGGAAGCCTGTGATAAATACACCGCCATGAACCCCGATAAGCCTCGTTTTGTGGCAGGTTCAATTGGCCCCACCAACCGTACGGCGTCTCTCTCGCCCGACGTCAATGACCCAGGGTATCGCGCCGTTACGTTCGACGAATTAGTGGATGCTTACTACGAACAAGTTCAAGCCCTTGCCGACGGTGGTGCTGATTTGTTTTTGGTCGAAACCATCTTTGATACGCTCAATGCCAAAGCGGCGTTATATGCGATTGATTTATACTTCTCAGACGTAAAAAAAGGAACTGTTCGCCCAATTCAAGGAAGTTTTCAACCAAAAACTGTAAACCAAAAACCTGAATTGCCCATCATGGTGTCAGGTACGATTACGGATGCTTCGGGAAGAACCTTGTCGGGACAAACGACAGAAGCGTTTTTGACGTCGGTTTCGCACATGCCTTTGCTTTCAATTGGTCTCAACTGTGCGTTGGGAGCCGACTTGATGCGCCCCTACGTGCAAACCTTGGCCAACCAAGCTCCTTTCTTTACGTCGGCTCACCCCAATGCTGGTTTGCCCAACGAAATGGGAGAATACGACCAATCGCCTGCCGAAATGGCAACGATTGTGGAAGGGTTTCTTCAAGATAATTTTATCAATATCATCGGAGGATGCTGCGGAACAACGCCACCGCACATCAAGGCCATTGCCGAAATCGCTGCCAAATACGAGCCTCGTGATTTACCCGAAAACGACCATATTCAGAAACTTTCAGGACTTGAGCCCCTCAAAATCACGAAAGAAACCAATTTCGTGAACATCGGTGAGCGTTGTAACGTAACAGGTTCTAAGAAATTTGCTCGTTTGGTTCGTGAAAGCAAATACGACGAAGCCATCTCAGTAGCCCGCGAGCAGGTAGAAACGGGTGCCCAAGTCCTCGATATCAACATGGACGAAGGGATGATTGACGGCGTACAAGCCATGACACGCTTCTGTAACTTGCTCATGGCCGAGCCAGATATTGCCCGCGTTCCTTTCATGGTGGATTCGTCCAAATGGGAGGTGATTGAGGCTGGTTTGAAATGTTTGCAAGGGAAGGCCATTGTCAACTCTATTTCGTTGAAAGAAGGGGAAGAGAAGTTTATCGAACAAGCCGAAAAAGTAAAACGCTACGGAGCATCGGTGGTAGTAATGGCCTTCGATGAAGTGGGTCAAGCCGACAACTATGAGCGTCGTATCGAAATCTGTGAACGTGCTTATTGGATTTTAGTCAATAAAGTAGGTTTTTCTCCACAAGACATTATTTTCGACCCAAACATCCTTACCGTTGGTACGGGTATCGAAGAACACAATAACTACGCCGTTGATTTTATCAACGCAACCCGTTGGATTAAAGAACACTTACCGTACGCCAAAGTGAGCGGTGGGGTTTCCAACGTTTCGTTTTCATTCCGTGGCAATGAGCCCGTGCGTGAAGCCATTCACACCGTTTTCTTGTACCATGCCATCAAGGCGGGGATGGACATGGGAATTGTGAATGCTGGTCAGTTGGGGGTTTATGATGACCTTCCAAAAGAAATGTTGGAGCACTGCGAAGACCTCATTCTTAATCGTCGTCCTGACGCAACGGAGCGGATGTTGGCTTTTGCCGAAACGGTAAAATCGAAAGGAAAAGAAATAGTTATTGATAACGCTTGGCGCGACCAGCCTGTGTCAAAACGTTTGGAACATGCGTTGATCAAAGGGCTTACTGAATACATCGATACCGATGTGGAAGAAGCGCGTCAGCAATCAAGTCGCCCACTAGATGTGATTGAAGGGCCTTTGATGGACGGCATGAACGTCGTGGGAGATTTGTTTGGGGAAGGAAAAATGTTCCTGCCGCAAGTAGTAAAATCGGCGCGGGTAATGAAAAAAGCCGTGGCTTATTTAACCCCTTACATCGAAGCCGATAAAGCAGGCGGCGCCGCTGCGGCTGGGAAAATCTTGATGGCCACGGTAAAAGGCGACGTCCATGACATTGGGAAAAACATTGTGGGCGTAGTACTTGGCTGTAACAACTACGAAATCATCGACCTTGGGGTCATGGTTCCAACTGATAAAATTTTAGCGGCGGCCAAAGAACATAACGTTGATATCATCGGGCTTTCGGGCTTGATTACCCCTTCCTTAGACGAAATGGTGGGTGTTGCCAAAGAAATGGAGCGCCAAGGCTTTACTATGCCTTTGTTGATTGGCGGCGCTACTACGTCTCGCATTCACACTGCCGTGAAAATTGACCCGCACTATACTGGGCCTGTTATTCACGTATTGGACGCGAGTCGCGCGGTGCCAGTAGCTGGAAAGTTGACGCAAAACGAACAAACCTACGCCGACACATTAGCCGACATCAAGAAAGAATACGCCAAACTTCGCGAAGACCACGCCAAACGCCAACAAGCAAAAGAAGCTTTGTCGATTACAGCCGCAAGAGCCAATAAAACGAAAATTGATTGGGCAGGATTTGAGCCAGTGAAGCCCAAATTTCTGGGCAATAAGTACTTCCACGACTATCCGTTGGAAGAAATCGCGAAGTACATTGATTGGACGCCATTTTTCCAAACGTGGCAGTTGCACGGGAAGTATCCAAAAATATTTGACGATGCGACGGTAGGGGCAGAAGCAAAAAAATTGTACGATGATGCCAATGCCATGTTAACCAACATCATCAAAAATAAATCCCTCAAGGCCAATGCCGTCATTGGTTTTTATCCTGCCAATTCGGTGGAAGATGACATTGTGCTTACCCAGCCAACTGCTTCTCGCAAGGGAAGTGTAGCGGCTCCTGACGAGCGCATGGGGGTTTGGCCAGCGGTGTTACAAAAAAACGAGACGCTTCGACTCCATAATTTGCGCCAGCAAAATCAGAAAGCAGCCAACTTACCTAACCTTTGTTTGAGCGATTTTATCGCCCCAAGTGGAAGCAAGGGGAGCGATTACATCGGAGCTTTTGCCGTAACAGCGGGAATTGGTATCGAAGCGTTGTTGGAAAAATACGAAGCCGACCACGACGACTATAACAGCATCATGCTCAAGGCCGTAGCCGATCGTTTAGCGGAAGCTTTCACTGAATTGATGCACGAACGCGTTCGTAAAGAATATTGGGGATATGCCCAAAACGAAACATTTAGCAACGAGGAGTTGATTGCCGAAAAATACCAAGGGATTCGTCCAGCACCAGGGTACCCAGCGTGCCCCGACCATACCGAAAAGCGCACCATGTTTGAGTTATTGGACGCCGAAGCACAAGTAGGGATTCAACTAACGGAAAGTTTTGCCATGTACCCTGCGAGTTCGGTCAGTGGTTGGTATTTTGCGCATCCCGACAGCAAGTACTTTGCCCTCGGAAAAATTGCCAAAGACCAAGTGGAAGATTATGCCGTTCGTAAAGGAATGCCGCTCGAAGAAGTAGAAAAATGGCTTGCGCCTGTTTTGAATTATGATTAGTTGATGAGTCGGGGTGTTTCCACCCCGACTTTTTTATTTACGCCTACAAATGTTGCGCCTCTAACGAGGCTATTTTGAATTTCTCTATATCTTTTAATCTAGCTTACAAATGTTGCGCCTCTGCCGAGGCTATTTTTTCTATGATTGCAGTCATTCAGCGTGTCACCGAAGCCTCCGTCACTATCGAGGGGCAAGTCAAAGGCCAAATTGACTTAGGTTTTATGATTTTGTTGGGAATTACCCATGCTGATACCCAAGAAGACATTGATTGGTTGTCAAAAAAAATCGTAGGAATGCGAATTTTTGGTGATGAAGAGGGAAAGATGAACCTTGACATCAAAACCGTTGGCGGTAACATTCTACTTATCAGCCAGTTTACCCTTCACGCCAGCACCAAAAAAGGCAACCGCCCGTCGTTCATCGATGCCGCCCGCCCCGATGTAGCTATTCCTTTGTACGAAAAAATGATTCAGCAACTTTCACAGGAATTAGGCCAACCCATTCAAACGGGAGAATTTGGCGCTGATATGAAAGTAGCACTCCTCAACGACGGCCCTGTGACCATTCTGATTGACTCCAAGAACCGCGTTTAATCTGTACCGATAAGTATATTTCCAATCTTCCTGTATTTTGGGTAAAGCAACTCTTTCTACCTCAATGCGTGGTCGGCTTCTTTTAGTATGTTTCACGTTGTGGTGCATGGCATCAAGGCTACTTCATGCCCATGAACCCGCTCCCTTTGCTGATTGCACTACCCCTCCCACCCTTTTTGTATCAAAAGTAAAGCGCCCATCAGTCGCTAGTTCTACAACGGTTTGTCAGGACAGTTTAGTCCAAATCAACGCGCGAAACTACCCGCCTGGCAGTACATTCACGTGGCAAAAAGGTGGCGTAGATGTACCCAATGCTGCGGATTCAGTTTTGGTAGTTCGTGGCAACCAATCAGGCACTTACCATTGTATTGTTCGTTCTCCGCTTTGCTCCCTTCCCATCGTTTCCTCTCCCTTAGTCATAACGACCAATTCCAAACCGTTGGTCAGCATTTCGGCAGGTAACCCAATTGGTGTACCCTGCAAGGAAGGTACCATAAAATTAACGAGTAATTCTAGCGGAAACGGTTCCTTAAAATATCAGTGGTATTTTGAAAATCAGCCCATTCCTAGTGCGACTAGCAACGTTTTTGATGCCATTGAAACGGGTGTTTATTCCCTCAAAGTTGTTGATGGTTTCGATTGCGCCAACGTATCTGGGGCATTAACGGCCATCACTTACACACCTCCTAAGGCCGATTTGAGCACATCTCGCGCTGGGTTTTGTAAAGGCGAGAAAGTAACGCTCAAAGCCACCCAAGGACGCACCTATCTGTACCGTTGGCTACGCGACGGACAAGAAATCAATGGCATCAAAGATTCCATTTCGGTCACACAAACTGGTACATACACCGTCAAAGTCACGTCTCCCAACGGATGCACGACAGAGTCAAACCAAATTTCGGTGGTACAGTACGACGACCCAGTGGTATCAATTTCCTCTCCAGGAAATCAAATTTGTCCAGGAGCTTCTTTAATTTTGACTGCACAAGGGAAAGATCTCAAAACTTTTGAATGGAAAAAAGACGGGCAAATAATTCAAAATGTAGCCAAAAACATAGTCAATGTAGCCGAAGCAGGGGACTATACAGTGACGGTTAAGGATACCAATCGCTGCGTAGCCACTTCAAGCGTATTTAAGGTTGAAACTGTAACAAAAATTGTGGTTAGCCTGACCCAGATTCCTGATTTTTGCGGAGCTAATCACGACATAGTTACCCTCAAAGGAACGCCAGTTGGTGGTATTTTTACGGGAAATGGGGTAATTTCTGACCAATTTGACCCTAAAAGTGCGGGTTTAGGACAGCATACGATTACTTATACCGTGAAAGGAGCCATTGATTGCATGAACGGCGAAGCACAACAAATAGTTACGATTGCCCCTCCCCCTGAGCTAGAACTTAGTCCCTCACAAACCCTCATCAAAGGTAACTCGCTACCAGTAAATGCCAGTCTTGGTGTGGGCTATTCGTACCAATGGACACCTCCTAATGGCATAGACGACACTTCCAGTGCCACTCCGCAACTAAGCCCCACCACCACCACCACCTACCGCGTAAAAGCCACGGGGCCATCAGGGTGCGTGGCCGAAGATAGTATCCATATCGTTGTTTATACCCAACTTTATATTCCTGACGCCTTCAGTCCCAATCAAGATGGCGTAAACGATACGTGGCAAATCAGAGGATTGGAGGATTATCCAGAAGCAGAAGTAACTATTTTTAACCGCTGGGGTGAAACCATTTTTTACCACAAAGGCTTGTACCAATCAGCTTTTGACGGAAAAATGAACGACACCCCCATACCTACAGGAACATATACCTACCAAATAATTACCAATCCCAAGAGCTCTCCATATCGCGGTCTTTTGTTTTTGGGAAGGTAATATTTGCCTACCATACTACCCTTTACCAAATAGTTTTGATATACTTTCCTCTGCATAACCACCGCTTGAAGTCATACCTTTTCCCCCAATCCCTGTGATAATTTGGATATGATCGTCGATTTGACGTTCATAGATTTCCTCCGTAGTTTGGCTGTAAAAACCTGCCCAAGTCGTACGAATTTTGTCCACCTCAAAATTAACAATTCGCTCAGCTTCACTGATAATCAACCCATTAACATAATCGGTTGTATGAAAGCCTAAGTCATCTACGTGTTGTGCATCTGCGTACTCGTGCGAGTCGCCTATCACCACCGAACCATCTTCGGCTTGTTTGAATAACACGTGAATCCCCCACTTTTTGAGCTCGGAATAATGCTCAGGAGTAGCCATTGACGCATACGAAGGCATTTGTTGGAACGATTCATAACGGCGGATGGTCAAGCCAGTTAGAATATTCCCTTTCATTGATAAATTAGGAAAAGGTATCGTCTGCATCATTTGTAATTTGCTAACGATCAAACCGCTGTTGGCAAACAATTCGGGATACAACATCCTAAATTCGTGACCGTTGCAAATCAGCACTTTTTCAGCCTCAAATTCTTGCCGATTGGCCAAGCGTACCGTGGCTTTTCCGTTGGCACTCTGGCAATCAACCACCGTTGCATTGTTAAGGAAAGTAATGCCAATTTGTTCCTTACAATACCCCAACAATCGCTGCATCAATACAGGAGAATCGACACTCAACTCCTGCGGAAAAAATAATGCTCCTACGGGATAGCTTGGTCGTAAGTAAGGATAGATTTCAAGGCACTTTTGGCGGCTTAATAATTCGCAGGTGTAGCCTATTTTTTGGTAATAATCATACAGTTCATTGGCCAACTGCCATTCGTCGTCGTCAGACGCCACATAGACAGAACCATTGTTACGAACGGTCAGGTCCACCTTCGATTGTAACGCTTGGTATAATTCTAAGCTGCGTTGTCCATAATTAAACCACCGTCCCGACAGCCCCGAAGGCACCACTTGCCCAAAGTTACGGACGGTAGCTCCAACGGGAAAGTTATCTTTTTCAAGCAATAAGACCGACTTGTTTTGACGAGCTGCGTGATAGGCATGAAACGTGCCCATGATGCCACTTCCCACCACAATTAAATCAAATTTTTGCATAAATTAAGTAAATGTGCCAATCGTCATGACGAGGCAAGTGAAAACAAAACTAATACATCAGATTTCTTGCAATAATTCCGTCAAATGCTCAAAAATATGGGTTGGATTTGCCGTAGCGAGTTGAGGGCGGGTTTGTGCGCCAGTGAGAACACCCGCCACGAGTCCACAGCCTGCATTGTGGCCTTCTTCAAGGTCAATGCCCGAATCACCGATTTTGGCTACTGCTTTGGGCTCTCGTACGCCTACCAAGCGCATGGCTTCCAAAATCATGTCGGGATGCGGGCGGCCTTGGGTCACGTCGGAGGCTGTCACCAGGGCATCAACCGTTTGTGGAACAGACCACCCCAACTGCTGCATCAATAAAGTAGCCACTTCACGCGAGTAACCTGTATTGAGCACTACTTTTATGTTTCTGGCACGTAACTCTTCAAACACCTCCTCGGCATCGGGCATGGCGCAGGCGATACCGCTGGCATACACAGTATCTAACTTTTGCTTAAAATCTTTGTGTACAGCCTCCACCGCAGTGTCGGATGGGACATGGTTATTTAGATGCGTAATCACATCTTTTATGGCTTGGAATTTTTCTTTACCTGCCGCAATTTCCAAGACTAATTCTAAAGAGCAGTTATAGCCCGCTTCATTAAGCGCTTGGTGAATGGCCTTATATACGGCATTTTGCTCGTCTATGGTCGTTCCAGCCATGTCAAAAACAACCAATTGTATTTGATTAATACTCATTTTTCATTTAGTGACTTAATTGAAATAACAAAGGTATAATATTACTAAACAAAGTTAACAATTGCCTTCATTAATGTTTAGTTAAATTTAACAAAAAAGGGTTTTTCCAAAAAAGCAGATTTATAGCCCTAAAAAACATCTATATACTGTCTTACAAGATATTATACAGAAAAAACACTTCTTCTACCTAATTGCGCCAAGGCTCAAAAGTTTAACTTTTGTAAAATTCTTAATACATCCTTCATCTTCCATTAATCATGAGGTAACATCCACATTCTTACTTTGTGGCCTAAAATACACAAACTCTTCTTCATTCTTACAATTAACCATTCTGTACTTATGTTACAAGCTCTACCCCCAATTTTAGGGAAGAAAATCTGGGTGCTATGTTGTTTAGCACTTTGTTTTTGTACCACGGTATTTGCACAAGACATTGCTGTGCAAGGCTACATTTCCGACGCCGAAAATAACACCCCACTCCCTGGCGTCAGTATCGTTATTAAAGGGACAAACAAAGGCACAAATACTGATGCCCAAGGCAAATACCGCTTGAATGTTCCTGCCAATGCCTCTTTGGTTTTTTCGTTTGTTGGCTATACTCCAAAAGAAATTTTGGTGGGAAATCGTACGGTTATTGATCTCTCGATGGCGCAAGATTTTCGTCAACTGAATGAAATTGTTGTAACCGCACTTGGTATCAAAAAGGACGTTCGCCGCACGGGGGTTTCTATCCAAGGAATCGACGCAAGCCAAACAATCAAAGCCCGCGAACCCAACGCTGTACAAGGTCTGGTGGGGAAAGTAGCAGGTTTAACGATTGGAATGAGCGCCGAAATGCTCCGTCGGCCACAAGTGATACTTCGTGGTAATACGGATATTTTATACGTTGTGGATGGTGTACCTATCAACTCTGATACTTGGAACATCAGCCCCGACGACATTGAAAGCTACTCTGTATTGAAAGGAGCATCCGCATCGGCCTTGTATGGTTTCCGTGGCAAAAACGGCGCTATTTTGATTACAACCAAGCGTGGCTCTAAAGATAAACGTGGTTTTGCGGTTGATTTTAACTCTTCGACCATGTTTGACAATGGATTCAACGCCATTCCGAAAGTACAAGACCAATATGGCCCTGGCGACCACGGTGTGTATGAGTTTGTGGATGGTCGTGGTGGCGGTAAAAACGACGGAGATTATGACGTTTGGGGGCCAAAATTTGAAGGGCAACTCATTCCTCAATATGATAGCCCTATCGACGCTGCAACTGGCAAACGAATCCCTACTCCGTGGGTAGCTCGCGGAACTGACAACTTAAAGAGATATTTAGAAACAGGCGTTTTATCAACCAACAACATTGCTGTATCAGCATCAGGCGACAAGTACAACGCCCGTTTCTCGTTGTCGAACACCTATCAAAAAGGGATTGTACCTAACACCCGCCTCAACAGCTCTACCTTCAACACCTCGTTTGATTATAAGTTTAGCAACAAACTTTCTTTTGAGTCAAACTTGCAGTACAACCGCCAACAATCACCCAACTTCCCTGACGTAAACTATGGCCCTAACTCCATGATTTACAACATCATCATTTGGGCGGGTGCCGATTGGAACATCGACGACATGCGCAATTATTGGCAGCCTGGTAAGGAGGGTGTACAGCAAATTTACGCCGAATATCAGCGTTATAACAACCCATACTTTATGGCGTATGAGTGGCTGCGGGGACACAATAAAACCGACATTGTGGGTCAAGTGGCGATGAAATACCAAATTGCGAACGGTATCGAAGCCATGCTGCGTACCCAAGTCTCGTCGTGGAATACCCTCCGTACCGAAAAATTCCCGTTTTCGATGGGTACATACGGACGCGACGAACGCCGTGGCGACTATCGCGAAGACCAGCGCAATTTGTTTGACAATAACACCGAATTATTGGTAAAAATTGATAAAAAAATTGGCAATGATTTTTCTGTCAATGGTTTTGTGGGTGGAAATATCCGTACCTTCAACTTCAACTATAATTTCACTACCACTGATTACCTCAACGTACCAGGTGTTTACAGTTTTGCCAACTCAGCCAACCCTGTTAAAATGAGCAATTTCCGTTCGGCTATGGGGGTAAATTCGGCCTACTACTCGGCAGACTTCTCCTTCAAAAACTTACTAACGGTCTCTACCACGGGGCGCATGGACCAGTTATCTACCCTTCCTAAAGGGAATAACACGTTCTTTTATCCTTCGGTAGCTGCAAGTTTTGTAGTTTCTGACTTGGTTCAAAACTTAGGCCCAATATCATTTCTAAAGTTGCGTGGGTCGTATGCCAACGTTAAAGATGGTTTAACCTCTTCATCGTTCTCAGGTATCGGCTTGGGCTACGGCGACTCCTACACATCTTCGTACGACGGGCCAACTTACCAAAACTCCGCAGTTTACAGTACTCCATTGACATACAACAACCAACCTGCGGCATTTTTTACAAACACGCTCAACAACGCTCAAATTAAGCCCAATTCTACTTCTCAAACTGAATTTGGAGCCGACATTCGTTTCTTGAACAATCGCCTTTCTTTTGATGCTGCCTATTTTATTTCAAACGACGGCCCTCGTATCTTTAACTTGCCACTCTCTACTACAACGGGGTATTCGGCGGCTTTGGTAAACGGCATCAAGACCCAGAAAAAAGGGATTGAACTTTCAATAACTGGTACGCCCATTAAGAATCTGAATGGATTGAATTGGGAAATTTTAGCCAACTGGTCCACCTTCAAAGAGCGTTTAACTGAAATTTATCCAGGCGTTGAGCGCTTGAATCAATTCCTTAAAGTTGGGGATCGCACCGATGCCTATTACGACCAAACGTTTATTCGTACGCAAGATGGCCAATTGATCAATGATGCGGGTGGACGCCCAATCATCAACCCTGTGAGCCAATTCCTCGGCTACCTTAATCCAGATTGGGTATGGGGCTTAAACAACCGTTTCAACTACAAAAACTGGAATTTCAGCTTCCAATTTGACGGGCGTGTAGGTGGTGTCATTGCCAACTACATTCAGCGTCAGACCTTCCGTGGAGGTCGTCACATTGCCACCGTAGAAGGCGCGATGGGTGAGGCCCGTTTCCAAGATTACAAAGGCGTAAAATCATACGTTGGCGAAGGTGTGGTAGTTTCCAATAATGTAGCTATCAAATACGATGTTGATGGTAATATTACTAATTATGGCGAGCTTCAGTTTACTCCAAATACCACGAAGCAATTCCTACAAGATTACATTAGCCGTCGTTATAGCCCTAACGGTGGAAACTTAATGGATCGCTCATTTGCAAAACTCCGCGAAGTGGTCATCGGCTACAACTTACCTTCAAATTTGTTGCAAAAAACCTTCTTTAAGCAAGCAAGTATCTCTTTAGTAGGTCGTAACCTATTGTATTTTGCTGAAAAGAAAGACATTGACCTCGACCAGTTTGCCAACGGCTCACAAGGAAGTTCTGACCTTCAAACACCGACCATGCGTCGTTATGGAGTAAACATCAATTTAACATTCTAACCCCCCAATAAGCAAATTCGGGATTCGTACTAAGACATTATACTCATGAAAAATATTTTTAGACTTCTGTTATTATTCCCACTTTGGGGATTAGGGGGGTGCCAAAACTTTGAAACCCTTGAAAAAGACCCGAACCGCCCAGTCAACGCACCTGCTTCGTTGGTATTTAACGGTGTTTTGAACGACATGAACAATGTTGTAAACTCAGGAGCTGCTTGGGGTGACAAAGCGCGTTGGAACCAGTATTATTGCTCAAACTACAACTATTACGCGACCAACGAGTATTCTTGGACAACCACTGATCTCTACTACTTTACAATTAAGAACGTTGTAAAGATGGAAGAGGAAGCCAAAAGAGCAGGATTACCCGAACAAAATCCTTACAGTGCTTTGGGCAAATTTTTTCGGGCCTATTTCTTTGAAAATATGACAAAGCGCGTGGGCGACATTCCGATGACAGAAGCCCTCAAAGGATTGGATTCTCCAACGCCAAAGTATGATTCCCAAAAAGCGGTGTACGTTCAGGTATTGAAGTGGTTAGACAGCGCCAACGATGAATTAGCCGCTCTTATCGCCAAAGGTGACCGCAATTTATCGGGTGATATTTACCTAAGCAATGACCTTGTAAAATGGCAAAAAGCAGTCAATTCCTTCAAAATGAGGGTATTGATAAGTCTAAGTAGCAAAGATGCTGACGGTGAGTTGCAAGTAAAACAGCGTTTTGCCGAAATGCTCAGCAACCCGACCAAGTTCCCAGTTCAATCAACGATGGGCGACAACTTGCAATATACGTTCAATACGTTCAACAAATACCCCCGCAATCCATCCAACTTTGGTTTCAATGCCACGCGTGAGAACATGGCCAAGACGTACATAGATTTGCTCGTAGCCCGCAAAGACCCGCGCGTTTTTGTCGTTGCCGAACCTGCCGAAGCCAAAATCAACGCAGGCTTGAAAGCTACCGACTACGAAGCTTATGTTGGCGCCTCTTCGGGTGAAGACTTGGCCGACATGAGTACAAAAGTACTCAAAGGTGAATATTCATTTCAGAAGCGCTCTCGGTATTATTCTAACGATGTGGGTGAAGCCATGTTCATTATTGGCTATCCTGAACTTTGTTTTAACATCGCCGAAGGTATCAACCGTGGTTGGGCTACTGGTGATGCCGCCACTTGGTATAAAAAGGGAATTGAGGCTTCGATGAGTCATTATGGGATTGTGGATGCCACAACGCTTACTACTTACCTCGACGGAGCGTTGGTAAAATACGCTGGCAACAACGAAGCTGGTCTGAACCAAATTATAACTCAAAAGTACATCTCGTTTTTCCAAAACACTGGTTTAGAAGCTTTTTATAATCAACGCCGTACGGGCATTCCTACTTTTCTGACAGGTGTAGGCACTGGTAACAGTGGTCGTATCCCCAAACGCTGGCAATACCCTGCGACCGAGCGTACCACCAACGTAACTAACTATACCTCTTCCCTTTCCTCACAGTTTACTGGCAAAGACGACATAAACGACCTTATGTGGCTCTTAAAATAAATGTTTTACTCATAGGCTAAGTGAACACTAAAGCGGGTAGTTTTCTTCCCGCTTTATTTTTTAAACACGCTCCCTAACTTGGTGAATATATTGGTTAAGAAAACACTATTTTTTTACCAATTAATTTTAAAAAAGCATAAACTCTATTTCACACTAGGGTAATGTTTGCTCCTGTACTTTACACTGTAATTAAACTTATAAAGTAAAGTACATGAAAATTACAAAATCTACTCTCGCAGCTTTTACCTCAGCAGCTCTCATGACGGGCTGTATGAATGACCACGTTACCACGCCTCCTACCGACGTCGTGTTGAAAAACCATTCGGTCAACCCCTCTCTTATTAAATCCCTTGCAGGTTTTGAGAATTTAGAAATCACAACCTTGATTTCTTCTGACGATAAACTTGAACAGTCACCTGAGTTTGTTTTTGGTGGCCAGCCAGATGGCGCGGGTATCATCAAAAACCCGACGGGCGAAGGTTTTATCATGCTCAATAACCACGAATTTAACCGTTCGGTATCGCGGGTTTATTTAGACAAAACTTTCAAGCCAGTAAAAGGCGAATACATCGTTGATTATGACGGTGGAACTTGGCGTTTATGCTCGGCTACTTTGGCTACCCCCGAAGAGCATGGTTTTGGGCCAGTGTTCTTGACAGCAGGCGAAAGCGGTGCTGAGTCTATGGTACACGCCATTAGCGTGACAGGTACTGCCGACAAGAAAAACAAAGACCGTGTGTTGCCTGCTTTAGGAAAAGCTTCCATGGAAAACGCCGTTCCGCTTCCTAAAACTGCTTACAGCGGCAAAACTGTCATCATCATTGGCGAAGACGATGGTGCTGGTCAGTTGTTGGCTTATGTTGCCAATACAGTAGGCGATTTGCAAAACGGCAAACTTTATTTCTTACGCCGTACTGACCAAAATGCAGTAGAAACCGACATGAAACGTGGTACTTCTTATGATGTGGAGTTTGTGGAAGTAGATGACGCTAAAACACAAACTGGTGCTCAAATCGCCGCACAGTCAGTAACAAAGAAAGCCATTCAGTTTACACGCGTTGAAGACATCGACTACGGTAAAGGCTCGGCTGCTGCTGGTCGTGAGATTTATTTTACAGCTACTGGCCAAGCCAACAACCGCAAAGACCCAATTCCTGGCAAAACAATGTGGGGCCGCGTGTACCAACTTTCGTTGGATGCCAGCAACCCATTGAAGGGTAAATTGCAGCTTATTGTTGATGGTGACGAAACACCCAGCCTCTCAATTGTGAACCCAGACAACATTTGCGTAACTCAAAACTTTGTTTACATCCAAGAAGATGGCGACTCGTTTTATTTGGATACCAAACACGATGGACGCATTTGGCAATATAACATTGCTACCAAGGTACTCAAGCCAATGCTCGAAATGAACCACCGTCGTACCGAGGCCACTTTCAATGACAAATACAACACTGTCAAAAGTGACTTGTTGAGTTCGTGGGAATATGGTGCCATGTATGATGTTTCGGATTTGACTGGTATTCCTAACACATTTGCCATCAATATCCACCCACATACTTGGCGTGATGTAAAATATGCAGGTGTTGACGGCTCAACTGCCACAAAAACTACCGACTTGACCAGTTCTTTCACTGAAGGCGGGCAAGTTGTCATTGTACGCGGTATCCAGAAATAATACTTGTTTTTAGCAAAAGCCTGTCAATTTTTCTAAAGTTGGCAGGCTTTGATTTTTTACCACCAATCCTATGAACAAATACTTTTTATTGTTGAGCACCTGCCTTTTTGCAACAATTCTGATAATAACGTGCCGCCCACAGCCAAGTTCCACCCCCGTTGAAGAAGCCAAGGCGTGGTTTATCAAAGATTTAGACTCCCTTGAGGGCCTCGTCAATGTAGAGCTGCTCCAACTCGCACAGCGTAGCAATGACCAAGATTCGTTGCAATCGGTATTTTTAAAAAGCAGGCTACAGTACAAAAAAATTGAGCATTTTACCGAGTATTTCTTTCCTACCACGAGTCGGTTGGTAAACGGCCCACCGCTGCCAGAATACGAACTCGAAGAAAACAAATCATTTGAGCCAGGCGGCTTGCAGGTTATTGAGGAACATCTTTTTCCGTTTGACAGCACAAAGCGTACGGAACTTATCCGTGAAATAAAAAAACTTCAACCCGAGCTCCGCCGTTATCGTGAACTTTGGGAAGCCACCGAATTTACGGAAGCGCACCTATTTGATGCTGTACGTTTGCAACTTTTTAGAAATATCTCACTTGGTATTTCTGGCTTTGATACGCCGCTTTGCAAAACCGCCGTCCCAGAACTGGCCGTAAGTTTAAAGGCGTTGCAGCAATACGCCAATCTGTTCAAAAGTTCTAAATCTGACTCCATCAATCATTTATTTGGAGAAGCCATCGTTTTTGCGAACCAAAATTACAACTTTGACTCTTTTGACCGACTTGCCTTCATTACCCAATACGCCAACCCACTAACAGCCCAGCTACTTGCCCAACAGAAAGAGCTTAAAATTATGCCTTTCACGGAGTTGAGAGCTTTGCGAGGCGATGTTGCTACGTTATTTGATAAAAATGCTTTTGACCCTAACTACTACACAGGCAACGCCGATTTGTTTGGTAGTGATGCCAAAGTAGCGTTGGGAAAAGTACTCTTTTATGATACCCAACTCTCCTCCAATCATGAACGCAGTTGTGCCACTTGCCATCAGCCACAGCGAGCATTTACGGATGGTTTATCCAAAAGCCTTAAATTGAGTGGGGGCAACATCGAGCGGAACGCGCCTACTATTTTGTATGCAGCTTTACAACAACGGCAATTTCATGACCAACGCGCCAATAGCCTTGAAGTCCAAACCCAAGATGTGATTCAAAACCGCGACGAAATGCATGGCTCACTACCTGAGGCTTGCAATGCCCTTCAAAAAGATGCTAAGTACATGTCCCTTTTTAGGCGCGCGTTTCCAGATTTAAAGCAAATTGAGCCTAAGCATGTTATGAATGCGCTGGCCAGTTATGAACGTAGCCTGATGCCCTTCAATAGCCGTTTTGACCAATATATGCGTGGTAAAGATGCCATGCTTAGCAGCTCTGAAAAGCGTGGCTTCAATCTTTTTATGGGCAAAGCCAAGTGTGGAATTTGTCACTTTATGCCACTTTTCAACGGGACTGTTCCACCGTCATTTACCAAAAGTGAGTCGGAAGTGATTGGTGTAATGACAGCCCCTAGGTCTAGAAAAATGGATCCAGATTTGGGCAAAGGATTCAATTATCCTACGCTACCCGACCTAAAATATGCCTTTAAAACCCCCACAGTGCGTAACATTGACCTTACAGCGCCTTATATGCACAACGGGGCTTACAAAACGCTTGAAGAAGTAATAGACTTTTATGACCACGGTGGCGCGGTAGGATTCGGGCTTGATTTGCCCAACCAAACCCTCCCATCTGATAAGCTCAACCTAAACAAGCAGGAAAAAGCCGACATTATAGCATTTATGCGAACCCTGAGCGATATTGCGCAAAATCCTCTATAATTAAAGCACTAGAGTGACTATTCGATGAAATAATGCCAATTACTAACGCTTAATTCATTTTGAAATTAACATTTAGACCAATGAAAACCATAATATCTTTCATCTGCTCTCTCTTGATTACTTTTTCAAGCATCGCCCAGCGCCAAACCGAAAACGTCATTCTAATTACGACCGATGGCCTTCGCTGGCAAGAAATGTTTGGAGGTGCTGATTCCTCCCTCCTTTTTGATCCAACTTATACCAGCGATACGGCCAAATTAATAAAACAATTTTGGGCCAATACACCCGAAGAACGCCGCCAAAAACTCTTTCCATTTTTCTGGAGTACCATTGCCAAACAAGGCCAACTTTACGGAAACCGCTGGAATGGCAGTAAAATGAACATCTCGAACACCTACTGGTTTAGCTACCCAGGATACAACGAGATTTTGAGTGGCTTTGCCGATGAGCGAATCAACTCAAATGATAAAATCGACAACCCCAACACCACCGTTTTTGAGTTTATCAACAACCAACCTAAGTACAAAGGCAAGGTAGCTAGCTATGCGACTTGGGACGTGGTACCGCACATTATCAATGAAAAACGAACTGGTATCCCCGTCAATGCAGGCCACGAACCCGTCGCGAATCCCAACCCTAGCGAACAATTGCTAAACGATATTCAGGACAAGTTGCCGAGTCCTTGGGGTGAAACTCGCCAAGATTTTATAACTTACTACATGGCCAAAGAATACATTCAAAAAAATAAGCCTAAGGTGTTTTTCTTGTCGTTTGACGAAACCGATGACTTTGCCCACGCGGGAAAATATGACCAGTATTTGCTAACGGCCAATTTGGTCGATAAATTCATCGCTGATTTATGGACTTACCTTCAATCACAACCCGAATACAGAGGCAAAACCACGATTTTGCTAACCACCGACCACGGGCGCGGACATACACCTAAAGCTCGCTGGAAAGACCACGGGACCAAAACCCCCGATTGTTTTCAAGTCTGGATGGGCGCGCTTGGCCCTGATACCCCTGCCAAAGGAGAAGTGAAACATGCAGAAGTATTATTCCAAAATCAAATCGCTCAAACGCTCGCCAAAGCACTTGGGTTGCATTTTACCTGTGAACATCCAGTAGGAGAAGCCATTCAAACGGTTTTTAAGTGAGTAAAACTTCGTCCGACTATAGTTTTTTCGTCTGACTATCGTCTGACGAAGAACAACAGTCAGACGAAAAAAACAGATAATCAGCTAAGGCGTAGATAATTCAAATTTTCATTCAAAAAAAAATGTCCGCAATCACCACCATTCGCCAGTTGTTTGAAGCACAAGGCGACGACCAATATTTTGGAGAAGACGTAAGTCAACTCGAACACGCGGCCCAAGGTGCCGATTTAGCCCGAAAAGGAGGCTTTGACACGGAGGTCCAAGTAGCCGCTTTTTTACACGATATTGGCCACTTAATGCCAACCGAACTCGAAGAAGAACTCATGGCAGAATATGGCCGCAAAGACCACGAAGAAGTAGCTGCGGAGTGGCTTCGGGCACAAGGGTTTCCCGAAAAAGTGTGTATTTTGGTCGCTAACCACGTCAATGCAAAACGGTACCTGACCTTCAAAAACCCCAAGTACTTCGCAGGCTTATCCGAAGCGAGCTTAAAAACATTAGCGTTTCAAGGCGGGTCCATGTCGGCCGAAGAAGCAGCTGCCTTTGAGCAAAACCCGTATTTTGAGTTAATCATTCAGATGCGTCGCTGGGACGAAGCCGCCAAAGTGACAGGCTTGGCCAAACCCGATTTAGAGCACTACCTTCAATTATGCGAAGAAGTACTGGTTTGAGTTTTTCCCGACGTTAAAAATGCTTTTTTGTGAGTTATTTCGACAAAAATGACACATTAGAACAAATCGGACAACCGCTGTCCGATTTGTTCTAACACATAACCCACTGAATTTAGCTGTTTTGCGAAGTACATAATGCTCACTTCGTAGAACGTATGAAAACGAACCTTTACCCTTCTTTTTCGACCAAAAGCAACTCCTTTTTCTCTTTTTTTTGTTGCTTCTTTCTTGGTCTCTCGTTGGTCTTTACCCAACCCATTTTTGCCCAAATCACCATCGTCGAAGACTTCGAGTATGGTGGAACCTCAGGAAACCTTACGGATAAAGACGGCGGCACTGGCTTTGCTACCGCTTGGGCCAATGGCACCAATGCTTACACCAGCACGGGGCTAAGTTTCGGAGGATTATCAAGTCCAGGAGGCGCCATGACAGTCGCTAGTGGCCAAAATGCTTCTCGCCGAATCACCACGGGGTTTGCCGCCTCTGGACCAATATCGGGCAGCTTTCTATTTAAGCTAAATTCTGCTCCTACATCAAGTTCAGTATTGATGCTTGGGTTAGGTACAGCTAGTTCTAGCAACAATCAAAATCATTACTTAGGTTTTATGCCCGCCAATGATGGTCAATCTGGCTTAGCTGCTTTAGGTATAAAGGGGACGGGGATACAAGGTATGACCAATGGAAATGCATTGAGTACCTCCACCACTTACCTGTATGCTTTTTCGTACGACAACGGCTCTACTTCGGCTTGGATACTAACCTTGGCCCAATACAATAACTTCTTTGACGGAACGACACTCAACCAAACGGCGATGAACGCCGCTACCATCGGTTCAGCTTCGACCAATGTCACAGGTAAAGTCACCATCGCTACCACGGCGTCCAATCTCGCCACAATGGATAACCTATACAGCTATTTTTTCAGTAGCGGTAGTGTAACCATCGATAGAATACGGCTTTCTGGAACAGCTGCCTTGGGCGGTTTGGGAAGTACAGCGGTCACATATACCTTCAACGGAACCACTGACACCAACTGGGCAACCGCTTCCAATTGGAGCGGAGGGGTCGTTCCTACCACAGCAACCCTCAATAGTGGCGAAGCCGTTGTCATAGCTTCCAATTGTACCATGTCGGGCGGGTCAATTTCCTTCCCATCGGGTACTTCGTTCACCATCAATGCCTCGACTACATTCACAATGACCAGCACGCCAACCATTACCATTCAGTCGGGAGCAACGCTTAACATTGATGGTACTTTAATAGCCAACAATGGTACTTTAAACAATGCGGGTACCATGACTACCGCCTCAACGGGAAACTTCTCAAATCCGAGTGGCAGTTTTACCAATTCAGGAACGTTCAATCTCAGTGGTACGAGTACCTCTACCTATGGCGGTTTTACAAACACGGGTACAATCAATAATTCGGGAACTTTGATTGCTAGTCAATATATCAATGTTCAAAATAATGGCACGTTTGTAAACAATAGTGGCGGGTCAGTTCAATTCAATGGCTTTATCAATGCGGCTAATAAAACTGTCACCAATAATGGGACAATGTCAGCAGGGCTCGACAATTCGGGGACGTTTACTAACAATAACACGTTTTCATTTAACTATCTGAATGTCACCAACAAATCAGGAGGCACAATAACCAACAGCCCAGGAGCTACCATGACCCTCGGCTTATTACCTTTTAGTAACGCAGGTACGTTTAACAACGAAGGCACTTTTTCAATGACCCAAGGAAGTGGATTAGCAAGCATAAGCAACACCGCTTCTGGGATAATCACCAACTCTGGCACCTTTACCGTAGGTGCTTCTGTCACCGCCACCAATTCGGGTACAATTACCACGCAAGCATCCGCGACGTTTACCAACAAAGGTACCCTAACAGGTACGGGGACATTTAACAGCAACGGCACCTACAATGGCACGGGTACATTTTCGAGTACGTTGTTTACCAATCCAAGCGGTGGAACGGTCGCGCCTGGCACCTCCCCAGGTTGCCTCACGTATTCAAACGGGTACACCAACAACGGAACGCTCACGATTGAACTAGGAGGCACAACGGCCTGTACGCAGCACGACAAGCTCAACGTTACAGGGACAGCTACGCTTAGTGGAACACTCAACGTCTCACTCATAAATAGTTATACGGGAAGCAATGGCCATCAACTTACCATCATTAATGCAACGTCGCTATCGGGTACGTTCACGACGGTGAATTTGCCAACCAATTGGTACATCAACTATAACTTACCTAGCGCTGGGCAAGTGACGTTGTCATACAACTCACCTCTTGTGGCAGGAGCAGCACTTCATTTTGATGGCACCGATGACTTCATCAATGTTCCCGATGCCAATGCCCTAGACCTTGGCACCACTCTAACCCTCGAAGCATGGGTTAAACCTACTAGTCTTGGTTCTTATAATATAATTATTGATAAACGGGCAAGCAATGACGTAATTGCCAACTACGGACTATCATTGGCCGCTGGGAAACTCATGTTTTATTTCTGGTCTAACTCAAGCGACCCGCATTTCCATACCGCCACCAATGCTATTTCTTTAAACACTTGGACCCACATTGCAGCCACCTACGATGGAGCAAGGGTGAGGCTATATGTAAACGGTACACAGGTGTATTCGCAAGAAGAAACGTTTATTCCTCCTACGACAACCCAATCACTCAACATCGGCAGAAACCCTGCTACTGCTCAGTATTTTAGTGGCGAAATTGACGAGATACGAATTTGGAACTTAACTCGAACCTGCGACCAAATCAACCAACAATTTAACTGCGAACTGGCTGGAAGCGAAAGCGGACTGGTTGCGTATTACAAATTTAATCAAGGGGTTGCCGCTGGTAGTAATGGCAGCGTTTCAAGCTTGACGGATGCAACCGCTAACGCCAATCACGGCTCTTTCAGCAATTTTGCGCTTACTGGGAGCACGTCCAATTTTACGGTTACGGGCGGGGTCACGTCGGGGACTAGCTGCATGGCAGTCATCGCTCCTGAAATTGATGTACAGGGAGGAACTCCTCTCGTTTCAATCACCGATGGAGCTACCACTCCCATTAGAGCCAATGGGACTGATCTAGGGAATGCCTTGGTAAATAGCTCATTAACCCGAACGTTTACCATCCTCAATACGGGCAATACGACGCTGACCATCAATACCATTACCTCTACAAATGCTAAATTTACCGTAACCAACGCGCCGACTTCGGTCGCTGCCAATAGCTCTGCTACGTTTGATATTACGTTTAATCCTACAGCGTTGGGCGTACAAAGTGCCACCATTACCCTCACCAACAACGACTGCGACGAAGCCACGTACGATTTTGTGGTCAATGGCAATGGAGCAAATCCAGCAGCCGCCCTTCATTTTGACGGCTCCAATGACCTCATCACTGCATCAGGGCTTCTGCCCAGCTCTCCTTCGCAGTTTACCGTCGAGTTTTGGCTTAAACCCGAGTCATTAAGCGATTATAACCAAGAAATCTCGATTGGTAGTGCCTCCAATGGGCAATGGAATGGTTTTACGTTTCATTCAACTGCTACTGGTTCAGTGTACGTAGGTACCGATATGTCGAGTCGAATGACTCCCAATGAAATCCCCGCTAACACAGTGGTCATCAATACGTGGCAGCATTTTGCGTATGTTTATAAAAATGGGACGGGCTATCTTTATAAAAATGGCGTTTTATTATACACCAAGAGCAACAACGCCCCGCCTAGCTTTGATGTGTTACGCATTGGTTCGGGTTGCTGCCTGCCAATTAAGGGAGCGTTAGACGAATTGCGTATTTGGAACACAGCTCGTACGTGTGAGCAAATTAACCAACAACGTAATTGTGAATTGACGGGTACAGAGGCCAATCTTGTAGCATATTACCCTTTCAATCAAGGATTTACCGAAAGCAACAATGGTGACGTTACTACGTTAACCGATTTAGCAACGGGGATTGGAGGAGCCAATAACGGAACTTTGACAGGTTTTACCCTTACTGGTACCACTTCCAATTGGATAGCTACTGGCGGTGTAACGACGGGGACCAACTGCACAGCGGTCGTCGCCCCCGAAATTGACGTACAGGGCGGCTCTCCTTTGGTAAGCATTTTAGATGGCAGTACCACTCCATCGAGCAACAACTCTACTAGCTTTGGCAATATAGCCGTCAATGGTTCTTTCGCTCGAACCTTCACCATTCAAAATACGGGTACTGACGCTTTAACCATTACCAACATTACGTCTAGTAACGCAACGTTTGCAGTAACCAACGCACCTACTTCAGTCGCTGCCAATGGCTCGGCTACCTTTACTGTCACGTTTAATCCTACAGTATCGGGGTTTCAAAACTCAACCATTACCATTACCAACAACGACTGCGACGAAACTACCTACGACTTTGCTATTTCAGGCAATGGAGTTAGCCCAGCAGCCGCGCTTAATTTTGATGGTACCGACGATTTCGTCAGTTTCCCAACCACAGGAATGACCGCTACAGAAGGTACAATTTCATTTTGGATGAATGCCGCTTCAACCCAAACGGTATCCAACCCCGTGCTTATAGAACTTGGTGGTGAAACCGTCGCCATTTTCCTATGGAACAACGGAAGCAACCTTTTCTTCAGAGCCAGCGGAACAGGCAATCAATTCTCAGTTCCATTTACCAGTCTCGATACCTGGGTACATGTAGCCATGACTTGGGAAGGAACTGGCAAAGCGCTCAAAGGCTACGTTAACGGAACTTTGGTTGGTTCGCTTACGATGACAGGAGATGCCAACTTTGGTACCACGGGCTACTTAGGCAGAAGTTCTATTTATAGCAATGGTTCAACCAACTTCAAAGGGAGTTTGGATGACATCCGCATCTGGAATCGCGCGCTATGTGTGGATGAAATTACGATGTTGAAAAACTGTGAAGTAGCTCCTACCACTGCCAATTTACAGCTTTATTTTAAGTGTAATCAAGGATTTGCGGGTGTTGATAACACTACTATTACGACACTTACCGATGATGCCACCCTCATTGGAGGAGCCAACAACGGTACGCTGTCTAACTTTGGGCTTACGAGTAGTACATCCAATTTTATTGAAACAGGAGGCGTAACCACAGGTAGTAACTGTAGCCCCGTTCTGATCCCAGAAATAAACGTACAGGGCAAGACACAGGACATTGGCGATGGTAGCATCTCTTCTTCTACTACCAATGATACAGACTTTGAAAATGCAGCGGGCGGTGCCATCACCAAAACATTCACCATCCAAAACACAGGAAATGCCAACTTAACGGTTAGCAGTATTACCAGCAGTAATTCTAAATTTATCGTTGGCAGCCTAAGTTCAGCAAGCCCTATTTCTGCCAATAGCTCGGCAACATTTACCGTTACATTTATCCCCACAAGTACGACCTCACAATCCTCAGTTATTACTATTACCAACGACGACTGCAACGAAAGTGTTTATGATTTTGTCGTAACAGCTTCCAGTAGCACGATTGGTGCCAATGCGTTGAACTTCGACGGGGCCAACGACCAAATTAACGCAAATCTCCCCACTCCTTTGTTTGGCACTAACAATACTACCCTTGAGTTTTGGGCGAAAGGAGCGCCAGGGTTTGCCTTTCCTATTAACTTTAATAACGCAGAATTAAGCGTTACTTGGGGACCTATCCTTAAGATGAATGTGTATGGGAACAACATATTTGACACGGGTTATCCCATCGAAGATTGCTGGCACCACTATGCGTTTACCTACAACGGTGCCACAAATACGCTCTATGCTTTTATAGACGGGCAACCCACCCCAACGCCAAGCTACACAGGCTATTGGCCTGAAGTTTCGACCAACCTCATCTTGGGAGCACGGTCTGGTGAATACTTCTGGAACGGAACTATGGATGAATTGCGAATTTGGAATGTGCAACGTACACAATCCGAATTAAAGAACACCATGCACACCGAACTGGCAGGTAATGAAGCGGGATTGGTGGCCTATTATAATTTCAATCAAGGTACTGCGGGTGGTACTAATTCCAGTATTACTACCCTCATCGATAACCAAACCAATTCCCCAAGCAAAAACGGGACACTCAATGAAAATTTTAGCCTAACGGGTACTACTTCCAATTGGGTGGCGTCAGGTGCGATGCAATACTATCCTGAAATTGATGTAGTTGGAAACACTATATCTATTGTTGATGGTGACACCTCGCCTTCGGATGATGACCATACCAACTTTGGGGATGTTCTTATTGGCAATACCCTTACCCGCACTTATACCATCAAAAACACAGGTTTTAAACAACTTACGATTTCAAACATCGAGAGTTCAAACCCGTTATTTGTAGTGGGAGCTATTAGTACGATAAGCCCACTCGCTATCAATAGCACCACAACGTTTACGGTTACCTTCTCTCCCGCTGCTTTAGGGACACAAACGGCTACCATCACTATCACCAACGACGACTGCAACGAAGCTCCTTACGATTTTTTAGTAAGAGGAACGAGCAATTGTGCAGCAACTGCCTCCGTTTCGGCGGCAAATACAGCCGTTTGTGCGGGACAAAATGCCGTCTTCAACCTCACGGGTTCAAGCGGCGCTATTGTGACGTATTCGATTAACAACGGCACCAATGCCACCGTTACGCTCACAGGAGGGACTGGAACCGTAACGGTTCCTAGCATTTCGAGCACCCAAACCATCCGCTTAGTTTCGGTAGATGATGGGGCATGTAACTTACCGCTTACTGCCACGGCAAGTGTCACCATCAAAGCACTCCCTACCGTTACTGCTCCGTCTTCGGTATGCGTAGAAGGTACGGCTTCACTTACCCCCACTACAGGAGGCTCGTGGGTAAGCAACGCCCCTACCAAAGCGAAGGTCAACAATGCAGGACAAATTCTAGCACTTGCTAGTGGGAGCGCCACGTTTACCTTTACCGATGCAACCAGTGGTTGTTCCAATACCACCTCCACCGTTTCAATCATTGCCTTACCAACCGCAGCTGTAAGTGATGGTGGTACCGTTTGTGCGGGTGAAACCTTACCGAATGTAACCTTCCAACTTACGGGAACGGCTCCTTGGAACCTTACCTATTCTAATGGAAGCACGCAAACAGTAGTGACCAACATTACTAGTAGTCCTTTTGTACTCACAGGAGCCGCTGCGGGAACTTATACCGTAATCAGTCTCACCGATGCCAATTGTTCGGGCAACAGTTTTACAGGGAATGCTACGGTTACGGTTAACCCATTGCCAGTACTTACCGCTGGAACAATCACCCACCCTAGCACCTGCGCTGGAGCCGATGGCAGCATCGCATTCACCACTCAAAACCTACCCGATGGAAAATACACTTTGACATATACGGGAGCAGGGTCGCCTCAAATCGTCACAGTAGCCACAAACGCTTTTGTTTTATCTAACTTAGGAGCAGGGACTTACAGCAACTTCTCCATCACCAACGCAGGCTGTACTCAAACCGATGTAAGCAGTAAAACACTTGTGGATCCCAACCCTCCTACCTTGACATTGGGCACCATTGCACCGATTTGCCCTGGGGCGTTATCATTTACGATTCCCTACACGGCGTCAACACTTTCACCTACTACCTACTCCATTTCTGGAACGGGTATTGTGGCAGTAACAGATCAAAATTTGAGCCCAGATGCCATTACAGTTCAATTAGCTAGTGGTGCATCAGGAGCCTCGATTGGCTTTATTTTAACGGTAAAAAATGCTTCACAATGCCTATCATTACCCATCAATGGCAGCGTAGCAATACGTACATTGCCTACCGCTACTGTACAAGGAACCACTACCGCCTGCCTCAATACTACAAGCCCGACCATCGTTTTTACGGGCGGAACTACCTCAGCTCCATACACTTTCACTTACCAAGTCAATAGCGGAGCCACTCAGCAAATAACCACCACCAACGGCAATTCAGCAGGAGTTAGTGCCCCCACCAATCAGGCTGGCGTTCTTACCTATTCGTTGGTAAAAGTATCCGATGCCCATGGCTGTAGCCAAAACCAAAGCGGAACGGCTCTGGTCTCTGTTTTGACCAAACCCAGCATATCCCTCACGGTACTCCAATCGACCGTCAACGAGGGAAATACCTCAACATTCTGTGACACAGACAATAATCCAGCAAATAATAGCTTGCAGTGGACGGTTAGCACCAACTGTATAGCAGGAAGCCCCGTTTGGCGCGTTCAAATAGGCAGCGGTGCTTGGAGTAGCTGGTCCCCCAATCCACCAGTTACTCAGTCATCCAATAACCAAATTCACCGCTACCAAGCAGCTTGCGATGGGAATTGTTCAGTAACTTATACCAGCCCAATTGAAGTAACCATTAATAGCCGAGCTTCGGTACCTCAAAATGCGTCATTGGCAGTAGATGGGGTTACAGTTGCAGTGGGCGAAACGAAAGAAGTGTGTAGTTTCGTCAATACAACGATTCTTTTCGCTGCCAACTGTGCCACGGATGAAATAATGCTCTATTCGGTGGATGGAGGCGATTATAGTGCAGGAGTGCCCGTAGGATTGGTGGACAATCAATACCATAATTATCGGGTGCGTTGCCGCAAATCGAACGCACTTCCATCGTGCATAGAATCTGAGTCAGGTGTGATGCGTCTAAAATTGGTCTTAATTCCGACTGCCCCAACAGTCTCATTATCATCAACAGGAAGTTGTAACTCCACGGCAAGTTTCAGTGGACAATCATCTTGTGGTAGTTTGAAAACAATTTGGTACAATGCCACTACCCACATTGCCTTACCAAGCCTGCCCACCACTGTTCCTTTGGAAACTACCTCGTACTATGCCCGCTGTCAGACAGAAAATGGCTGCGTAAGTGAAAAAAGTAACGTGGTAACGTTTACGGTAACACCTACTCATGTAGCTCCCATCGTGACCGTTTCTCAAGAATTAGTTTGCACAGGTACCACAGTGACCATTTCAGCCAATTGCCCTGTAGGAAGTACCACCTTCTGGAACACAGGCATCACAACGCCAAGTTTTGAGGTATCATTCAGCAATGTCACCAAGCAAAGTTACTGGGCAAAATGTATCTTTGAAGGCGGTTGCCAAAGTGCTGAGAGCATTCGCAAAGACATTTACTGGAATGCTTTTGTCGTAACATTAATCAATATCGGCCAAACCAAATCAGCGGTAAAAACCAACGACCGTTCTGCTTGGTCGAGCCAATTCATCACCCGCGACGGCGGCCCTGAATTGGAGCAGAGTACACAGCAAAATCCAACGCTTTATTATGTTGAGTATACCAATAAAATTGCGCCTCGTTATTGGACAATCAACGTAGATGCTTGCGCATTGGGCACAAATGGTTCGCTAACGTTTGATATGTTGGCAACCCCAGAAATGGGCACCATCCGTTCATTTAATACCCACGAAAACAACGCCCCCTACTTTATGTACGCCAACCGTGATGGCTGGGCGGAGTTATACGCACAAAACCATCCAGCCTACGGTTTTTTTGCAGACAATGGCAACGGAGGAAACAAATACGACGAAGGCTTACCGAAAGGTTTGTATAAGTTAAGCGTACGGTATTGGGATAAAAAAGGCTGGGGTAGTATTTATCCCGCCACGCGCCAAGCCCAGGGCAGTGTACTGGCTTACCAAGAATATTGGTTCCGAATTCAGTCCAGAGATGGCCTCGGAGTAGGCGCGGCGAGGGAAGAGTCAGGCCCTCGCAAGGCTGATGGTTTGGATAACAAACAACGGATAACTGATAATAGCGACTTCGCTTCAGTTTTGCCCAACCCCGTTACCAACACCCTTCGCCTCAAAGTACAAAAAAGCAAAGGACAGGTAGTTCAAACTACATTGAGAGATGCCTCGGGCCGACAAATTTTTAGTCATTCTTTTCAGCCTGAATCAAACACACATCAGGAAGAAATGGAAGTTACGAACCTTCCCAATGGCCTTTATTTCTTAAACGTACAAACCGAAATGGAGCAAGTAACGTTGAGAGTGATTAAAATAAATTAAAAACACACAAATAAGGAGGTAGCACCCAAGGCTACCTCCTGTTATCATAAAAAGTACTTCATAAAACTACTCAGCGGTTGCGTCTTTCGTTTCGCTCACGGGCGCTTCTACTTTCGCTTTTTCTTTTTTTGAAGATTTTTGCCCTTCTTTTTTGTTACCTTTTTCGGCTTTCTTAGCCTCTTTTGCCTTTTCTTTTTCTTCTTTTTTAGCTATTTTAGCAAGCTTCTTTGCCAATTTCTCAGCTGCTTTGCCCACAGCTTTTTTCGCTTTTTTTGAGCTTGTTTCGTCGGTAAGTGCGGCGCTTATTTTCTCAATAATTGCACTTGCTTGGGCTTTCTTTTCAGATTTCATTGATGGTTTACTGATTTAAAAGGTTCAAATAAAAAAATCTACAAATACATAGCTATTTTTCCGTTAAAACAAAATTTTCAAGTTATGTTTATGTTAAGTTTCTGCTGCGACAAAAAATACCATAACCGCCAAGTATTTCTTTTTTTTAACGAAAATAACCATTTCTTAACGCCTTTCCTTAGCCTTTATGTACACTTTTGTCGTAGTATTGCTATCTGTTCCATTTTCATCACCAACTTTTCTATATGGATTCTAGAAGAGAATTTCTCAAAAAAGCCGCTCTACTCTCTAGCGGTGCAAGCCTATGGAGTGCCTTACCTCAATCTATCCAAAAAGCATTAGAAATCAACCCTCAACAGGGAAGTACTTACCTCGACGCCGAGCACATTGTCGTCTTGATGCAAGAAAACCGCTCATTCGACCACGCACTTGGTGCCCTCAGAGGGGTTCGGGGGTTTAATGATCCTCGCGCTATTCGCCAGCCCAACAAAAACTTGGTGTGGTTGCAGTCTAACGCAAAAGGTGAAACTTATGCTCCTTTCCGCCTCGATATTAAAGATACCAAAGTGACTTGGATGAGCTCACTCCCTCACTCTTGGGAAAATCAAGTGGACGCACGAAACAACGGAAAATACAACCGCTGGCTTGACGTCAAAAAATCGGGCAATAAAGCCTATGCCCACATGCCGCTCACCATGGGCTATTTTACCCGCGAAGACCTCCCATTTTATTATGCCATGGCCGATGCCTTCACGGTTTGTGACCACAATTTCTGTTCGTCATTGACAGGAACTACCCCCAATCGCCTGTATCTTTGGTCGGGAACGATTCGGGAAAAACCTAGTATTGAATCAAAGGCAAATGTTCGTAACTCAGATGTTGATTATGACGATTTGGCACACTGGACGACTTTCCCTGAACGGTTAGAAGACAATGGCATTTCGTGGCGAATTTATCAAAACGAATTGAGTATTTCGATGGGCTTCAACGGCGAGCAAGATGCGTGGCTCGCTAACTTCACCGATAACCCCATTGAGTGGTTTTCTCAATATAACGTTCGCTTCTCTACTGGCTATCAAAAATTCCTTGCCAAACAGGTTGTTGAATTGCCCAAAGAAATTGCGGCGTTAGAACAAAAACTGCAAACGCTTCCTCCATCTGGTAAAGAAACTGAAACAGCGCAAAAAACGCTCAAACAGAAAAAGGATGAACTAGAAATCGCTAAAAAAGACCGCGAGCTTTGGAGCAAAGAAAACTTTGAAAAACTTTCGCAGCGCGCCAAAAATCTCCACCAAAAGGCGTTTACGACCAACATAAACGATTCTCACTATCACGAATTGACTACTCACCGATACGAGGATGGCAGCGTCGAACGTGAAATGTCCGTTCCTAAAGGTGATACCCTTCACCAGTTCAGAGAAGATGTAAACACGGGCAAATTACCAACAGTTTCGTGGATTGTTGCCCCCGAAAACTTCTCCGACCACCCAGGTGCACCTTGGTACGGCGCTTGGTATATTTCGGAGGTAATGGATATTTTAACCAAAAACCCTGAGGTTTGGAAAAAAACCATTTTCATTGTTACGTATGATGAAAACGACGGTTATTTCGACCACATTCCTCCTTTCGTAGCCCCCAAACCTGACTTGAGCGACGGTTTGGTTTCCAAAGGCATCGACCCGAGTGTTGAACACGTGACCATGGATCAAGAACGTAAACGCAAAGAATACAGTGCGCAAAACCCTGGCCGCGACGGCGCCATTGGGCTGGGCTACCGCGTTCCGATGCTAATTGCCTCCCCTTGGAGCCGTGGTGGTTTTGTCAATTCGCAAGTGTTTGACCACACCTCTGTGTTGCAGTTTATGGAGCACTTCTTGAGCCATAAAACCAAAAAAGACATCAAAGAAACCAACATCAGCGCATGGCGACGTACGGTATGTGGAGATTTAACTTCGGTCTTTCGCCCATATAGTGGAGAAGAAATTCCTTTGCCTGAATCTGTTAAAAAAGACAGTTTTTATCAACTCGTACACAACGCCAAGTTCAAAAATCCACCTTCTAACTTTAAGGCCCTTTCATCAGAAGAAATTGCTGCAGCCAACCAAAACCCTGCCGCTACTTCATGGATGCCAAAACAAGAAGAAGGTACGCGCCCCTCGGCCGCCATTCCGTATGAACTTTACGCCGATGCGGTACTCAGTGCCGACAAGAAATCGGTGTCTGTTGAGCTAAGTGCCCAAAATCGTGTGTTTGGGGCAAAATCAGCGGGTTCACCATTTCACGTTTATGCCCCGCACAAATACCGCACAAACGAAAATGCTCCTTTTGAAGACTTAAAAGCTTGGTCATACGCCGTAAGTTCAGGTGATTCTCTAACGCCATCTTGGCCACTTTCCAGTTTTGAAAACGATGCCTATCATCTTTGTGTGTATGGCCCTAACGGGTTTTTCCGCGAATTTAAAGGACAAGCCAATAGCCCACAGTTGAATGTAAAAGGAGTATATGAAGCATCGAAGAGTTCTAAAAATCAACTTTCGGGCAATTTAACCTTGCAGTTCCGTAATGCCGAGTCTCAAAAACGACTGCGCGTAGTCGTTACGGACAATGCTTACAAAAACGCCCCCAAAACGGTGGTTGTTGAGGCTAAAAATGGGCAAGCATCGCTCGTGCTCGACCTCAAGAAAAGCCACGGCTGGTACGATGTCAGCATCCGCGTAGAAGGCGCAGATGGTTTTGAGCAACGTTTTGCGGGCCACATCGAAACGGGCAAAGACTCTGTGAGCGACCCTGCAATGGCATAAATTGACAGATAGATAACAAAAAAGGGCAGCTCGTGGCTGCCCTTTTTTGTTATTAGCGGATGTGTCGGGGTGCTCACACCCCGACACATCCTTCCTAGTTATTTTTTCTTTGCTTGTGCACGTTTTGCTTCGACTTGCTTTTTCGCTTCGTCTGCTTGTTTTTTGGCTTCATCAGCCGCTTTCATCGAGCGCTCAAGCATATCGGAGAACTTCGATTTTTTCTTCTCACCTGACGCGATTTTGCGGCGGTTTTCTTCCAAAATCGAACGAATTTTATCATCATTCACAAAACGACGAATCACCTGCTGTTGTAAAATAGTCACTACGTTCGATACCAAGTAGTAAAAACTCAAACCCGCAGGGAACGAGTTCATCACAAACATAAACATTACAGGCATAAAATACGTCAGCATACGCATATCAGGCATTCCAGGCTGCTGCACTTGCGCAGGCGTTATCTGGTTGTTGTACCACGCATATACCAACTGAGAAACAGTCATCGCCAACGTAAAAATACTTACGTGAGCACCGTAGAATGGAATCGCAAACGGCAATTTGATAGGTGCATCGTAGGTAGATAGGTCACTTGCCCACAAAAACGACTGCTGACGAAGTTCAATCAAGTTAGGAAACAAGAAGAACAACGACATCAAAATAGGCATTGTCGCCAACACAGGAATACAGCCACTCAACGGACTCACGCCTACTTGTTGGTACAACTTCATTTGTTCTTGCTGCATTTTAGCCGCGTCATCGCCTACTTTTTCTTTGATAATAGCCAATTCTGGCGCCAACATCCGCATTTTAGCCATGCTTACATACGACTTATATACGAGCGGGGTCATCAACAGCTTAACAATCAACACCAACACTACAATCAGCACTCCATAATTAGAGAAAAACTTCTCCAAAAAGCTAAACATAGGCACAAAGAAGAACTTGTTGAGCGGTTTCAAGAACGCATACCCCAAGTCCACGTTATCACCAAAGTCAGTAGCTGTACCAATATTCTTTACAATTTGGTAGTCGTTTGGCCCAAAGAAAAACTGGAAATTTCCTTTGCCAGCTTTCAAGTCGGCCGTCGAAAGGCTTCCTTCGCTTTGCATGGTTTTAATGTAGGTCGTGTCCGACTGGTTAACCAACGATTTTAAGGTTGCATTACTCAAACTCGACCCTTTCGTAATAAAAGCAGAAAGGAAATATTTGTTTTTGTGAGCAAACCACGATACAGGTTGTTCTATTTTCTCTTCTACATTATCGCTTTGCCCGCGACCAATGTCCGACAATTCACCGTCAGCGTAGTAATTTGTCGTCACTACTTTACGGTTTTCGGCCATGTCATTCTCTAGCTGTTTCAACTTATCTTGCCACACAAGACGCGTCGGCTCATTCTTCACAAGGCCATCTAATCCAACCAATTGCACATCATAGTCAATCAAATACCCACTTCCCTGAATGGTGTAGGTTTGTTCGATATACTGATTGGCTCCCAAAGGCAAACGAAAAGCTAGTTTTATTGATTTTCCCGTGGTGATTACTTGGTTGCTTGCTTCTGTTGTAAAATACAAGTCAGCTAAGTTGATTGTGCCTTTGTTGGTAGGTAGTTCGAGGTTAAACTTACTACTTTGCTCATCAATGAGGTACAAAGGAGCATTGGTGTAGGTTTTAAATTTTTTCAATAGTACTTCTTTGACATTTCCGCCTTTGGTGCTAAAAGTCAAGCGAACATCATCGGTTTCTACCACAATATCTTTTGCGGTACCGATGGCTGCACTGGCAAAATCGCCGTAGATGGCTTTGGCAGCTACCGAATCCAATTGACGAGGGGCAGGTGCAACAGCGGCTGTGGCACTAGACTTGGTTTGCGTCGCAGGATTCGTCTTGGGAGGCTCAGTTTGTGGTGCTAGGATTTGGTACCCTACTAGCATCATCATGATGAGCGCTAATCCAATGATTTGATTTCTCTCCATTTGTTTGGTTTATACGTTATTTATGACACGTTATTTGTTACACGTTATTCGTACTCAGCCGTTAGGAAACATTCTCATGATTAACGGTAAACTAATAACTGCTCTTGCTGTGGCAAAAGCGGGTGCAAAGTTAGTGAGTTTTCAAGAATTCGCACCTGTGAGAAGGATGAGCGGTCATTTTTTAGCGAAAAAATCACAATAGCGCCAAAAAAAATAACAAATACCAAAATTTTCTTGACAGAATCCCGTTTAAGAAGTATAATTGCGAGACTTTTCTGACAATACTACGGCTTATCTGATACACATTAACCCAAAAGCCGTCTCTCTTGTTCAGTTCCAGCTATCAATCCCTATTTTTCCTGGTTTATCCTCTTGTTGTTAAATAACTAATAATAAACATTTCTCCGTGTAAAGATTCTCTTTACCCTTCATTTTTATATGCTCAGCATTGATGATCTAAATCCCAAACTCCTAGCGGAGTTACGGGTAATTGCCGAAAAAAACGGTATCAAAGACCCTTCTAAGTTTTCAAAGAAAGAACTGATTGCTAAAATTTTAGAAAAACAGTCCTCTACTTCTGACACTCCCGCCGAAAAATCAAAATCTGCACAACCTTCAGGTAAACGTCCTCGAAAAGTTGCTGCGTCAGACCCTGATGCTCCAACTGAAGATGCCGCCGCAGAAGATGCTTCTTCAGCATCTATTGAAGTAGTTTCTCAAAGTACGATTGACTTTTTTCACCCCAAATCAAACGATTCGTTTGAGAAACGTGGTAAGCGTCAACGTATTCATAAAAACGAGAAACCATTCCCTGAAAATTCACCTCAGGATGCCGCCCCTCGTTTTTTTGATGAACCTACTCCCGAACCCACTGCAGCACCCACCGAGGCACCCATACAGCCAGCGAGTGAGCAACCAGCAGTTGAGGAAGAATTTGCTGATATAAAAATCGAGCTTCCTGAGGAAGACTTTTTCGATACCTCATTTATTACGGAAAATTTTGAAGCAGAAGCACCAGCAGAGGTAGAAGCCGAACCACTTCCCGCTAAGACGGAAGAACGCTCGCGTGACTATCGACCCGATGAGTTCCAGAGTAAAATCAAACGGCAGTACAACAACTACGTAAAGGAATTTGATGGACTTATCATCAACGAAGGGGTACTCGAAATCATGTCAGATGGTGGGTACGGCTTCTTACGTTCTGCCGATTATAATTATTTAGCTAGTCCCGACGATATTTATGTATCGCCGTCTCAAATAAAACTCTTTGGATTAAAAACGGGCGATACCATACGTGGCTCAGTACGCCCGCCCAAAGAAGGAGAAAAATACTTTGCCCTGCTTCGCGTAGAAACCGTCAACGGTAAAACTACCGAAGAAATCCGTGACCGTATTCCTTTTGAATATCTTACGCCGCTGTTCCCCCAAGAACACATTAAACTCAGTGGCAAACCTGACAACTATTCTACGCGTATTCTTGACCTTTTTGCCCCCATTGGAAAAGGCCAGCGTGGGATGATTGTAGCGCAACCTAAAACGGGTAAAACGGTATTGCTCAAAGAGATTGCCAACGCAATTACGCGTAATCACCCTGAGATTTACCTTATCATTTTACTCATTGACGAACGCCCTGAAGAGGTTACCGACATGCAGCGCAGTGTTCGCGCCGAAGTGATTTCTTCAACTTTCGACGAGCAAGCCGACCGCCACGTAAAAGTAACAGGCATGGTGCTTGAAAAAGCAAAACGGATGGTAGAATGTGGCCACGATGTGGTGATACTCCTCGACTCTATCACGCGTTTGGCCCGTGCATACAACACCGTTACGCCTGCTTCGGGTAAAATCCTTTCGGGTGGGGTCGATGCCAACGCACTTCACAAACCCAAACGCTTCTTTGGTGCTGCCCGTAACGTAGAAAATGGTGGGTCTTTGACCATCATCGCTACGGCCCTCATTGATACGGGTTCAAAAATGGACGAAGTAATCTTTGAAGAATTTAAAGGTACGGGTAACATGGAACTCCAATTAGATCGCCGTTTGGCAAACAAACGTATGTATCCAGCAGTTGATGTGAACGCCTCAGGTACACGACGTGAAGATTTGCTTCTCGACCGTGAAACCCTCCAACGTATGTGGATTTTGCGCAAATACCTTTCTGACATGAATCCAAACGAGGCGATGGATTTCTTATTGGAACGCATGAAAGGAACACGTACCAACGAAGAATTCTTGATTTCGATGAACCGATAGAAAAACGACTTTTCGTTCTATTTTACTACTTCATAAAAAAGGCTGGGTCGTTGACCCAGCCTTTTTTATTTCCTTTCCCACTTCCAGCTACTCTCCCAACAAAAAAACGGTCGGTTTTTTGTGAAGCTCTGGTATCTGGGTTTTCCACTGTTTGACCGTCAACGTTTTGACAAACCCTTCTGGTGATGTTACGTTACAAGCCACACAAACACGGGTGTTGGGCTGGCATTGTGTCAATATTTCCTTCATCATTTGGTTGTTCCGATAAGGCGTTTCAATAAAAATCTGGGTCTGCCTCTTGGCTATCGCCTCTTTCTCCAATTGCTTGACGGCTTTCCCACGTGGGGCTCGATCGATGGGCAAATAACCGTGAAATACAAACGATTGTCCGCTCATACCAGAGGCCATCAAGGCCAACAATAGCGACGAAGGCCCAACTAATGGCACTACCTCTATGCCCAATTGGTGCGCGTATTTAACAGCTACAGCTCCTGGATCAGCAACGCCCGGGCAGCCCGCTTCTGACATAACGCCTGCGTCTTTGTTTTCAGCAAGCAGTGCTTTCAATTGGGCTAAAGTGTCAGCCTCGGGAGTATTTTTCTGAAGTTCGTAAAAAGTGAGGTTTTCAATGGTTTTCCCCAACCGCAAACTACTCACAAAACGACGTCCTGTGCGGAGTTCTTCCGCAAAAAAAACTTCTAGGTCTTTTACTGCTTCGGGTACGTGGGCAGGCAAAACGCTTTGCGTTGTTCCATCTGCAAGTGGCGTTGGAATAAGGTATAGCTTCATTTGGCAAAGTTCATCAACGATTTTACAAATGCCTCTGGTTGCTCTGCTTGTACCCAATGTCCTGCGTTTTCGATGGTATCGAGGGTGACATTCGGGAAAAGCGTCTGAATAGTCCAGAAGTCAGCATCTTTGATATACCTCGACTCCGCACCTCGAATAAAAAGCGTAGGGGTACGTATTGTTTGGGTGTTTTCCAAATCTGCCCCAATCAACTCGATGTATTGTTTTATCACGGGCAAGTTGATGCGCCACGCAAACACACCTTCTTCGTTGCGGTACAGGTTTTTCAATAAAAATTGGCGTACCGACGGGCTTGGTTCGTATTGACTCAAAATGGCTTCGGCTTCGTTGCGGTTTTGAATTTCGGTCAACGGAACGGCACTTAGCCCTTTTAAGATTTCGGCATGATGAACGGGGTACGACTTGGGAGCAATGTCAACCACCACCAATTTACTGAAAGTATCAGGATACAGCATGGCGTATTGCATCACCGTTTTTCCACCCATCGAATGCCCTACCAAAATCGGATTTTCAATGTTGTTTTGCTGTAAAAAATCGTGTAAATCCGCCGCTAATTCTGGATAGGTATGGCTAGGGGCATGAGGTGAACGTCCGTGGTTTCGCTGATCGACAGCATAGACTGAAAACCCTTGCTCCGCAATTACCTTGCTAATAGTCAGCCAGTTGTCACACGAGCCAAATAGCCCGTGTAAGATGACCAGTGGTTGACCTGTACCTACTTGACGAAAAAAAAGTTGCATATTTTTAACTGCCTAATTATCGCTTAGCGCGTTTTTTGGAAGATTTTTTTGCTTTGCCCGTAGCTTTAGCCGATTTTTTTCGACGACCAGCAACGGCTTTTGATTTGGTGCGTTTTGAAGCTACGGCAGGGCGAACTACCGCTTCTTTGATTTCGCTTTCAACAACCGCTACATTCCCCGCTCTATCCCGCACCTCTAAGCGCAACGTACCTTCAAAATCGAGAGAATCCACCAGTTTGTCAGACCAAATATAACTGCGTTTGTAATCATAATTCATCAACACCCACTCGCCATTGACGTAGGCATCAAAACGCTCGATACCCGACATGCCATCTGAGATTCGGGCCGAAATACTTTTTTTATTGGCTTGAATCACCCGAACCGCAGGCGGTGCTTCGTCCGTTGCCAATCCAAAACTCCCCAGCTCACGGGTGGTAAAATCAATCGAATTTCCTTCCCATTTCCCCCCCACAAACCTCATACGTCCGCCATCTAAGCGGTACATGTGGGTTTTTTCGGGGTTTTCGGGCAAAATATCAGGTCGAAAATTAACCCCTATCGCATCTCGAAGTGGTGTATAAACATCGTTAATAATCAGTCCATTAGGGCGTGATTGAACCGCCAAATACAGCGTATCAAATATGCTCTTGTTGCCAAAACGAATGGAAAAGCGGTCTTCTTTGTACGTTTCAATTCGGTCGGGGCGAATGCGTTGCCGAAAATCAGTACGAAGCAATTTGTTCCCAATCCGAATCGAATCGGGCAAATGTTCGCGTAAATCCAGCAGATAAACCGTCTCCCCGTTTGATTTATAGGCGGGTGAAAGTTGCAGGGGCGCGCGTTTACTGAAAATTTCTGCGGGAACGGTTTGAGACAACCCCAACGCACTGATTTTTAATACATTTTCGGTCGCATCCGTTTTTATATAGGCCAAAGTTGGAACTTGTTCCGACTCGCCTAAAGGCATCATAAGCGCTTCCGTAAGTTCTCCTTTAACCTTAAATCGTAATATCGACGAATTTTCGTAGGAGTCAAAAAGTGTCACTTGTACTTCGTGCGTCAGCGTGTCCCGAATTTGAAGTTTTCCTCGGTAACCATCCGTTTTTTGGAGGCCGTACAAGTTACCATCGGGGTTATAACATTTTAAATAACGAAGTCCGTTACGTTGTTCGGTAGCATAATCAATGACGTTGTTATAGTCGCGGGTACTCCAACTAGGAAACGACGTCATATTGTAAGCAAAGACTTCTTTTCCGTCCAATTTGATTTCAACACAGTTGACCCCATTGCGAAAGTTGACGCCATTCATGGCATCAAAGGCAATCAATTCTAGACCTATTTCTCCCCAAGCTTTAACAGTTTGGCCAATGCTATAACTTCCATCTTTTTGGCGAACAGGACGAACGCTGATTCTTTCAAACTCACCATTGACACGGCTACTCAACGACATCGGACGAATGGCCAACGAATTAAAATACGGCGGCACATCGTCTTCTACTTCCGCAAAATCAAAAAACAGAGGATTTAAGTAGTTATCTTTAGAATCTCGAATTTCAAAGTGCAAGTGTGGGCCTCCCGACCCGCCCGTGTTTCCAGACAAGCCAATTAATTCACCTTTCTGGACGGGAAATTGCTCGGGCGACGGGTTGATTTCTATTTCAAACGTTTTGCGTTCGTACTGTTTTTCCCTCAAATAACTCCCCATGGGGTCGGCAAATGACAACAAGTGCCCATAGACGGTGGTCATGCCGTTGGGGTGTTTGATAAAAATCACATTGCCATAACCTGTTGTTTGGACTTTGATTTTGGAAATATACCCATCAGCAGCGGCCAGCACTTGCAAGCCCTCGCGTTGCTGCGTACGGACGTCAATCCCCGCATGGAAGTGATTGGCGCGCAAGTCACCCAATACACCCGCCAGGGTATTTTTTTGCCCAGGAGAAATAGGAAATATAAAGTAGCCTTTGGGAAAACTTGCTTTTTGGGCAAAGCTTCCAATCACAAAAACTATACTAAATAACGGTAGGAGAATGCGTTTTAAAATCATGTACTAACTTTGGCGTTTTCTTTTTTGGGTTTTTGGGTTGTTACTTTTGAATTCACGAGGTTTTGAGAAACCTCGCGTCGGTTATTGTAACCGACAGCACTTCAAACATATTAACCGTAACTCCCTTACTTCACCTCAAATTCCAACATTTTTTTGCCTTCGACGAAAGCCGCAAGTTTGTCGCCTGCTTTTACAGGCCCTACTCCTTTGGGTGTACCTGTAAATATCAAATCACCCGTTTTGAGGGTAAAAAAGCGAGATACAAACGATATAATGTAGTCTATTTTGAACAACATCAACGACGTATTGCCCTGCTGACGGGTTTCGCCATTTACTTCTAAATGAAAATTAATATCCTGCATATCCGCAAAATCGGCCTTTGAAACAAAGTCAGAAATAGGGGCAGAACCATCAAACGCCTTGGCCAATTCCCACGGTAAGCCTTTGGTTTTCAGCTTTGATTGTAAATCACGCGCGGTGAAATCAATCCCAACACCTACTTGGTCGTAGTATTTGTGGGCAAATTTTTCGTCGATGTTTTTACCCATCTTGCTGATTTTCACCACAATCTCTACTTCATGATGAACATCTTGAGAAAAATCAGGCAAATAAAATGCTGCCCCTTCTTTCAACAACGCCGTGTCGGGCTTTTGGAAGATGACGGGATCTTCTGGAATGGCATTTTGAAGTTCGTGAATATGATCAACGTAGTTGCGACCTATGCAAATGATTTTCATAATTTTCTAAATTTTAGGCGCACAAAACTACGGACTACCTCCCGTAAAAGGAAATCTATTCTTAGCTTTGTAAAATGAAGTCATTTTATCAGCTCCTGTTCCAAAACGAAACGCTTTATCGTGCCCAAGAAGTAGAGGCGATAGAAAAAATAGTCAAAGAGGTTGCCACGTCTTTGATACAAGAACCTGTAGCGGAGACGCCTACACCACCGCCCCCTGCTCCTGTAGCTGCTCCAACTCCTGCTCCACCAACTTTTGAGACACCCAACCTCAACCATCAGGTATTAATTTTAATCAACGAGTCGCCGAAGATGTCGCCGAGTAATACCATATTCCTGGAAAAAGTACTCAAGGCCGTTAATTTAAACCTCGATGGGGTAGATATTTTGAACTTATCGGGAGCCAAACAGATGGATTTTCGTCCGTTACTCCGAAACAAGAAAGTGCACCATATCATATCGTTTGGCGTTCCGTTTATCCAAATCAATTTGGAAATTATGATGAACCGCTATGACCCCAAACAAATCGCTGGGGTCAATTTTCTGTTATCTGAATCGCTCGACATTGTGCAGAGTGACGACAAAAACAAACGTGCGCTTTGGAATTGTCTCAAAAGTATGTTTTTAGGAACTTAACCAGAACTTCCAAGTTTTGAAAACAGGTTGAACGGATTAAAATATGGGGGTAAAAGATGTCACCGAGCGTCGGCCGCCCCGATGGGGCTTTTGGTTCGCCTTTGCCCTCTTTTTCTACTAAGATTTCGCCTCGCTGAGGCTGTTTTTTTTATGCGTCTAACCTGTTTCGTAAAGAGTCTATTCCTACTCCATAACGATATGAAAACAACACTCCCTTTCTTATTGCTTTTGGGCATTAACTTTTCCTCGTTTTGTCAAAACTTTACGGGCGGATTTCCTTTTAGCTTTCCTTACAACGACGGAAGTAGCGCCGCTTTTCTCCCAAAATTCCCTGCCAAAACCATTGGCAACCCAGACCGCGTTTCGGTCAATGGCAGTAACTTTATTGTCAATGGTAAACCTTTTCGTTTTTGGGGCGTAAATATTACATCCGCCGCTGCTTTTCCCGCCAAAACCACCGCCCCCGACGTCGCGACCCATGCCCGTAAGATGGGTATCAATTTGGTGCGTTTTCACCACTTAGATAATCCGTGGGGAGGAAACGAAGGCAGTATTTTTGTTTCAGGGCAATCGACCCGAACTTTAAATTCAACCACCCTCGACCGCCTTGATTTTTTTATCAATGAGCTGAAAAAGAACAATATCTATACGAATATGAACTTGAACGTTTCACGGACGTTCAAGACTTCCGACGGCGTAGCCAATGCCGATTCGCTACTGGATTTTGCCAAAGGAGTCACCATATTTGACCCTCAGTTGATTGCGCTTCAAAAAGAATACGCGACCCAATTGTTAGGCCACGTCAATCCTTATACAGGCTTAAAACTCGCCGAAGACCCTTGTTTGGCCATGGTTGAAATCATCAACGAAAACTCGTTGTATGGCATGTGGAAAGACAACCAACTCAAGTCAAGAAAAGATGGTGGTTCTTTACTGTATCGTCAGGCAGTTAGGCTCGACAGCCTTTGGAATGCGTTTTTGGTAACTAAGTACCAAACCCAAGCCACCTTGCAAACCGCCTGGCAAGGTGCCAGTCTTAACATCGTAGAAAGAGTAACCGATGGAGGTTTTGAAGGCACAACGTTGAATACCAACTGGGCGATGGAGCAAAACGCAGGAGCAACCGCCACCGCTGGACTGGACAATACCCAAGCCCAAACGGGAAGTAAATCAGCCAAAATAACGGTCACCAAAAAGGGCACCGAAACTTGGCATTTACAGTTTAAATACCTCAACTTCTCTTTTCAAAAAGATACCACTTACACTGTTACCTTTTGGGCAAAAGCAAACTCAGCAACCGTGCTTAGTGTATCGCTTATGAGAGACGATTCGCCCTACACTTGGTACGGGGGACAAAATGTCAATCTCAACACCACTTGGCAACAGTTTTCGTTTTCAGTTACTCCCCATGAAACCCTCACCAGCAAAGGCCGTCTGGCTTTTCAGTTAGGTAGCTTACCCAACGGAACGAGCATTTGGCTAGACAATGTTTCCTTCAAAGAATCTGTACGTACTCCATTTCTTGCAGGCGAAAACTTAGCCGCTCGTAACATCCAACGAATGGAGTACAAAGACAGAGGAAGCTTTTCCAAACAACGTGTCGCCGATTTGGCGCAATTCTACATCCAGCTTCAAAAGAAGTTTATGGAAGAGATGCGTACTTTTCTCCGTACCACCCTCAACGTGCAAGCGCCCATCACAGGCACCAATGCCCTTACGGGAATCCAAGAAGGGCTTGAGCACGAAAACATGGACTACTATGACGACCACAGCTATTGGGACCACCCGCACTTCCCAAACGTGGCCTGGGATGCCTCAGATTGGACGATTAACAATAGCGCTATGGTCAAAAATGCGTATTTCAGCGCCATTTCTTCCGTTTTTTCGGGAATTCCGTTGGCCTCAAAGCCCATCACCATCAGTGAGTACAACCACGGCTACCCCAATCGCTACCGCGCCGAAATGGTGCCAGCCATGGCAGCGTATGGTGCTTTTCACGGCATGGATGGGGTCATGTTTTTTGAATACAACAGCGATGTCAACAGCACTTGGGCAGCCGATAAAGTCGGAGGTTATTTTTCCATTCACCGCGACCACAGCACCATGAGTTTGTTTCCCTCTTGCGCCTGGGCGTTTCGGAATGGCCTTATTACCGAAGCCACGCCCACGTTGGTCAATTACTCCGAAAAAGACATTTATTGGTCGTTTGAAAAAGACAACAGCGGCCGTTGGGGGAAATACGTCCCCTACGATTTCCGACTCCAACTTACCCATTCGCTGCGCACCAACACCTACCACCATGCCCAAGGACTCAGCAGTCAGGTATTGCCAAACGTAAGCAATGGTACTTTTCAAACATCAACCCAACAAACCACACTAAATACACAAACGGGGCTTTTAACTACCAATACACCTCGTTTTGTGACACTTACGGGCTTTTTAAAAGATGTTCCCAATACGCAAGTTGGAAATTTTACCCTCAAATCAGCCAGCGAATTTGGCGCAATCACCTGGGTATCGCTCAATTCAAAAACCTTGGCAGACTCCGACAGTTCGTTGATTACCATTGCGTCCCAAACCCAAAACACAGGAATGGTTTGGAATGCTGCCAACACTTCGGTCAACAACAACTGGGGGACGTCCCCAACGTCAGTGCGCCCCTTGGCCATTGATGCCCGATTAGCGCTTAATGCTGAAGCGCTACGTATTCACAAACTTTCGCCGACGGGGCAAATCGTGTCCACCAGCGATGTGCTTCCCTCCGCTCCCAATACATTCGATGTTTCCTTTGTTCAAAGCACTGACCAAACCCTTTGGTATGCGCTTCAAGCCATCAAAAAATCGGATTTATTACTTTCAGTGGCAACCTCCAATCCATCGGGGGATGTGGTCAATGTTTATCCAAACCCAGCTCAAACGCTACTAACCGTTGATTTTACCTTGTCAGCACCAAAACCTGTATCGTTTGAAATCTACAACGCCGCCGCAAGTATTGTGTTCAACACAACCAATACCATTGGGGTTGCTGGCAACAATCGCATGACTGTCAACGTCCAACATCTTCCTAACGGAACTTACTTTTTGCGAGTAGGAAGTCAGGTAAAGCGCATCGTGATAAGCCGTTAGCAAGCGGTTCTTTAGTTGACAAGATTGTATTACATTTACAAAAAATTGTCTAATACCATTTTCATCTCCCTTAAACTATGGCCGAAGCATTTGTTTATGACACAGTTCGTACCCCTCGCGGGCGTGGGAAATCGGACGGTTCTTTGCACGAAGTTCAACCTATCCAACTTCTTACTTCTGTTTTAAAATCAATTCAAGAACGTAATCAACTTGATACCCGTTTTGTCGATGACGTCATCATGGGCTGCGTCACGCCCGTTGGCGAGCAAGGAGCCGACATTGCCCGTACGGCCGTCATTGAAGCAGGCTATGCTGAGTCAGTGGCAGGGGTACAGCTCAACCGTTTTTGTTCGTCGGGCTTAGAAGCCATCAACCAAGCGGCCGCTTACGTCATGTCAGGCCAAGTCGATATGGTGATTGCAGGGGGTGTAGAGTCGATGAGTCGCGTACCAATGGGAACCGACGGCGGGGCGTTGTTTATGAATCCTCAGATTGTGGCCCGTCATAACATCGTTCCCCAAGGAATCTCGGCCGACCTGATTGCCACCAAATACGGCTACTCTCGCCGCGACGTTGACAGCTACGCTGCGGAATCTTACCGACGTGCCGTAGAAGCCCAAAAAGACAATCGTTTTGCCAAATCGCTTGTTCCTTATAAAGATGAAATAGGCATTACCCTCCTCGACCGCGACGAAGGCGTTCGCCCAGGCACTACGGTTGACTCTTTGGCGGCCTTAAAACCCGCTTTTGAAATGATGGGAAGCATGGGGCTTGATGCCTTAGCTTTGATGAAATATGCCGATATTGATAAAATAAACCACGTTCACCATGCAGGCAACTCTTCACAAATTGTGGATGGCGCTGCGGGAATTTTGATTGGTTCAAAAGAAATCGGTGACCAACTCGGTTTGCGCCCACGTGCCAAAATCAAAGCTTTCGCCATCGTTGGTTCGGAGCCAACCATCATGCTTACTGGGCCTGTGCCTGCCACCCACAAAGTGCTCAAAAAATCAGGAATGCGTATTCAAGACATCGACTTGTTTGAAGTAAACGAAGCCTTTGCTGCCATTCCTCTGTTTTTTATGGAGCAATTGGGCGTTGACCACGCCAAAGTCAACGTCAACGGTGGAGCCATTGCCCTGGGTCATCCCCTAGGTGCAACGGGGGCTATTATTTCTGCTACCTTGATTGATGAGTTGGAACGTTCTGATAAACAATTTGGCCTCTCTACCCTTTGTATTGGCGGCGGAATGGGCATTGCCACCATTTTTGAACGCATCAATTAGGAGCACAAAAAAATAACATAAACATAAAGTTACTGAAGCGACCATTTTATCGTACATATTGTTGTCTTCTTTAACTTTATGTCTCTATGCGGCTACTTTACCTCCTTATATTCATTTTTCTAGGCATTGGGGCACCGCTTCGCGCCCAACTTTACAAGCCTTTTAACCAGTTTTCCTATGATTTGGAGGCAGGAGCAGCTTTTGCTACCGAAACCCAGACACCCTTTTGGCTAAGAAGTAATCAATACGGAATGGTTCCCCAAACCAATCCTTTTGTAACATTACGGGTCAATCCGCACCGTGATTACCGTACAGACTCGACGCGTCGTTCAGCATTTGACTGGGCAGCAGGGGCATTTTTTGTGGTAAACCGTACGTTTGGCAACTCCCAAGGCGGTACTACCCTGCTATGGCCTGAAGTCTATGCCAAACTTAAATGGAAGCAAATAGAACTTTCGGCGGGCAGACAACGCGAGGTCATCGGACTAGGCGACAGCACACTGTCTTCTGGTTTTTATGCGTGGTCGGGCAATGCCATGCCTTTCCCCAAAATTCAGCTTCAAACGCACGGGTTTATTTCGCTAGGATTCCTGAAACATATTCTGGCGTTTCAAGGAGCATACGCCCACGGCTGGTTTACGGCTTCATACATTAATCAAGCCTATTTTCACCAAAAACAATTCTACGTCAGATTTGGCAAACCACATTGGCCGCTTCGACTCTACGCAGGCATGAACCACCAAGTACAGTGGGGAGGACATGCCGATTATCTTAATAATTCGCCTGCCGCCGTCAACGGCGCACTGCCCAGTACCTTTCAAGACTACCTTTCGCTGATCACGGGGCGGTACCCTGATGACTATGCCAACGACCGCTTCAATTCTTTCGATGGGGCCAATCGCATTGGAAATCACCTCGGTAGCTACGACCTTGGCATTGAATTGAAAACTGCGAAGTTTCAAGTGCTTCTTTACCACCAACACCCCTACGAAGATGCTTCTGGACTCGCATTGCAGAATAGACCTGACGGGCTGACGGGACTACGCTGGCTACGCAAAAGTTCGAGCACGCATCCCCTTTTTCTCAAACACTTAGTGCTTGAATACCTCACAACCACCAACCAAAGTGGCGAACAATATAGCACCACGTCGAAATACCAAGGAGCTGACAATTATTTTAACCATGGTCAATACTTAGAAGGCTGGTCGTACAACGGATTCACCTTAGGCACGCCATTCATCGCCCCTCGTGCGACCATTCAGCCCAACAATTCGGTTTTAACACCTGGTTATTTCTTCCCCAATAACCGTTTGCGCGTGGGATATATTGGTACAGAATGGCAATACAAACAGCAACTTACCGTGCGCTCTCGGTTTTCGTATAGCCAAAATCTAGGGGCTTATGGTTGGGTAAATCCGCGTACTTTTTATCAGTTTTCGGGTTTAGTTTCGGCCCAAATACGACTGAATCGTTGGTCAAAAACTTCCCTCAAAGGTTCGTTGGCGTACGACCAGGGCGAACTGTTTTTGCCTAATTTTGGGGGATATTTTGGGATTTGTAAGTCGTGGTAAAGTAGAAATAAGGTAAATTGCGCGTTCATAACCAAATCTACCTTTTACTTTAACCACACGTATTCGCCCATGCGCTTAAAACTGCTCAATTTCGTTGTGATTTTCACAGCGTTTACGTCCTCTCTCCTAGCCCAAACTCCCGCAGTCAAGCTCATAAAAGAAGGATTTATTTACGAAACAGCCCCCTTTCCCGAGTGCCACGCATCAAGTATTGTCGAATTAGGCAAAGACCATTTTATGGCTACTTGGTTTGGCGGAACCCACGAACGCCACCCAGATGTGTGTATCTGGACGTCAGAGTCTAAAAATGGCCAATGGAGTGCCCCTAAAAAAATGGCGGACGGCGTGATGGACGCCAGCACGCGTCACCCAACTTGGAACCCTGTTTTGTTCAAAAGCAAAGCTGGGAAACTCTTTCTCTATTACAAAGTAGGCCCCAATCCCCGCGAATGGTGGGGCATGGTGATGACCTCAACCGACAACGGGAAAACTTGGTCGAAGCCTGAAAAACTACCCGAAGGCTTTCTCGGCCCCATCAAAAACAAATCGGTACAATTGGCCAACGGAGATATTCTGCACCCGACGAGTTTTGAAAGCAATGACGAAAAAATTTGGAACGTTTACCTAGAAAAAACCGACAAAGACGGTAGAAATTGGCAAAAAATCATGATTGATAATGGCTCTTTTGGCGCCATTCAGCCAAGCATCCTTACCTATCCCGACGGCAGATTGCAACTACTTTGCCGTAGTCGCCAAAATGTAGTGGTAGAAACTTGGTCGAGCGATGGTGGAAAAACGTGGTCGAAAGTAGCAGGTACTTCATTACCTAACCCTAACTCGGGGACGGATGCCGTTACGCTTAAAAACGGCACGCAATTGATTGTTTATAATCCCTTGATTCGCGGCAAAGAATGGTCAAACGGTCGTCAGAAATTACGCTTGGCTGCCTCTACCGACGGCAAAGAATGGCGCGATATTTATGTGTTTGAAGATGAACCAAAAGGTGAATTTAGCTACCCTGCCATCATCCAAAGTAGTGACGGTCTTGTGCACGTTACTTACACCCACCACCGCAAAAAAGTAAAACATGTGGTATTGGAAATTCCGAACGTATTGCCTCCCAAAGCCGTAGGACCAACGCCTACCAAAGCTCAAATGGGCTGGCACGAAATGGAACAAAATGCTTTTATCCACTTCACTACCAACACCTTCACCGATTTAGAATGGGGCTACGGCGACGAAAAACCTTCTATTTTTAACCCTACCCAAACCAACGTTGAACAATGGATTAAAACGTTGAAAGACGCAGGTTTTAAAGGAGCGATTTTGACCAGTAAGCACCACGATGGTTTCTGCTTGTTCCCCAGTAAATATACCGAACATAGCATCAAAAACAGTCCGTACAAAAATGGTCAAGGTGACTTGGTAAAAGAAGTAGCCGAGGCTTGTAAGAAATACGGTTTGAAGTTTGGGGTGTATTTGTCGCCTTGGGATCGCAACCATCCCGAGTATGGCAAACCTGGGTACGTGGAGTACTACCGCAATCAGTTGAAAGAGATTTTTGAAAACTACGGTTCTATCTTTGAAATGTGGTTTGACGGTGCTAACGGTGGTGATGGATACTATGGTGGCGCGCGCGAAAAACGCCGCATTGACGGACGAACCTACTACGACTGGCCAACGACGTTACAAATGGTAAACAAGTTTAACCCCGAAGTAATTTTCTTCAGCGATGCAGGCCCAGGCGTGCGTTGGGTAGGAAACGAACGCGGTATTGCAGGCGAAACCAATTGGAATTCAATCACCCCCGATACACTATACGCAGGCAAAGGTGGGATTGAAAAATTGTTAAATACAGGTTCAGCCGACGGAACGCACTGGATTCCTGCGGAAGTTGACGTTTCTATTCGTCCAGGCTGGTTTTATCATGCCAAAGAAGACCAAAAAGTTCGCACGCCCGAAAATCTTTTCGACATCTACCTCACGTCGGTGGGAAGAGGTTCAACCTTATTATTAAACGTTCCGCCCGACCGCCGTGGCTTGATTCACGAAAACGACGTCAAAGCGTTGACAGGTTGGAAGGAGATGATTGACCGTGAATTTAAAACTAATTTGGCCCTAAAAACCAAAGCAACAGCCAGCTCGCACCGTGGCAAAGTCGCGAATTATGCTGCCTCAAACGTAACCGATGGCGATAAAAATACCTACTGGACTACCAACGATGACGTAACCACAGGTTCGGTAGAAATTGACCTTGGCAAAGCACAAACCGTAAAATATGTAACGTTGAAAGAACACATCCAATTGGGTCAACGGGTAAAAGCATTTACGGTAGAAGCTTGGCAAAATGGTCAATGGCAAAAAATCGCCAGCGCTACAACCATAGGTTACAAGCGCATTCTTAAACTTGCGCCTGTTACAACTCAAAAAATACGAGTAAGTATCACAGAATCAAAAGCTTGCCCAGTTATCTCTGAGGTAGAAGTATTTTAAAACATTTTCGGCTCACGACACTCAACCTCTCGAAAGTCTTGAAACTTTTGAGAGGTTTTTTTTTGAAAATTTCTCATTCGCTTAAATCCAAAAAAGGTAGTTCTGCGTAGATACATACAGTTTAGGAATCAATGTACAACCCAACTAGCAAAACTAACTTAAATCATGACTTATCCACCAAAATCACGTCTCCTCCTTTCGGCAATGGCGGCAATCATTGCGGTCTTTGTTTTCAATGCCTGCCAAGACCACCGCATGGCGCCAAATCCTCAAACCTTACCAGATGCACCTTTTTACGCATTAACTTCATCTAATCAGCTTTTAGCCCTCAATGTACGGGCAACCAACGCCCCTACTGCGACTGTCAGTATCACAGGCTTGATGCAAGGGGAACGTATTTTAGCCATTGATTTTCGTCCAGCTACGGGGCAGTTATACGGTGTCAGTGATGGTAGCCGCATTTATGTTATCAACCAGATGACAGGCATGGCACGTGCCATTGGTAGTGCCCCATTTACTCCTGCCCTCAATGGTACAATGGTAGCGCTTGATTTCAATCCAACTGTTGACCGTATTCGTCTTGTTACTGAAGCGGGTCAAAACCTTCGCTTACACCCAGAAACAGGCGCTACAGCGGCAGTAGATGGCAACATCAACGGTGCAGCAGGCGCTATGATTGCTGGAGGTGCTTATACCAACAATAAAGCAGGTGTGACTACCACTGTTTTGTATGACATCGACCCTGCCACTGACCGCCTTTATCGCCAAGACCCACCTAACAACGGCACTTTGGCCGAGGTCGGTTCGTTGGGCTTAGACATCACAGCAGTGGGCGGATTTGACATTGCTCCCGACGGCAACGCTATTGCTTCAGTAACTTTTGGCGGAAACACCGAACTTCAGCAGGTTAACTTGATGACTGGTCGTATGCAAAAGTTGGGTGATTTGCCTAGCAACGTCATTGGTATTGCGATTCCGACGGAGCCTACTGCTTACGCCGTTGACAATACGAATAACCTCCACATTTTCAACCCAATGAACCCAATGCCTATCACGAAAGCCATCACAGGTTTGCAGTCGGGTGAAATGATTTTGGGGATTGACTTCCGTCCTGCCAATGGTCAATTATACGCACTAGGAAGCACTAGCCGCCTTTATACTATCAATACCTCAAACGGTGCGGCCACGGCTATTGGCGCAGGGCCATTTGCTTCTACATTGTCAGGTACCGATTTTGGATTTGACTTTAACCCAACCGTTGACCGCATTCGTGTCGTGAGCAACACGGGCCAAAACCTTCGTTTGCACCCTGATACTGGCGCAACTGCGGCCGTAGATGGCAATATCAACCCTGGTACGCCAGCTGTTACCGCTTCTGCTTACACCAACAACTTTGCTGGTGCCACTACAACAACCCTGTTCAACATTGAAACTACAGGCGGTAACGCCATGCTATACACCCAAAACCCACCAAACAACGGAACACTCGTTCCAGTAGGTTCACTTGGTATCCAAGCCGAAAGTGGAAATGGTTTTGACATTGGTGGCATGAGTGGCATGGCTTACGCATTGCTCCGCTCGGGTGGTACAACACGCGTTTATTCTATCAACCTCACCACAGGTGCCGTAACAGGTGGTGCAGCTATCCCTGGCAATCCAATGCTTCGTGGAATGGCGCTTGGATTAGGTTTCTAAGATAGTAGATACGACTTTATGAAAAGAGCCGTCGGAGAAATTTCTCCGACGGCTCTTTTCATAAAGTTTATCCATTAAAGTATTTTTTCGTTATTTTTGCTGCGGTTTTAAATCGTATTCTATGCAATTTACAAATTGGCTCGACTTCGGCGGTACGCCTATTTTTTGGTGGTTAGTTGGGCATATTTTTTTAGGTAGTTTTACCATTTGGCTCATTCTAAAGAAACAGTCTTTTACTGAGCTTTTTTTTATGTCAGCGCTTTTTCTTTTCTCTGGATTTATGCGTCTGCCCGTTTTTCTGTACAACCTTCCTCTCAATCCCGATGAAAGCCAAATGTTAGCCCAAGGCTTGACGCTAACGTATGACCCTTTAATTTATCGTTCTTTTGACCCAACTACAAGCGGGCCTATCAATACTTACCTTTTGACACTTGTCCATCTGCTAGGCTTCCCCCTCAACTTTCATACAGCTCACATATTGAGTTGGCTTATTACACTAACGGCCATTTATTTCCTCTACAAAACCCTCAAATATTTAGTCCCAACCTACATAGCTCAATTAGCCATCATCCCTACGGTTGCTTTCGTCAGTTTTGCCCAAGATGCCAACTATATTCATTATTACAGCGAGGGCATTGCGAATATCTTACTGAGTTACTGTATATTTCTCCTTGTTCGATGGGGACATCTTAAAACTTTCACTATCACCGAATTAATTGCTTTTGGTATCTCCATAACAGTTATTGTTTTATGCAAAATACAAGCAATTCCCTTGGCCTTTATCCTTGGGGTTTGGAGTTTGGTGTTACTTTTTATGTTAGAAAAAGAAAAATGGTTTCTACATGCAGTTATTGTGTCTGGTAGTGTATTAGCCGTGGCAGGAATATGGTTATTATACATGCAAATAAATGGGCTCCTTGACGACTTTTTCATTTATTACATCGTGGGCAATGCACAGCTAAAAGTGCATTTTACAGATGAGTCGTATCGAAGCCCTTGGCTGTTTCTGGTACGTTTTCCTTTTATCATTTACAAAAAAACGGCTGAGCTAAACTACTGGTTTGTTCCATTTTTAGTTCTTGGATTCGTATTTTTTTTCAAGCTTTTTTCAAAATCAGCCTTAACCAGAATATCCAAAAGCAACTACTATTTTTGGCCTATGATGGTCAGTTTCTTCTTGATGGTCATAGCGGTTATTATACGTACGGGCAGCTTTTACCCTCACCATTTTCTGTACTTCATTATTCCTGGCTGTTTGTTGACCGGTTTGTTTCTCCAAGAGCTCACTTTTCCCTCGATTTGGAAATGGGGAATACTTCTAACTCAATTGGTATTTTTGGGTGACGGTATTAAACGTCTGGACAATCACTTGCCCCTCAATGTCTATGAAACTGCTTATTCACGTCAAAACGAATTGGGAGAGGTAGGCAAAACTATCTTAAAATACAAAAAACCTGGGGATTATTTGGCCGTTTGGGGCTGGTCTTGTGAATATCATGTAGAAACTCAAATGCCCCAAGGAATAAACGAAAACCATTCAGTTCGAAGTGCCATGAAACATCCTTTGCAGGCGACCTATTACCAACGTTACCTACGCGATCTTCAACGAACCAAGCCAGCAGTGTTTGTTGATGCCATCACAAGCAAAACCATTTGGATGCACGATCCAAAAAAATATGGCCACCATAACTACCCCGAATTAGCCAAGTTTGTTGCCGATAATTATGTTTTCAAAGCAGAAATAGATAGCGTAAAAATTTATGTTGCTCGCTAGCACCCGTTCAATCATCCACCTTTACTATTATCCATTACTCAGTTGTTATGAATCCTCTGGAGATTCACTTTAGTGCAAATCCATTTGCGTTCCAACTTGTTGGTCACCTGCTCATTGCAGCATTTAGTCTTTGGATTTTGCTTAGAAAACGTCCGCTTTCGGATGGTATTTTTATTGTTATTTTGGTGGCGCTTACGGCCTTTATGCGGCTTCCAGCTTTTCTGTTCAACCATGAACTAGACCCTGATGAAAGCCAAATGCTAACCCAAGGCTTAACGCTTGCCATCGACCCTGTGGTGTATCGCTCCATCGACCCCACTACGGGTGGCCCGCTAACCAGTTATCTATTAAGCGGATTTGCCTATTTGGGCTTTACACTCGATTTTCATTTGGCACATATTCTGAGTTGGGCTCTGACCGTACTAGGACTTTTGATCGGTTATTTCACGGCCAAAGTTCTAAACCTTGCTGCTACTGCTCAGTGGGCTTTGCTTCCCTTTGTTTCCTTTTTATGTTTGGCACAATATCCAGATTTTATCATTTTCTACAGCGAAATTACCTCCATTTTAGTCCTCAATGCCACGGTCTTTTTTTTGGCCTATTGGAATCAAAAAAGAGGCTTTCAAGCCAGCGAGTTAGTAATTTTTGGGATACTACTCGGTATGATTCCTCTTTGCAAACTCCAAGCTCTACCAATGGCCTTTGTCATAGGCGTTTATGCTTGTATTCAACTATTTTTCTACCAACGTTCCAAACTCCTTTCCCATTTCCTTTACTTAGCGCTAGGTTTTGTGGGTTTGTGGCTTGTTTGGTGCCTTTTTCTTGCCAAAAACGGCGTCTTGGAGGATTTTTATACCTACTACATCAAGGCGAATTTGGCCTACAAAGACAACCTTGCTGGCAGCGTTGTAAAACGAAGTAGGTTCGTTAACTTCTTCCGCCTCCCTTGGATTATCATGAACAAAGGCTGCGGGTTTGAATGGCTTCTCTACCCCTTTATGCTGCTTTCAATGGTAGCTAGTTTGGTACTAATCATCAAAAAACGCCTAAGTAAAGGTATATTGTTTGATGATTATTTCTGGGTGATGTTGAGCGGGTACTTATTAATGGCAAACCTAGCAATCTCACGAACGGGCAGTTTTTACGAGCATTACTTTCATTACTTGTTTTTGCCCTTTCTGCTGTTATTTAGCCTTTTTTTAAAACACCTTCCATCCCAATGCAAATGGGTGATGGTCTCAACCCAAGTGGCATTTTTTGTACTTTTTATAAACAATACGGTGCACAATAGACCCACGAATAAATATACGTCCACCCCACGCCCTACCGATGTGACACGGGCAAAAATTGCTAACCGTATTCTCCAATATGGTACACCAGGACAGTATTTAGCCGTGTGGGGATGGTCATGCGATTTGTACGTAGCCACCCAAATGCCCCAAGGGGTAAACGAAAATCATACTACCCGCAGCGGGATGTACCATTCCTATCAAAAACACTATTATCAACGGTATTTGAGTGATTTGAAACGAAATCAGCCCGCCATTTTTGTGGATGCTATCACTCCAAGAACCATTTGGATGGATAACCCAAAAAAATATGGACACCATAACTATCCCGAATTGGCCGACTTTATTGCTAAAAATTACCTGTTTAGGGCAGAAGTAGAGGGTGTAAAAATTTATTCACACAAATAACAAAACAAGCCACTAACTCCTGACTAACAGATTATTACGTATTCAAATCTTTGTAAATTATCAGAGAACTTGCCTAGAAATCAGTTATCAAAAATGATAGATTTTTGCCCATAACGCGAGAGATGCTTCGGTTAAATTTTGAAGAAATTTTCAAAATATTCGGTATTTCACCGAAATACAAAATAAATTTGTGTGTTTGAAGTAGCTAATACGCCTCGTGCATCTTATTAACTGCTGAAATAACTAACCACCTTAATACCTAACTTATGATTAAAAAAATAGCAGTCTTTACCTCTGGTGGCGACGCCCCTGGTATGAACGCGTGTATTCGCGCTGTGGTTCGAAGCGCCATCTATTATGGTATCGAAGTATATGGCATCCGACGCGGATACAACGGCATGATTGCCGGTGACATTTATCAGATGACTTCTCATTCTGTTAGCAATATTATTCAACGCGGTGGTACCATCCTTAAATCGGCTAGAAGCAAAGAGTTCATGACCAAAGAAGGCCGTCAAAAAGCCTACGAACAAATTCAAAAATTTGGCATTGAAGGGCTTGTAGCTATTGGTGGTAACGGAACTTTTACGGGGGCAACTATCTTTTTTGACGAGTACGGCATCCCGACTGTTGGTGCCCCTGGAACAATTGACAACGACCTTTACGGAACAGACCATACCATCGGCTACGATACGGCAGTAAATACGGCCTTGGAAGCCATCGACAAAATTCGTGATACGGCAGACTCGCACGACCGCGTGTTTTTTATTGAAGTAATGGGGCGTGACTCTGGTTACATTGCCATCCAGTGCGGAATTGCTGGTGGAGCCGAAATTGTCATGGTTCCTGAAGTACTCACTCCGATTTCGGAAGTGGTAGAAACCCTCAAACAAGGCTGGAACCGTTCAAAATCATCGTCTATCATCGTAGTAGCTGAAGGAGACGAAGAAGGAAACGCCGCCGAAGTAGCCGATAAAATCAAGGCACGTTTGGAAGTTGATATGGACATTCGGGTAACTACCCTTGGCCACATTCAGCGAGGAGGTATCCCTACGGCTTATGACCGCATCTTAGCTAGTCGCCTTGGATTAGGTGCCGTAGAAGGACTCATGAACGGCCAGAAAAATATGATGGTGGGAATCATCAACAATGAACTGGTATATACACCTTTCCGTGACACCATTCGTTTGCCAAAACCAATCAACGAAGACATGTTACGAATGGTAAAAATCTTGAGTACATAGTATATTTTATTCTACATCTGGTGGTGTCATCCGACTCCCCAGATGTATTGTTTTTCTTCTACAAATATCCCATTACTTTATAGATGGTGTAGCCGACCATTTCGTGCCAAACGAAATAAAACGCAACCAGGGCTTCTTCCGAAGGGAAAAACTTGTCAATCCAGATGTCGTAATTTTCTTGCAGAAAGTGGGCAGGAGAAGGCACCACCTCAACCCCTGCTTTTCGGAAACATCCCAATGCCCTTGGCGTATGAAACGCCGAAGTAATAACGACACATTTGTTGGTTCCTAATTGTTGTTTCAGGATTTTTGCCGTGTAAGCGGCATTGTCGCGCGTGTTGCGCGCCATGGGTTCCTGAATAATATCTTCGGCAGGTACGCCCGAATAAATCAAATACTGTCGGATACCATCGTTTTCGGAAGTAGTATGTTTATTGGTCAAAAATGAGCCTTCTCCTCCACTGATGATTATTTTTTTGATTTTGCCCAATCGGTACAATTCAAAAGCCTGCGTGGCTCGGTCACCGCTTTTGCCCAACCACACTTGCTTTGTTTGGTAGTCATACTTTTTGATGATGCCGCCCGTCAACACCGCTCCCACCTGGTACTCACTCGAAATCGACTGAGAAGGTGTCTCCCATGCCTTCAAAAGTTCATTCACCAAGATGGGGCTACTCATTAGATATAAAAAAAAGAGGGACAATCCAGTAATCCAACGGCTTCGGGTACGGTTTTTGAGAAACATTGCGTAAACAATAGCGATTGAAACCATTGTCAGGGGCATTAATAATACGTCAAATGTCTTGGAGAGAATATAAAACATAAACAGGGTTGTAAATCGAACGCTAAAAACGCGAAAATTTCGTTTAAGTAACTAAAAATAATTACGCTATTTTTGGGATTACAATAAAATAAAATCGACATGAAATTTACGAGTACGCTTTTCTTTCTTCTTCTCTGCGTCTTTTACGGCGTGAATGGACAAGGTAACTATCGAATTGAAGGACAAGTGAAGAATTTTAAGAGTGGCGATTGTATCTTGGCAAACTACTACGGAACGCAGATTTATGCCAAAGACACCGCCAAAATCGACGCCAATGGAAAATTTGTTTTTGAAGGTGAAAAACCGCTGTTGGGTGGCGTTTATGAAGTGGTTTTTCCAGATAGAAAAAACCTGTTCCGTGTATTAATCACTGATGACCAGCAATTTAGCTTCCAATGCGATACCACTGATTTGATTTCGAGCACCAAATTTTCTGGTAGTCGCGATAATGAGCTCTTTTACCAGTTTCAAAAATTTATGCGGGAAAAAGACAACCAGTATAAACAATTGAGAGACAGCAAACTCCCCGAAACCGACAAGCGATACAAGGATTTGCAAGAACAACGCAAAGCCTTTTATGATAAATTTATGAGTGACAACGAGGGCACCTTTACGGTAAAGTTGTTCAAAACCTCTGCGGAACCAGACATTCCCCCTGCTCCCAAAAAAGCCAACGGCAAGGTAGATTCTTTGTGGATATTCAATTATTACAAAGCTCACTTTTGGGATAGTTTTGACTTTGCCGACGAACGAATGATTCAAACACCTTTTCTTGAACAAAAACTCAAACGTTATTTCCAAGATTTGACCATTCAATCGGAAGACTCTATTACCAAAGAAGCCGATTTCGTCGTTGGGAAAGCCATTGCAGGCAAGAAAAAAGACATTATTTCGTACTGTATTTGGTTCATTACCAACCAATACGAAAACGCTAAAATTGTTGGAACCGAAGGCGTATTTGTCCACATGGGCGAAAAATATTACCTAACGGGTATCATGCCCGTCTCAGACACGAGTACCCTCAAAAACGTTCGCGACCGCATCAAGGTTTTAAAACCGCTTTTGGTCAATAAAGTGATTCCTGACATTGGCGTCATGAGCTACCGCGCCGCCGACCGCCTTGAGTACATTCACGCCGTCAAAGCCGACTATCAAGTATTGTTTTTCTATTCGCCCACCTGCGGGCACTGCCGCGAATCGGCACCAAAGCTAAAAGCTTTGCAAGAAAAACTTTATACGCAAGGCGTGGAATTAATGACCATTTCGGTGGACGGTAGCGAAGAGGAATGGCGGAAATTTATCAAAGAATTTAAGCTCGAAAATCTCATCAATGGCTACGGATTGGTTGCTTCAAGGCAGGTTGTTTATCGTACCGACTACGATGTTTTTTCTACACCTACGATTTATATTCTTGACAAATCAAAGAAAATCATTGCTCGCCGCCTCGGCGTCGAAGATATTGAACCGTTTTTGAATGTTTACAAACGCCAATTGGCGCAGGAACAAAAAAAGCAATAGTTCATTTAACCCACCCGAAAGTTTGAACCTTTCGGGTGGGTAGCTCTCGTAACCTACCTACCTATGAAAAAAAACTGTTTACTTCTTTTTGCTTATTTCTTACTCAGTCACAGCTGGGCACAAAGTGGCTACAAAATCGAAGGCACTATCAAAGGGCTCAAGCCTGGTGCTTATACCTTGGCTCACTATTTTGGGTATGACCAAACCATCACCAAAGACACCGCCCTTGTTGACGAAAAAGGTGTTTTGAGTTTTACGGGCTCAAAATCTTTACCAGAAGGGCTTTACATGGTTTTAAAACCCAACAAAAGTCGCTTACTTGATTTTATCGTTGGCCCAGAACAGCGCTTCTCGTTTGTCAGCGATACGTTAAGTATTGTTGGTAACATGAAAATAGAAGGTTCGCCCGACAACGAACGTTTTTTTAATTACCAGCAAAAAATGCTTGGTTATTCCCAAGAATTAACCTTGGTTCAGGCCCAAGCAAAGGTGCGACAAGACATGATAAGTCAAGCAAAAATTGGTACCATTCGTCGCCAAATGTCGGAATACTACCATCAGTTTGTCAAAGAAAACGCCACTACTTTTACGGGGAAAATTTTGAGTGCTAGTAATGAAATTGCGCTTCCTACGCCTCCCAAACGCCCCGATGGCCGCCCTGATTCGGCTTGGTTGTTTAACTATTATCGTGCGCATTTTTGGGACAATTTTGATTTTAGTGACGAACGCCTCGTTCGCACGCCTTTTCTCCAACGCAAACTCGAACGCTACCTTCAAAACCTGACGTTTCCAGCGCCAGATTCACTCATTCAGGCCAGCGATTATGTAATCGGAAAAGCCCTGAAGGGTGGAAGCAAAGAAATGCAAGCGTATTGTATATGGTATTTGACCAATCAAGCCGAAACCCCAAATACCGTTGGGGGCGATGCAGTGTTTGTACACTTGGCCGAAAAATATTATTTAGGCGGCATTATGCCCATCACTGACTCAAGTACGGTGCAGAATATTCGTAATAGGGTAGCAATTATGAAACCATTGCTCGTGGGCAAGTCCATGCCTGCACTTACCCTCAGCGATACCGCGAGAATCAGTTTTAAACTAGCGGATATTCAATCAAAATATACCGTCGTGTTTTTCTATGACCCCGATTGTGGGCATTGCCGACAGTCCACGCCAGAGTTAAAACGGTTTTCCGAAAAATACGCGTCCAGCGTTAAAGTTCTGGCTGTTTCAGTAACGGGTTCGCCCGACAATTGGAAAAAATACATCCATGATTTTGGCGTAGGTGCATGGCGTCACGGGTATGATTTCAGTTTCAGGACTGATTTTCGTAAAGAATTTGACGTCGTCAACACCCCCATGGTGTATGTGTTAGACAAAGACAAGAAAATTATCGCCCGCAAGATGGCTGTAGAGCAACTAGATAGTTTTATCGATTTTTACGAAGAACAATCGAAGCTTTCAAAGAAATAAAGGTCAATAAAAAATCCCCGCGAAACTGAATTCACGGGGATTTTTTTTGGGAAAATTACAGCCAGTAACCATTAAGCAAATAAAGCGAGGATTGCGGCCAAGTCCAATTTCTGTTGCTCCCCTGAGTGCATATTTTTTAGCGAGTACGTTCCCGTTTGAATTTCTTCTGACCCAATGATCAGCACGTATGGGATACGTTTACGGTCGGCATAATCAAATTGTTTTTTGAGTTTTGAGGCATCAGGGTACAACTCCGCATTGATACCTGCCTCGCGCAATTGGCGAAGAACACCCAAGCCGTGTGCCTCAGCAGCAGCATCAAAATTGGTAATCATCACTTGCGTAGAAACCGACTGGTTTTCGGGGAACAATTGGAGTTCTTCCATCACATCATAGATGCGATCTACCCCAAACGAAATCCCCACACCCGAAAGCCCTGGCATCCCGAATGTCCCCGTTAGGTTGTCATAACGGCCACCACCCGAAATACTTCCCATTTGGACACCGTTGGCTTTTACTTCAAAAATCGCCCCCGTATAATAGCTCAAACCGCGAGCGAGCGTCACGTCTAGCTCCATTTGCGGAGCATTTAAACCAAAGTTAGAGACTTTATTCCACACCTCTTCCAATTCAGCGACCCCTCTGGCCCCAATTTCAGAATCAGCCAACCACGCTTTCAAACGCTCAAAAATCGTTGATTGGTCGTTAGTTAATTCATAAATGGGCTGAAGTTTAGCGATGGTTTCCGCCGAGAACCCCCGCGACGCCAGCTCTTCTTCTACCTTTTCTTTGCCAATTTTATCCAATTTATCGATGGCCACGCACATCGGCCCTTCCTGTCCAGGAGCGCCAATGACCTCGGCAATTCCGCTCAAAATTTTACGATTATTGATTTTTACCGTAAAATTTTCGACCCCCAAACCCCGCAATACTTCGTGAATCATCAGCACAATTTCGGCCTCACACACCAGCGAATCGGTGCCTACCACGTCGGCGTCACACTGATAAAACTCACGATAACGACCGCGCTGAGGGCGATCAGCACGCCACACAGGTTGAATTTGGTAACGCTTAAATGGCATCACCAAATCACTACGGTTCATCACCACATAACGCGCGAAAGGCACCGTGAGGTCGTATCGTAGCCCTTTTTCCGACACCTTTAGGGTCATTTTTTTATACCCCTCTTGCAAATCGGTTTCGGTGACTTTTTCAATAAAGTTACCTGAATTCAGAATTTTGAACAGCAACTGATCTCCTTCATCGCCATATTTTCCCATCAAAACGGAAAGGTTTTCGATAGAAGGTGTTTCGAGTGGCTGAAACCCATATCGCTGAAAAACGCGGCGAATTGTATCAAAAATGTAATTACGCTTATTCATTTGCGCGGGGCCAAAATCGCGCGTTCCACGGGCCAAAGAGGGTTTACTCATTGTTATAGTCGGTAGTTGATAGTCCACAGTCCACAGTGCTTTTTTTGAATTCAGTTCATTGACCATTGGGGGTGGCCAATGAACTGTGGACTTTTCTAATCACAAAAGTAGCGTCTCTACCGAAAAAAAAGAGCGAAAGAGCTTACTTTTTTAAAAATGAATCCGTATTTTTGCGGCTCATTTTACAAGAAACATACAATACATTTAGATAATACGACAATGGCAGTTACTAAACTTTTGCGTAAAAGTAAGCGCAACGTAATGATTCCACAGAACAAGCAAGTGTTAATGAAACAACGCAGCTGGAAACCAGAAATTAAGAGAGTGGACGTTGAAGCTATCAAGGCTGAGTTCGCCGCTAAAGCTTAAACAATCTTGCCGCCTTGAGCGGCATTTTTCTTTTTCAGCGCAAGCTCAATCTCCTTTTGCATCTTTTTCAACTTTCGCCGCGTTTCTTGTCGGAATTGGTATTGAATCCTAAATACAATTGCCTGACCAAAAAAGCAAAGCCCTGCATTGATGACCACCAAGCTGTAGGTTCCCATCATAAACCACTGACGAAAGGGAGCGTTTGTATGCTTGAGGTGGCCTGCTTCACTAAAAACGCACAAGCCATAGCCAATCATTAATAGGCTGATAGGTGCCAAAATGTATGATTTTGTACGCGAACTCATGCGCTTGATGAGCTTTTTACCGGGCGGTTTCGATGTTTTTGGAATCATCTTTGATAGTGGTGTCGTAATTGGTTTTGGAATTATGGCGAAAAGTAAAAACTTTGCAGCACTTGTTGAATAAAAATTTGATAAAATTCACGAATGAAAGACGTTATTAGTTGGGTTTTGCGGCATATCCCGCGTAAGTACTTGCAGTTGGTTAGTCACATTGGCGTACGCGTATTGGCTATTTTTTACAGTGGCAAGGGAGTTGAATGCAGTGTGTGCGGCAGCGAATTCCGAAAGTTTTTACCTTATGGCCGCTCAGGGCGCGACAATGCCCTTTGTCCAAATTGCCTGTCGCTCGAACGCCACCGCCTGATGTATTTGTACCTCCAACGGAAAACCAACTTTTTCAAAGACAACCTAAAACTTCTCCACGTAGCGCCCGAATATTGTTTTATCGACCGTTTTGAACGTTTAAAAAACATCGACTACATCACGGCTGACATCGAATCACCTTTGGCAAAGGTCAAAATGGACATCCACCAAATTCCATTTGAAGCCAACACCTTCGATGTTGCTTTCTGTAACCACGTCATGGAGCACGTTGAGGACGACATCAAGGCCATGTCCGAGCTTCATCGGGTGCTCAAACCTGGCGGCTGGGCCATTATTCAGTCTCCGCAAGATTGGTCGAGGGCTACCACGTTTGAAGACCCCAGCATTACCGACCCCAAAGAACGTGAAAGGCTTTTTTGGCAAGATGACCACGTGCGCCTTTTTGGACGCGATTACGGTCAACGCCTCGAAAAAGGCGGATTTAAAGTAACCGAAGATCGTTTTGTGATGGACGAACTTAGCAAAGAAGAAGCAAAGCGTTTTGCCTTACCCGGTAGCGAGATTATCTATTTTTGTCAGAAAGTATAACCTCCAACAACAAGATACAAAAGAGCCACGGGAGAAATCTCTCGTGGCTCTTCAACTAGTAGAAATATTTCCTCTTCTAAACTCACAATAGAAAAGAAACAGTGTGGATTCTTAAAAACTTATCTTGCCAATGTGTCAGTCTTCACGTCGTCTTTCTTCACTTTTATTGCGCTTCTATTTTCTGAAACCATTGGTTTAAACTGACTCTTGTAATAATTGGGCAGCGCCGTCGGGTTTTGTGGGCTATTACCAATCACTGGTGCACTCAAAGCCACAATTGACTCTTGCTGAAAATTAGCACTTCCTTGTCGCTTATAATTGTGTACCGACGCTACGTTGTTGTTCAATTTTAAAGGCGCTACTCGGTCTTCAACTACAATGTTGGCGCTTTTTGTTGTGCTTTTTTGCGAAACAGGGCGCTTATAGTTATGTGGTGAATTAAGTTGGGCCATTACGGATGTGGTACCTAACAATGCAACAGCTGCTATGGTTGTGATGAACGATTTCATGATTATAACGATTTATGATTTTTGGAATACGTCCTTCTTTTAGGACATGACAAAGGTACTACACCCATATTAGAGGCGTATTAAGGTAAGATTAGAATAGCCTTAGAATTAACAGTAATTTTAGGGATGAATAACCACTTTTTGGGTGAGTTCACGGCCTTCAAACAGGGCTTTGAGCCAGTACATACCTGCCACTGTTTGTACAGTTACTCGGCCATTAGACTGATTTACAGGAATATCACGTCCTAAAACATCATGTAGTTTTATTTGAGCCCGCTCCCACCCCGTCGGGAGTTTTAATTCAAACTCTCCCAAATTAGGGTTAGGAGAAATATGTAGTTCGGCTTCGGTTGTCCCATCCACTCCCAACGGTAGCATTACCTCCACCGTCAACGGGGGTGATGTACGGCTGCATCCATCGCGGCTTACTTTCACCGAGAACGCGCCACTTTCGGCTGTCTCGTAGCTCGACGCCACCGCTCCCACGATTTCCTGTCCATTTTTCAACCATTGATAAGTCAACCCTACTCCTTCATTGGCTTGCAGTTTGGCTTTGTTGGGCGCATATACGGGTGGATTTGTCACCAAAGTCGCAGAGGCATTGGGCGTTGATTTTATTTCAATGGTAGAAGAAAGTGAGCTTGTTCCACAAACTGAATCAGAGACCATTACGCGATACACTCCTTCAGTAGAAGTTTCAAAGGTAGATTGACGATTGGTCACTATTGGCTGGCCATCCCGTTGCCACTGGTACGACAAGAAACCCAACGAGTCAGCGTTTGCTTCTAATTTGACCGTTTGTCCACCGCATAAAGACGGCGAAGTCGTGGCCAAGGTAGCAGTCAATTGGCTATAGCAAGGGCGCATTATTTTGATAACCGAAGTACTATAGCTAACATTACTTTGATTGCCTATACTGGCATTTTTACTCATCGTAATCACCTGAGACGTCAGCAAATAAGCATCCTTTGTTTCCTTAGATGGATATGCCCCTGCCATAAAACGTACCTGATAATCAGGCTCACCAACGGTTGCATTAATCGGCGTTTTCCAAAGCAACTTTCCTTCTTTGGTGTATTTACTCAGGGTAAAAGTATTTACAACATCGAGGCCCCATACCCCTAAAAAGAGACTTGCAGTCGGATTTTTTGTCGAAAAGGTTTCAGTCACCAACAATCCACCATCCACATCTTCGCTCACAACGGCCCGTACTGACACGCGGTTAATCGTCCACGCAATTTCACCTTGCGGATTAACGGCATACAATTTATCCAATGTTGTCCCATATAGCCAGCCATTGCTTCCCTCCATCAAATGAAAAAGCGACAGCTTGGTTTTCTCTCCCCCCGTTGGCGAAAGTATGGTTAAATTGTATTGATTCAGGTATTGGGTATAGGCAATGATATTCCCAGTCGAAGTGATTTTTAACTGATCAATATAGAGAGGCATCTGATAACTCCACTCACGCGCCCCTGTTTTACTATATTTGGCAAAAAACGTATTAAAAACATTACGGCAATACAGCACAAAACCATCATCGGCCGTTTTTTGAATTTCTACCCCCATGTTATTATTCAAATTGGGAATCGAAATCACCACTTCGTTTACTTTCGCGCCCTCTGCTGAAAACGTCAATACACGCCCCAACGAGTCACGCTGCGTCAAAACATACCATTGTCCTTGCGTATCCGTCCCCACTACTTTGATGAACGTCAGTGGCGATTCAATAATGGCACTCCACTTTTCGACTCCATTTCCAGTAAGCACCTTCAAATCAGTCTGCTGAGAAATAATTGTGTTAAAATTATTGATGTCCCGTACTGATTTTGAGCTAATAAACGCAGCTTCTTCACCGTGGTACATAGGGGTGACGGCAGCACTTTCGCGCCAAGTGGTTTCATTTTGGGTTCGGTTATAGTTGGCCGTAGCAACTGCCCAAACCCGCTTCCCTTGGGCATCGTACCGAACGAGGCTATCACTATAATCCCCTATAATCGCCGTGGTACTCATGATAAGCCCTCCGTTTGACAGTGGGTTGACCGAGCTAATATAAGCTGGTTTTTGGTGCTTTACACTTCCTATTTCATCGAAATTAGGGGAATAATAGGTACTTGTCGTGTAAAACTTATTAGCTGATTGATCCCATTCACTACTCAATTTAGTTGAATACCCTTTCACAAATGCCGATGCTCCCCCTTGCGAAGGCACATATCTACCTTCGCTTTTAAAAAGGCTATCACGGACAATACCCCGATAGACAATTGAGGTACTGCACTTAGAAGCACAAAGACGGTAGGGAAAACTAAAAAGGATACTGCCGTTGGGCGTTGCCTTACTCACAGGCCATCCCAAAGCAACCTCACCCAACAACGAGGCTCCGTAGCCTTTTTCCCATTGTCTAGAAACTTCTAGGGCTGACTGTGCCCAAAGTGAACATATACTCAAGGTAACAAAGAGGGGGGTAAACAATAATCGTTTCATAGTATAAATATTAAAACGGTGTAGGAAAATGTAACTATTCAATTATGTTAGACGCATTTCACAATAAAATGGTTGGAAAGTACAAAAAAAAGAGCCGATTCCAAGGAATCGGCTCTTGCTCTCAATATTGTTGTAAGCTTACCAGCGCTTTTTATAATCGTTATCACGACCACCGCCGCCGCCGTAACCACCGCCACCGCCACGGTTACCACCGCCGCCGTAGCCACCACCGCCACCGCGGTTGCCACCACCGAAGCCACCTCCACCCGTGCGTGGACGATCTTCGCGTGGACGAGCCTCGTTCACAACGAGTACTTTCCCTAAAAACTCATAACCATTAAGTTGTGAAATCGCTTGATTTCCTTCTTCATCGTTAGGCATCTCGACAAACGCAAAACCACGGCTTTTGCCTGTGAACTTGTCCATAATAATGCGGGCAGACGATACCTCCCCAAATTCCGCAAATAATTCGTTTAATTCGTCATCGTTCGCTTTGAACGGGACATTTGCTACATAAATGTTCATTGTGCATTAATTTGATATAATGTGACTTGGTGCGCTATGGACGGCCTTCGATCTAATACTCCGTCTAGCAAATGACAAGTACACAGCAAGTCGAGAGAAACAGAGAAACTACCTATAGCGAGACAAATATAAAAGTAATTTCCGCTTTATTCATAAAACCAACAATGTTTTTTGAACTTTTTTAAAGAGAGAAGCAACCCTCGTTCACTTTTTTACGTACATATACTTGCAAGCCAAAGGTATTGGACAAATACTTTTAGTTTGTAGGCATACAATGCCTTATTATTTGAGGAACGCACACGCGAAAGTCGTGGACGGCAGTTGCTGTCCACGACTTTTTTTTATGCCCTCGGTGCTTCTTCCAATTGTAATCTTTTTTCAAAAAATGATAGCTTTGCAAAAAAGATACGAACCGAACGTTTATTTCAATCCCCCTAACGCTTATTTCCAACACATGGCTTCATTCAAAATAGCAGGTGGGCATTCATTGAAAGGTGAGATTACTCCCCAAGGTGCCAAAAACGAAGCATTGCAAATTTTATGTGCTGTCTTATTGACCAAAGAACCTGTTACTATTCATAATATCCCCAATATCAGAGATGTAAACCAACTCATTGATTTATTGGGAGATTTGGGGGTAAAACGCACCCGTCTGAGCGACTCTTCCATTCGCTTTGAGGCTTCTGATGTCAACCTCGAATTCATGGAAACCGAAATGTATCGCCAAAAAGCTGCCGCTCTTCGCGGGTCAGTGATGCTTTTAGGCCCCATGTTAGCGCGTTTCAAAAAAGGACGTATTCCTCGCCCTGGTGGTGACAAAATTGGCCGCCGCCGCTTGGATACTCACTTTTTGGGATTTGAACGTTTGGGCGCAAAATTTGAATACGATGCCAACGATGGCGGATTTTATCAAGTGGACGCCAGCGGGCTGAAGGGCGTCTATATGTTGCTCGACGAAGCTTCCGTCACTGGTACAGCCAACATTGTGATGGCGGCCGTGATGGCAGAAGGCGTTACTACCATTTACAACGCGGCGTGTGAGCCGTATTTGCAGCAGCTTTGTAAAATGTTGAACCGCATGGGAGCAAAAATCTCAGGCGTAGGTTCTAACTTACTTAGCATCGAAGGGGTTTCTGAACTCTTTGGAACGGAACACACCATGCTTCCCGACATGATTGAGATTGGCTCGTTTATCGGATTGGCGGCCATGACCAAAAGTGAGATTACCATCAAAAACTGCTCAGTTCCTGATTTGGGTGTTATCCCAGGTGTTTTCCAAAAATTGGGTATCCAAATGGAATTCCGAGGAGATGATATTTTTATCCCTTCTCAAGAACACTACGAAGTAGAATCGTTTATCGACGGCTCGATGCTGGTCGTGGCCGATGCACCCTGGCCAGGTTTTACGCCTGACTTGTTGAGTATTGTCCTTGTGACAGCGATTCAGGCCAAAGGGACGGTACTCATTCACCAAAAAATGTTTGAAAGCCGTTTGTTTTTCGTTGACAAACTGATAGAAATGGGTGCCCAAATCATCCTTTGTGACCCCCACCGCGCCACAGTCGTTGGGCTTAACCGCGCTACGCAGCTTCGTGGTATCCGTATGACTTCCCCCGACATCCGGGCGGGGGTATCGTTGTTGATTGCTGCTTTGTCGGCCAAAGGAGTGAGTATTATTGATAATATCGAGCAAATCGACCGTGGTTATCAGAATATTGACACCCGTCTCAATGCCATCGGCGCTGACATTGTTCGGCTTTAGTGCAATTTGACTTTAACACGTAATCCAATACCATCGCTGCCGAAAGGCACATTTTAACAAACCAACATGATACGCAAATTAGTACCGCTTTTTAGTCTTGTTTCGTTAGTCGTAAAAAGCCAAACTGTTTCTTTAAATGACCTGAGCTCCTTCAAAAATCCCTCTGCCAACTGGTCGATTGTAGGAGATGCCGTAGTTGACCTTGTTCAAAACAATGCCATGAGCACCACTGCGGGCAAGGGTGTGTTGGCTTGTATTCATCCCAAAGGGAAATACGGTCGTCAGTACGATTTAGTGACAAATTTTGAACACGGTGATGCCGACGTAGAGTTTGACTTTATGATGGCCAGAGGCTCCAACTCAGGCTTTTACCTACAAGGTCGGTACGAAATTCAATTATTTGATAGCTGGGGCGTACGTCAACCCCACGCGCACGATTTGGGTGCAATCTACGAGCGTTGGGATGAGTCGCGACCTAGTGGACAAAAAGGGTACGAAGGCTATGCCCCTCGCATGAACGCCAGCAAAGCCCCAGGTTTGTGGCAGCACATGAAAATCATTTTCCAAGCGCCTCGTTTTGACGGTGCTGGTAAAAAAATCGCCAACGCAAAAGTCTTAAAAATTGAGGTCAACGGCATCACTGTTCAGGAAAACGTAGAACTTGCTGGCCCTACCCGCGGCAGTCTTGACGGAGAAGTAGCCAAAGGCCCCATTCTTATTCAGGGAGATCACGGCTGCGTTGCTTTCCGTAACCTATCGGTGAAGCAATACGGCGAGCAAGTGCCTCAACTAAAAGACCTGAAGTTTGCTCAGTATGATGGCATTTTTATGGCTGAGCCCGATTACAGCAAAACCAAATTGGTCAAAGAGGGATCGTTAGAAAAACTTACGTACGATGTCGCCAACAAAGACAACGGCTACCTGTTGCGTTTTACAGGGAAATTGGTTGTACCTGTCGCTGGAGAGTATCGTTTCCAAACTGTACACAACGGTGGTAATGGCATCCTTCGGGTAAACAACGAGGAAATTTTAAAATGGAAATGGTGGGAAGGCCAAGCCAAGGTTAATTTGCCAGCAGGTGAGGTACCTTTTGAATATGTATATAACAAAAACACCGACTGGGCAAAGTCGTCGCTCGGTTTGTCAATCGAAAGTGATTTTAACCGTGCCATCGAATTACAAGGACTCGGCTCTGTTAACCTTAGCAACCCTACCAATCCTATCCTTGTTGCCCCAGGCAGCACGCCAGTCGTTCACCGTAGCTTTTTCCGTATTGCCAACGAAAACGTTTCTCACGGGATTTCAGTGGGCGAACCTACAGGCATCCACTATGCCATCAACCTTGAAAAAGGAGCATTGGCCCGCGTGTGGAAAGGCGATTTCTTGGACGTGACCCCCATGTGGAACGACCGTGGAAATGGCATGAGTATTCCTCAGGGAAGTGTGTTAAACCTCAACAATCAGCCAACGGTAGCATTGATTGCCAGTGACCAAACAGCATGGCCTGCTTCTTACGGCGAAACCGATGGCTTCCGTCAACGCGGCTACGAACTCGACGCCGCTGGTCGTCCTACATTCAAATACGACGTAGCTGGCGTAAAAGTAGAAGATCAAATTCGCCCAGACGCTGATAGCAAATTTTTGAACCGTGAGCTTCGCATTACAGGAACTATTCCTGCGACGTTGAAATGTCGTTTGGCCTCAGGAAAAGAAATTGTAAAAATCAGCGACAATACCTTTGTTGTCGATAAAAGTTACTATATTCAAGCTGACGGAGCGGCTATCCGAACCATTGGCGGAAATCAAGAGTTAGTAGTGCCAGCAGCGTCAAAAGTCAATTATTCGCTGATGTGGTAACTAAACTCAACCCATGAAATATCGCTACCGAACGCTTGCTTTTTTATTCGCGCTTTCGATTATCACTTTCCTTGACCGCGTTTGTATGAACGTTGTCAGTAAGTACGTCAAAGCCGATTTGGGTTTAAACAACCAAGAATTAGGCTGGATTTTAGGCGCATTTTCATTGGCTTATGCACTATTTGAAATCCCAACGGGGGCCATGGGCGATCGCCTTGGCCCCCGTCGTGTTTTAACGCGGGTCGTACTTTGGTGGTCTGGTTTTACAGCACTGACGGGCACGGCTTTCAACTTTCTTTATCTACTTGTCGTCCGTTTTCTTTTTGGTATGGGCGAGGCTGGCGCCTACCCCAACGCCACGATTGCGATTTCGCGCTGGTTTCCTGCCATTGAAGTAGGACGAGCGCAATCGGCCATTTGGGCGGCGGGACGCATCGGTGGTGCGCTCACTCCGCTACTAGTCATTCCCTTGGTGCATGCCGTAGGTTGGCGCTGGGCTTTTTTGGTTTTGGGGGCAGCAGGTGCCATTTGGGCAGCAGCCTGGTTTGTTTGGTTCCGTGATGAACCCAGTACGATGGAGGGTATTTCGGAGGAGGAAATAGCTGAAATTGAAACGGGCAGAAATCTAAAACAAACCGACCACGCCATTCCTTGGAAAACCATCATTCTCAATCCCGACATTTGGGCATTGATGCTGATGTGTCATTTGTTTTTTTACGGCTCTTATTTCTTCACCAACTGGTCTTCTACCTATTTTCAAGAAGGCCGCCACATGACCGAAGAACAGTCAAAAAACTTCATTTCGCTTTCCTATTTTTTGGGAGCTATTGGTTGCGTGGTCGGTGGTATTCTCAGTGATTTTTTGACCAAAAAATACGGTTTAAAGGTGGGTCGCCGCGCCGTGGCACTCACGGGATTGGGCTTGTCTAGCTTTTTTTTCTTGGCCGCTGGTCTTACCAAGGACGACCAATTGTCGGGCTATTTGCTAGCCATTTGTGTCCTGACCAAAGACTTAGCACTGCCCGTTGCTTTTGCGGTATGTGTTGATATTGGCAAACGAAACGCAGGTACAGTGGCAGGTTCGATGAATTTCGCGGGACAAATGGGCGGTTTTTTCATCACGATTATTTTTGGGATGGTGGTCGAGAGTACCAAAAACTTCAATATTCCCCTCTTTCTTATTGCAGGTTGTTTGTTTGTGGCCGCGCTACTTTGGTTAAAAATTGACCCGACGAAAACGGTAAATTTGAAAGAAAGCTAAATCTTTCACCTTGAGCTACTACAAATGTTTCGCCTCTACCGAGGCTACTTTGAATTACCCTAGAACTTTTGCTTAACGATTAACCTTACCGACAAAAAACAAGAGCAGCCCCATATCATAGAGCTGCTCTTTTTGTATTTCTAACAATGGTAGATATAGTTTAAATGGCCGCGTAATAGGCTGTCATCGCTAACATTAGTACCCTGGATTTTGCTTAATCTTGGATGGATTAATATCTATCTGGCTTTGCGGAACGGCAAAAACGAGGTTATTTTCAGTTAAACTGGCTTTAATACCAATCGCTTGTGCCTTGGCCGTAAGTACGGAAATGGCGCGGCCTGTTCGTACCAAATCAAACCAACGATGTCCTTCAAACGCCAGTTCCATACGGCGCTCTTGCTCAATAGCTAGGCGCATTTCGGCCTGATTTAAAGTGCCTTTTGCCGCCAACCCCGCTCTTTGTCGAATGCGGTTGAGATAAGGCAGTGCCTCAGCAGGTTTGGCCGTTTCGTTGAGGGCTTCGGCATACATCAACAACACATCTGCATAGCGCAACACAGGAAAATTATCTTCCGAATCACCACTGACAGTTGGAGCATCCGAATATTTACGGACGTAATTGTACTCAACGCGCACTCCTTGGGCGTTGGTATAAGCCGTTGCCATTGAGGCATTTTGGCGCAAATCTCCCGCTTCGTAGGCATTTACAAAATCGGCGGTAGGGCGGTTATTTCCTCCTCCTCCAAACTGCACCACCGAATTACCAGAATTTTCGGGAGCGTAGGTATTAGGGAGGCCGTTGCCTTCTCCGATTGAGCCTTTTTTGTATTGAATATCAAAAATCGATTCTCTATGATTTTTATTGGCCGCTTTGAATACATCTGCGTAGTTGGGCAACAAATCATATACAGCACCGTCGATGACCTCTTTGAGCTTTGTTGCTGCCTCGGCGTATTGTTTACGGGTCAAATATACTTTCCCGAGCAACGATTTGGCCGCACCTTTGGTCGCCCGCCCTACATCAGCGCCTGTATATCGGTCAGGAAGGCTTGCTTCGGCTTCAGTCAAATCTTTGACGATTTGGGCATATACATCTGCTACCGCCGCTCTGTCATAGTTATATCCTTCGGCAGGGTCGGTGGTTTCTTTCAGCACCAAAGGCACGTCGCCAAATACCCTCACCAAATTGAAATACATCAATGCTCGCAAAAACTTAGCTTCGCCAATGATTCGTTTTTTTAGATTTTCGTCCATTGTGACCGCTCCAATCCGATCCAGAATAGCATTGGCACGGTAAATACCACGGTAGCCGTCGTTCCAGCGAGTAGCTAAGAAAGGGTTGGTAGTACGTAGATAAAACTTATCAAACTCGTCTTGGTCAGTAACCGAACCTGACAATACGGGTGTGGTATCGTCGGATGGTATTTCTGAAACTACGTAGTAACTGCCATATTGCCCCGACGACTGAAGTGAGCCATAGGTCGCATTGAGGGCAATTACCATGTCATTGCCAGTTTTATAAAAAGTAGCAGTGCTGGTAGAGGAAATAGGGGCAAGCGCCAAAAAACTCTCTTTACAACCGCTCAAACTTAATACGGTGGCGGTAAGGTATATGTATCTTCTTTTCATTGTGTTACCGTTTTTGGGATTAGAAACCGATATTCAAACCTATGGTGTACGTACGCGCCAATGGATACGAGCCATAATCGACGCCACCCGTAAGGGCGTTTTCGTAACCACTTACTTCAGGATTGAAGCCTAGGTATTTGGTGGAAGTAAAGGCATTTTGGATACCGCCATACAATCGAAGGCTTTGGATTTTAACGCGTTCGAGGGTTGCTTTTGGCAAGTTATAACCTAGGGTGATGTTACGAACTCGGAAGTAACTTGCACTTTCTACCCAACGACTCGAAATGGCGTTGTTGTTGCCAGTAGTACGTTGATTGGCACGAGGAACAATCCCGTTGCCAGGGTCTTGCGGTGAACGCCAGCGGTTGAGTACGGTCGATAATTGATTTTGACTTCCCTCTAAGTTTTCGATAAAACGGCGGCTCAAGTTCAGAATCTGCCCACCTTGTATTCCTTGAACGGTAATTCCAAGGTCAAAACCTTTGAAAGACAAGGTATTTGTCATACCATAAATAAAATCAGGCTGGTTATTTCCGATAATCGTGCGGTCATCAGCATTGATTTTACCGTCATTATTTATGTCCGCAAACTTCACATCACCAGGGCGTGCCGTGGCATCGTGTGGGTAGCTGTCCAAATCGGCTTGGTCTTTAAAAACGCCCAATTGCTGATAGCCGTAGAAGTTTCCAAGTGGTTTCCCGATGACTGTAATGTTGGTTTCCCCAACACCCGTACCACTTCTAATGGCATCGCCTGTGGGTCCGAGTGCCAATACTTTGTTGCGGTTAAACGAAATATTCAAATCTGTCATCCATTTCAAATTACCAGTGGTATTGCGGGTGACAAGGCCAAATTCCATTCCTTTATTTTCAACTTTACCAATATTACGGCTGGCAGTTGAGAAACCTGTGAGGGTAGGTACTTGTACCGAAAGTAGCAAATCGGTGGTGGTTCTTGAATAATAATCGGCAGTGAAGAAGATTCGATTTTTCCATAAACCTAACTCCAAACCAATATCCGTTTGACGGCTTTTTTCCCAAGTTAGGTTGTCGTTGCCGATGGTAGAAGTAGCCAAACCATTGACAAGCGCATTTCCGAACACGTAGTTGTCAGCACCCAGAATTCCGATCGAACCATAGTTGGAGAAAGCATTATTTCCTGCCAAGCCATAGCTTACTTTAAGCTTCATTTCGGAGATGGCTGGAATGTTTTTCATGAATGGCTCTTCCGTAACGCGCCAACCAATAGACGCCGAAGGGAAAATACCGTAGCGTTGATTGGCTCCAAAACGCGATGAACCGTCGCGACGAATGGAGGCATTGACCAAATAGCGGTCTTTGTAAGTATAACCTACCCGTGCAAAATAAGAGGCCAACGACCACTGATCGCGCAAAGAACTACCCCCGATGATAACGCCCGCATTGACTGTACGTACAATATCATTAGGAAATCGGTTAGCATTGACACTATTTGACTCAAAATCATTTTTTTGTGATTCAAAACCCACCAAAGCATCAAGATAGTGATCAGCCATGAAGCTGACATTATAACCTAAAGTATGGCTTGTAACCCAGTTGATGGATTGACGCGTAGCCGAAGACCCCGAATTGGCGTTGGGAGGCAACAATTGATTCAGCGGAATGGCCGATGTCTGGAATTGATTTTGACGAAAATAATTTAAGTCAGCGCCAAAAGTAGCCCGATATTTAAGGGTTTTCCAGATGGTCAAATCTGCGTATGTATTGCCCAACAAGCGCAACGTAGTGGCCGTATTGTCTAACTCCGTGATGTTAGCCACGGGATTGGTAACCCCTGCCCAGTCATAAGCTCCTGCAATCGAAGCTTGGGAGTTGTAAGTCACGCCATCGGCTTGATAAATAGGAATGATAGGTGCTTGCGATAAAGCGGCGTTGATAACGCCATTGCTTGCCCAGTGTCCGTCCGAATTGACGCGACGCTCAGTCGTAAAGGAAGGGCTAACGCTCATTCCTATTTTCAATTTTGGCGACAATTGGGCGTCGATATTGGAACGAAACGTGTAGCGTTTTAGCCCCGAAGTATTGATGATACCATCTTGTTTTAGATAGTTTCCCGAAACCATGTACTGGATTTTCTCGGTTCCACCCGAACCCGAAAGCTGATAACTACTGATGGGTGCTTGTCTAAAAATCAGGCTTTGGTAGTCGTAGGATGTCAAAGCCGCAGGATTGTCAAAGTCTATACCAGGGTATTCTCCACGTGGATACCGATAGCGGTTTCCCGCGGCGCGTGCGCTGTTGGGGTCAGACGCCTGTGCACCCGTTACGCGCTCTAAATAAGCATTGTTGGAGGCTTCTTTGCTAAATTCCGCAAATTGTTGCGCATTGAGCATATCCATCTTTTTGCTAATTTCTTGGATACCTGTATAATAATCAAAATTGATACGGCTGCGGCCAGCTTTACCCCGTTTGGTCGTAATCATCATTACCCCGTTGGCGCCTCTCGAACCAAAGATAGCAGTCGCAGACGCATCTTTCAATACATCTACACTTTCGATATCGTTGGGATTCATCAGGTTAAGGCCACTACCGTTGGTCAGGTCACCTGAGTTAAGGGGTTGCCCATCCACCACAATCAACGGCCCATTTCCTGCGCTGATTGACCCAAACCCTCGGATTTTGACCGAAGGACTGTTGCCAGGTGCACCTGTGGTTTGCTGAATCAACACCCCAGGCAGTTTACCAGCCATCCCTTCCGCAACGTTGGTCACGGGCATGTCTTTGATGTCTTGTGCGCTGATAGATGCAATAGAACCCGTTACGTCTTTCCGATTTTGGGTACCATAACCAACCACCACGACTTCGCTCAGGGCTTTCACGTCCACTTTCAAGGTAACATCTACGGTAGTACGGCTCCCAACAGCAACTTCTTGGGCTTCATAACCAACGAAGCTATACACCAACGTAACATTCCCTTCTGGAATACTGAGGTTGTACTTACCATCGCTGTCTGTAATAGCCCCCTTGGCTGTGCCTTTCACCACCACACTTACCCCTGGTAATCCTCCCCCACTTTCATCGATTACTTTTCCGATTATTTGTCGGTCGATGGGGGCGAATTCGTTTGGGTGGACAGACGTTTGATTGGGCGTGGCCGTTTTTTCAGCTTTTACACGTTTCAGTAAGATGCGATTACCTGCTACTTCGTATGCCACTTCCATGGGCGTAAGTAAGCTTTCAAGTACAACTGCCAAGCGTTCATTGTTAACGGCTAGAGATACACGCTGGGTACTTTTTATCACGTTGGAGCTATACATAAATTGCACATTCGTCGTTTTTTCGATGCGCTGAAGCACTTTTTTGATTTCAGCGCTTTCAAAACTTAGCGTGAGTCGTTGATTCAGGAGTTCCTGAGCGTGCATTTTGTGGGCATGAGATATGCTCAAAAATAGCACAGCAACCATCAGTTGCGTCAAAGTAAACCTCATAATTCGAAGCCAAAATTGACCAGTAAAAAGGTTTTGCATAAATTTGTCTGGGTTTATAACATTGGTTTTGAGACATTCATCTTCACTACCATCTTTTTTTAGATAGCTTAGACACACATTTGAAAAAAGTTAAATCCAAATCGGCCGTGCTGGAACCACTGCCGATTTTTTTTTAGATACATCCTTGGGCGTCAAAGATGATTTGGCCGTCCACAATCTCGTAGGTTGCCCCCGTGATTTTACAGAGTAAATTAAGTTTATCATATAAAGATTCGTTTGAAAGCGTTGCGGTGATTTTACAGTTTTTAAGGCTTTCATTATCAAACTGAAAATGAATCCCATAAGCTTGTTCTAATTGATTTAAAACTTGCGGAAGTGGACTTTCGTCATACGCGTAGTGATTTATAATGGCTTCAGGGCGCAACACAATCGGTGCTAACACCAATGTTTTACTGAGTTGTTTTTCTTTTTCTTCAAAAACCGCCGCTTGGTTTGCCGTCAATATCACGCCTTTGGTGGTGGTCATCACAGCAGGGGTTTTCTCATCAATTGAATACACCGAAACTTTTCCCGACCGTACCTGCACCGTTACGCGGTTATCTGATTTATAAGCCCTTACCGTAAAAACAGTTCCCAATACTTTGGTGGTTAGCTTACCTGTTTGCACCAAAAATGGTTCTTTTTTCTTTACTACTTCAAAAAGCGCCTCACCCGTCAGAAACACTTCGCGGTTTTCACCCGTGAATTTCGGGGCGTATTTTAATCGACTATGAGGGCTAAGTTTAACGGTGGAGCCATCCTCGAGGGTCAACTTTAAGAAACCATCCGTTTCGTTCACTGTTTCGGCCAGCGAATTGTCAAACGCAGTAATTGAACTCATCAGTGGCGTTTTTTCGTACACATTCATAGCCCACCAAGCGCCAAAGGAAAGAATTGCGAAGGCCATGACCGCCGCAAATTGATAGAGGGGACGCTGCCACCAAACCCGTACGGGAGTTAATACTTCTTGGTCAGAAGCTTTAGAAATTTTTTCCAAAAACTGAGTCACTTCCTGACGAACTTCTTTTTCAGAGAGTGACTCAGGAGCTACATTCATGGCCCGAATAAGCAACTCCGCTTGACGAATGTCCGCCTTTTTTTCGGGATGTTGTTGTAAAAAGTGCATCCAAAAACCCTCATCGCCTCCTTTTCCACGCACCCAATCTCGGAAGGAGTCGTCTTTAACAAAATCTAAGGGGTTATATTCTTCGTATTTTTTCATTTGATTGGTGTAATGCTTTTCAGTTAATTTCCCAAAGGCTCCGATTGATTATCTCACCCACATGGCTACCAATAACAAGTTGAGTCCCACCTGCCAGTGTTTTCTTAAACTTGTGAGTGCCTTTTGAAGTAAATTATACAGCGATTGTCGGCCAATTTGCATGGTTTCGGCAATTTGATCGTAGCTCAAATCTTGGTAAAATCGTAGATAAATAAGCTCTTTTTGACGTTCGGGCAATTGTCCCAATACGTGTTCCAGCCGTTTGAGTTGATATACTTCATACTCGTCCTCAATCATGCGCAGGTCGGCAGAAAACAACACATCAAAATCGTAGTCGTCGTTTAATTCGTAAAAATGATTGTGTTGTTTTGACAACTCCCTCAACAACTTCGTTTTGAGCGACTTCAGCAAATAAGCCCGCACATTTTCGACCTCTCCGATGGTCGCATGTATTTGCCAAAGACTCAAAAAAAGCTCTTGGATACAGTCTTTCACCATCTCCCGTTCGGGACAAAAGCGCACTCCCCAATGAAATAAATCGGAATAATTCAACTGCATCAACTGCGCCAGCGAAGCGGGGTCACCCGCGCGGTAATCTTGCCAGAGTTGTTGGGTATGTTCGTCTTTGGGTCTGGGTTTCATGGGTTCAAATAGGACCTTTTAATGACACGAGACCTAAAATCCGAAAACCTAACCCTTGAATTATGAATTTTTTGATAAAAATTTTAAATAAAACCTATTGACTGTGTAGGTTCTCTAATGCATAAGTACTTTTTCATATACTTAATACACTGCGGGAGCGCTACTCATTATCTGTTCCGTCATATTTCGGGCTTCGCAATCCTTCCTTATTTTTGCAAAAAACAAAAAAACGAATGGCATTTCAGCGTAAAAGTACTTTTGGACAAACGTGGTGGGGACAACAATGGATTAATGTACTGGAAGGTCTCGACGAAAGCGGGCGATTGGCCAGAGGTCGTACGTACGCCAACAATGGCTCTGTTCAAAGCATTGCGTTTGAGGGGAATAAAATAGCGGCGCGGGTAAAAGGCACAAGCCCTCGGCCCTACAAGATTTCGTTTAAAATTGACCCGCTTTCGCCGTCTGACAAAGCCCGATTGCTGAGTTTGATTACTGAAAATCCGCTGTATTTGACGCAATTGCTGAATCGTCAGCTGCCTTCGGAGTTGTTCAACGACTGTCAGCGTCAAGGGATTTCGTTGTTTCCACAGTCGTGGGGCGCATTTAATTCCGATTGTTCGTGTCCCGACTGGGGCGACCCTTGCAAACACCGCGCGGCAGTATTGTATCTAGTTGCCAACGAAATTGATAAAAACCCTTTTTTGATTTTTGAACTCCGTGATTTTGATTTATTCAAAAGCTTGGAAACGTTGGGGTTTGCGTCTTCTGACCAAAAAGACGTAGAAACGCTTGACGTAGCCGATATTCGCCAACCGTTTGAAGGCTCGGAAGAAATAGTTTTTCAGCCAAACGAAGCCTTATATACCCCGCTGGATTTTTCGACGCTTCCCGATATTTCGGATAATTTATTGTCACTTTTGGGTGATAAACCTTTGTTTTACCGAACGGGTAATTTTAAACAGGTTTTACAAAAGTTTTACATCAATACTGCCAAAAAAGCGCGCGAACTTGCCGTTTCCGAAGAGCCCAACGAGCAGGAATACGACAAAGATTTGGACGCAGTTGAAAGCGGCGAAATCATCATGGATGAAGCCTTGGGGTTTTTACAGGCCAATTTTAGAGATACCCGCGAGCGAATTGTGTTTCAGTTTGACGAACTCCCCAAGTTTATTGATTGGATTCATCACTTGCCTTCGTCGCAGTTGCCGCAACTCTCCCCTACCCTCAAAGGGCTTTATTTTTTGAATCGTTTGGCGCTCAAACTGCTTGAACGCGGCGCCATTATTCCCCAATTGCTACGTGCCAAACTCAAGCGAGAATACCACTTAGTCCGCTGGATTCCAGCCACAATCAATGAGCAAGTAGCCACCCTAACGACCCACGTAAGGGCGGTGTTGCCTCCCGAAATTCTTTATTATAAAATTGGGAAACGGGACATTTTTATTCCCACCGAAACGGATTTTATGAATGCCCTGTCTTCGCTCATTTTGACCGAACGCATACGGCAATTCAACGACCTGTACGACTACAAAGCCACCGAAACTGATGATTTATTTTTTAGAAGCTCCATGGTTTTCTTTGGAGGTTTTGAGTCCCGCGAAATCCCGAGTAATATTCAGTTATGGTTAAATAAATTTTTCATTGCCCAACGCGATTACGTGCCGTTGGTGCAAGTAGAAGAACTGGAAGAGGGGTTTAAAGTCAATCTGTTTGTCGAACATAAAAAATCCGAACTCGGCATCCCGATTCCGCTCCAAACTTTCATGGCCGAACGCAACTACGCCCCCGTGCGCATGGGGGTGATGCGCGACTTGTCGATGATGGCGGAGCATTTTCCGCAACTTAATCAACTGATTGCCAGCAACGGAACAAAAACATTGCAGTTTGACTCCGAGGTGTTTGCCGATATTCTTCTGAAGATTTTGCCAACGATTCGACTGTTTGGCATCAAAATTCAGTTGCCAAAGTCGCTCCAAAAACTCCTCCGTCCACAGCTTACCATGACGCTCGACAGCGAAGAAGACGGCAAAGTCGCCGCGTCGTCGATTATCAGTTTGGAAAATATGCTCAAATTTCGCTGGGAAGTAGCCGTGGGCGACGAACACATTGATACCCAAAGCTTTGTACGGATGATTGAAAACTACCGAGGTTTGGTAAAAATCAAAGACCAATACGCGTATTTTGACGAAAAAGAAATCAAAACCTTACTCGAAAAGCTCAAAAATCCGCCTTCGCTAGATAGCAATGAATTACTCCAAATGGCCCTTACTGAAGAATTCAACGGTACGGGCGTGACCCTCACAAAATCGGCGCAAAAGTGGATGAAATCGTTGTTGAAAAACGAAACGATTGAGCTTCCCGAACGCCTTGCCGCCAACTTACGTCCCTACCAACAACGCGGCTACGAATGGCTTTACAAAAATGCTCGTTTGGGAATGGGTAGCCTGATTGCCGACGACATGGGATTGGGAAAAACCCTGCAAGTCATCACTACCCTCCTGAAAATGAAGCAAGAAGGGGCTTTCAAAAAATTGAAAGGGCTGGTCGTAGTGCCCACGACTTTGCTCACCAACTGGTCGAAGGAAAGCAGCAAATTTGCCCCCGAACTTCGTCTGCACCTGTATCATGGTTCGGGGCGTAGCTTGGCACCGCTCAAGGAAGCTGATATTTTGCTCACTACCTACGGAGTGGTTCGAAGTGAGGAAGAGAGCTTAAGCAAGCTAAAGTGGGCGGTGATGGTCATTGACGAGGCACAAAACATCAAAAACCCTAATACCGCCCAAACCAAGGCTGTCAAAAAAATGAAATCGGGCATCAAAATCGCCATGAGTGGTACGCCCGTCGAAAACCGCATGGCCGAATACTGGTCTATTTTTGATTTTGCTAACAAAGGTTACCTCGGTAATCTGAAAAAATTTGTGAGTGATTACGCCATTCCGATTGAGATTGACCGCGACCAACACGCTTTGGACAAGTTTAAGCGAGTGACTGAGCCGTTTATATTGCGACGGGTAAAAACGGACAAAAAAATCATCCAAGATTTGCCCGACAAAATTGAAATCGACCAAGCTTGTACGCTCACGGGTGAGCAAGCGGCCTTGTACCAGAGTGTGGTGGACCAAGCGTTGCGCGGGATTGAAGGTCAAAAAGATGGATTCAAACGCAGTGGGTTGATTTTTAAAATGATGACCGCCCTCAAACAAATTTGCAACCACCCCACGCACTACCTCAAAAAAGGTGGCGCTCAACCTGAAGCATCGGGAAAGACGCAATTGCTCTTGGATTTGATTCGTCAAATTCTCGAAAATGGCGAAAAAACGCTCATTTTCACCCAATACGAAGAAATGGGGACGCTGTTACAAACGATGTTTCAGGAGCAAATGCAGTTGGAAGTACCGTTCCTTCACGGAGGTATCAGCCGTAAAAACCGCGACGAAATGGTGGAAGATTTTCAACATAATCGTTCGACGCGTATCCTGATTTTGTCACTCAAAGCGGGAGGAACAGGGCTCAATTTAACGGCTGCCAACAACGTGATTCACTACGATTTGTGGTGGAACCCCGCCGTGGAAGCCCAAGCGACGGACCGCGCCTTTCGGATTGGCCAAACCAAAAATGTGTTGGTTCACAGATTTATCACGCAGGGCAGTTTTGAAGAAAAAATCAACAAACTCATCCAAAACAAACGCGAACTCGCCAACCTCACCGTCACCGACGGCGAAACGTGGTTGGGCGATTTGTCAAACAGTGACTTGCGGGAATTGGTGAAGCTGGGGTAAAATTGCAACCTTTCCAAGGTTCAACACCTTGGAAAGGGGTTACTTTATAAACTTTTAAAGTCCTAAGAATCCCAAGACATTAGAAGTTTTATTTATTAAAGTTTTTTGGAGATGGATGAACCACAGTATCCGTTTGAACACCCGATTACCGAAATACGCTACGATTTCAAAAGTATAAGTCGCGAAAAGGAAGTCAATAAACGGGTTATTTTTACTACATCAGACTTCCAAAATGTTTACAATTTGGCACTGGTAGATGTTCTCGAAGATGGTCGTTTATCAGACATTACTGAGAGCCGAAATAAAGACATGAAAACAATTTTAGCAACGGTAATGGGGATAATCATAAATTTCCTTGAAGCAAACCCAGGCAAAATCATAGCATTTAAAGGCAGCGACGAACGAAGACAACGTTTGTATCGTTTGATTATCAGCCGAGATTTGAATGAATTAGAAAAGGAATTTGTAATTTTAGGAATTAGTAGCGAAGGAGAATCTGAACCGTTTCAATCAAATCGTTTGTATGACTATTTTGTTATCTTAAAAAGATAAGCGATGAAAACTAAGACAAAAAAAGCCCCTGCAACACGCACAACAGGTCATCAGGTAGTAGAAGAGAAAGTGCGAGATTTGAATGAATTTCTAAAAAAAGTAGATATGAATCAGTGGCAGGAGACCATTGATAAAGCACGTGCCAATATGAAATAAGTGGCATCTTTGTTTAGAAATCGAGTTCAGGCATTTTAATAACTACCACTATGACAGTAGTATTGGACAAAAGTATGATTGAGAGAGCCTTCAAAGAGTTGACTATTCAAGAACCTGAGTATGTTAGTGATTTAATCAAACAGCTTGGGGAAGATTTGAAAATAGCTAGGCGGAAACGGTTAGAGGAAATTATAAAAGATGACTTTGAAGAATATGGAGAAGTTTTTAAGGCATTGGCATGATGATAGTTCGTTTAGCATTTGCCTAAAAAGCAAACATCCCGAGAGTTTAAAACTTTCGGGATGTTTTATATGATTACAATACTACGTTTACAATCCGTTTCGGAACCACTACCACCTTCTTAGGGGGTTTACCTTCCAACCATTTTTGAACGGTTTCGTTGGCCAATACACTTTGTTCGATGTCTTCTTTTGACATATCGACTGGGAAAGCGAGGTTGGCGCGCACTTTACCATTGATTTGGATAGGATACTCAAACGAGCTTTCTACCAAATACTTAGGCTCAAAAACAGGAAATGGAGCGGTCGTAAGTGTACCCGCTTCGTTGCCCAATGCTGTCCAAAGTTCTTCGGTAATGTGTGGTGCATACGGCGACAACAATATCACCATTTCTTTCAAAATCGCTTTTTTGTGGCACTTCAAATCGCTCAATTCGTTGACCCCAATCATGAAGGTCGAAACAACCGTATTGAACGAATAACGCTCAATGTCTTCCTCCACCCGCTTGATGGTACGGTGCAATACCTTCAATTCGTCGGCCGTAGGCTCGGCATCTACCAATTTCGATTTGCCCGTTTGGTCTTCAAAAAACAACCGCCAAAACTTACGCAAGAAGTTAGACGTTCCGCTGATACCGTTGGTGTTCCAAGGTTTAGCATCGGTCAATGGCCCTAAAAACATTTCGTACATACGCAACGTATCTGCACCGTATTTGTCAACGATAGTATCAGGGTTTACGACGTTGTACTTCGATTTTGACATTTTCTCTACCTCCCAACCGCAGATGTATTTGCCATCTTCCAAGATAAATTCTGCATTGGCAAAGTCTTCACGCCAGTTTTTGAAGGCTTCGGTATCCAACACGTCGTTTTCTACGATGTTTACATCAACGTGCAATTTGGTCGTCTCATACTGGTCTTTTAAGCCATAACTTACAAAAACTGGATGAGTTACAGTTCCCCCATCGGGGGCTAGGGGGCTTTTAATTCGATACACAAAATTACTCCGTCCCTGAATCATGCCCTGATTCACCAACTTAGCAGCAAACTCTTCGTGCGGAACTAAGCCCAAGTCTTTCAAGAATTTATTCCAAAAACGACTGTACAACAAGTGTCCCGTAGCGTGTTCTGAACCACCCAAGTAGAAGTCGATGCGTTGCCAGTAGTCGATAGCTTCTTTGGAAGCAAATGCCTCATTGTTTTGAGGATCCATGTAGCGGTACCAATACCACGACGAACCCGCCCAACCTGGCATCGTGCTCAATTCGTAATCGTATTCTCCTTTGTATTTCCATCCTTCTGCACGGCCCAATGGCGGTTCACCTGTTTCGGTGGGAAGGTATTTGTCAATTTTTGGTAATTCTAACGGTAAATCAGCCTCATCAATCAAGTACGGCACACCGTCTTTGAAATACGCAGGCACAGGCTCTCCCCAATAACGTTGACGGCTAAACACCGCATTACGCAAGCGGTACTGCACCTTACCTTTACCCAATTTACGTTCTTCCAACCACTTGATAAGGGTTTCGGTTGCCTCTTGGTACGTCATTCCGTTGATAATACCCGAATTGATATAGTGCCCTTCTTTGGTATTATCGGCTTGCTGGTCGGTATCTTTTTGGGAATCTAAAATCGGGATAATCGGTAAACCGAAATGCGTCGCAAAATTCCAATCGCGCTGATCACCCGAAGGAACCCCCATTACTGCGCCCGTACCGTAACCCGCCAAAACATAATCGGCCAAATAGATAGGTACTTTTTCTCCGTTCAATGGATTGATGCAATAGCTTCCCGTAAATACCCCTGAGACTTTTTTCTCGGCCATACGATCCACCTCGCTGCGGCTCGCTGCCCATTTGATATAGGCTTCTACATCCGCCTTTTGGTCGGTAGTGGTAAGTTCGGCAGCCCACTCATGCTCAGGGGCTAACACCATGAAACTCACCCCGTAGATAGTATCAACGCGGGTGGTAAATACTTCAATCAATTTATCTTGACCGTCAACGGCAAACTTTACAGAAGCTCCTTGTGAGCGACCAATCCAGTTGCGTTGTTGCTCTTTCAATGGCTCTGGCCAGTCGATTGTATCCAAACCACTCAACAAACGATCGGCATACGCAGTGATACGCATCGACCACTGTTTCATCAACTTACGCTCCACAGGAAACCCGCCCCGCTCCGATACGCCGTCTTTCACCTCATCGTTTGAAAGTACGGTACCTAATCCTGGGCACCAGTTGACATACGATTCTTCGGGGAACGTGAAGCGGTATTTCAACAACACCAATTGTTGTTCTTTTTCGCTCATGGCGTTCCACTCTTCTGCGCTAAACTCCGTCACGTCCTCATCACAAACGGCATTTACCGCGGCCGAACCACCTTGCGCAAACTGTCCAACCAAATGACTGATTGGCAATGCCTTATCAGCCGTACGATCGTAGTAGTGGTTAAACAATTGCATGAAAATCCACTGCGTCCACTTATAATAATTGGGGTCGGATGTACGAATCTCGCGGCTCCAATCGTAGCTAAAACCAATATTTTTTAACTGAGAAATGAACGTATTGATATTTTGCTCGGTCGTAATGGCGGGGTGCTGACCCGTTTGAATCGCATACTGCTCGGCAGGCAATCCAAAACTATCAAAGCCCATTGGGTGCAAGACATTGAACCCTTTGAGTCTTTTGTAACGCGAAATAATGTCAGAAGCAATGTAACCCAGCGGGTGTCCTACGTGCAGCCCTGCCCCCGAAGGATACGGAAACATGTCGAGGACATAGTACTTAGGCTTACTTTGGTCAATTTCGGTCTTGTAAGTTTGGTTTTCTTCCCAAAACTTCTGCCATTTTTTTTCAATTTCGCGGTGATTGTATTCCATTTTTATCTGTTATCAGTATATCAGTTATCCGTTATTAGGAGATTGATTATAGCTTCAACGAATGACTATGAACAATTCAACAGATAACGGTTACAAAATAGGCCGCAAAATTACAGGTTTTTGATGACTTTTGGGGTTTGAGACTGAAATTGTTATTTTTGGTAAAAAAACGCAATTAGAATTATGGTTGCCTTGAATGAATATGTATTGAAGTTGCCTGACGAAATTCGTTGGGATGATGCCGCGTTTTTGGCCTTTTGCCGCATGAACGACGAACTCAATATCGAAAGAGACGCCCAAGGAAACATTATTGTTATGTCACCTACCAATACGTTATCAGGATTTTATGAGAATAAGTTGCTTATTCTTTTGGGAAATTGGGCCATTCAGTCCAATTTAGGATACACCTTTAGCTCCTCCGCAGGCTTTACATTCAAAGACGGCTCAATGCGCGCGCCAGATGCGTCATTTATCCTCAAAGAACGGTTTGACGCCTTGCCCGATAGTGAAAAAAATCAGTTTGCGCACATTGCACCTGATTTTGTGGCGGAGCTGCGTTCCAAAACAGATAGCCTTAAAAAACTACAGCTTAAAATGGAATCGTACATTGAGAATGGTGTCCGATTGGGCTGGCTTATCGACCTAGCGGGCAAAGAAGTATGGGTATATCGCCAAAACGGGACGATTTCACGCGTAGCTTTTACTGCCCCAAAAATCTCTGGCGAAGATGTCTTGTTGGATTTCGAGTTAGATTTGAGCGTTTTTGAGTAAGTTTTGACCAAAAACACTATGTTATTTTCGACAGAACACTTTTAAAAGAAACAAAATAGTTAATTGATGATTATCGGAATTATACCCGCACGCTATGGCTCAACGCGCTACCCAGGAAAACCCCTCATTGACATCCAAGGAAAAACGATGATTCAGCGGGTGTATGAGCAGGCCACTAAAGCCAAATGTCTTTCAGAAGTCATCGTTGCCACCGACGACCTACGTATTCTTGAACACGTCCAATCGTTTGGTGGTAAAGCAGTTATGACCCATCCTGACCATCCAAGCGGAACGGATAGATGTTGGGAAGCGTATCAGTTGGCAGTGGCTAGTTTACAGTTTGAAAGTTCAGAATCAACCCAAAACGCCAAACCCCAAACGCCAAACCGTTACATCATCAATATCCAAGGAGATGAGCCTTTTGTTGCACCTGAGCAAATTGATGAATTGGGGGCGGTACTTGATGGAAATGTAGAATTGGCCTCGCAGATGATTCCAGTAAGCGATGCGGAGCTTTTGTTTGACCTTGGCGAAGCTAAAGTCATCGTCAACGAACAACTGGAAGCGATTTATTTTAGTCGGCAAGTCATTCCCTTTTTAAAAGGATATCCACAAGAAGAATGGCATCAACATCACACGTATTATCGTCAAGTAGGAATGTACGCGTACCGAGCTGATATTTTAGAAAAAATCACAAAACTACCCGTTTCTCCATTGGAGAAGGCCGAGTCGTTGGAACAACTCCGTTGGTTGCAGCATGGCTACAAAATCAAAATGGCCCTTACCACCTACGAAAGTCATTGCATCGATACCCCCGAAGATGTCGAAAAAATCCTAAAAATGATTTTTTAAATGTCGAATGCAGAGTGTCGAATGGGGCTAATTTCGACACTCTGCATCGCAAGGGCGACCCCATCGACCCTCGACACTAAAAAATCGGGTTGTAAGCAACCTTCAACACAAACCAACACAAACTATTCGACACTCTGCATTCGACCCTCGACACTAAAAAAATATGTCTTCTTCAAAAGTTGGTCTTTCGCCTGGCACATTGATATACGTCGGCCCTACGGTTGTCAAGGATACGACCATTACGATGGTTGAATACAATGAAAAATACCATAAGGAACGTACCATTGACAAGGTAGCCGATTGTCAGATTGTCGCCGATGCTTCCTACATTAGTTGGCTCGACGTGGACGGAATTCACGAAACCGAGGTGATTGAAGCCGTCGGGCAAATTCACCACATCCATCCGCTGTTGTTAGAAGACGTTATGAATACGCGTCAGAAGCCCAAAATTGAGTTTTATAACGACTCCTACGTATTTATTTCTCTGAAAATGCTGTATTGGGACGACAAAGAGCTGAGCATCGACGCCGAACACGTCAGCTTTTTGCTTGGTTTTAATTATTTGATTTCGTTTCAGGAAAAACGTACCAATGACATCTTTCATCCTGTTTTAGAACGCATCAAAGCTTCGGTGGGAAAAACCCGCCGAAACGGGGCTGATTACTTGCTGTTTTCGCTCGTTGACCTTATTGTCGATAATTACCTCGAAATTTTGGAAAAAATGAGCGAACAATTAGAAGAATTGGAAGGACTAATTTTAGAAAGTAAACACAAAGACCCCATCGGCCAACTGTACAACCTCAAACGCCAACTCACCCTCATGCGCAAGTACGTGTGGCCACTGCGCGATATGTTGAGCCAAGGATTGCGCGAAAATTCCAAGCTCATTCAGAAAAGTACCATTCCTTATTTTCGGGATGTTCACGACCACATTACCAACGTCATTGATTCCATTGAATCTAATCGCGAACTTTTAACGGGGCTTATCGACATTCATTATTCGACCCTCAGTTCACGCATGAACAGCGTGATGAAAACCCTAACCATTTATTCGGCGGTGTTTATGCCACTTACGTTTATCGCAGGAATTTACGGCATGAACTTCGATAACATGCCCGAACTACGCCAACCCAATGGCTACTTCTATACCCTTGGAGGCATGGCCGTATTGGCCGTTGGGCTATTGATTTATTTTCGACGAAGGGGATGGATGTAACAGCATTGATAAACGTTTATTGGCAACGTTCCCGATAACGATTGCATTAAAAAAGCCAATATTTTATTTGTAATATTCAACAAATAAGTAAAACTTCGACGAGGAAAAATCATATTTCCACCTGTTAACCGCACAAAAGCCGCCGAATTTTACTTACCGTGAATTATAAATCTCTTTCCGACGAAATGCTCCTTATCTACCTCCGTACTGGAGATGAAAAGGCTTTTCGTGAGATTTATCAGCGTTATTGGAAAAAACTCTTCTTCACCGCAGTCCGAAAAATTGAAGAAGCCAATGTTGTCGAAGAGCTCATTCAAGATATTTTTCTAAAGCTCTGGGAACGGCGTGCAGAACTGCAAGTCGAACGCTTGGATGCGTACCTTTTTTCGTCTGTTCGTTATGCGGTTATCAACCACATCAAGGCCAATTTGGTGCAAGAAAAGTATGCCAATTATGCCCAACACCATTATTCCGATGCCTGTTCTATCACCGAAGAACAACTTGAGCTAAACGAATTAATGCAAGTCGTTGAACAGCAGCTCAATGACTTACCCGAAAAAACACGTAAAATATTCCAAATGAATCGCTTGGAATACCATACCGTCAAAGAGATTTCGAGTAAGTTAAAAGTACCCGAACGTACCGTGGAATATCACCTGAGCCAAGCACTCAAAACCCTTCGATATTATTTACGAGATTATCTCCCTACCCTCATCTCACTGAGTTTTTTCTTATAGTATTTTATCAAGAATTTTTTCTTCTTTTTGTTAATTAAATTGTATTTATCTTATAATTAATAAAAATATTTGCGGTCGAACAGTGCTTTCATTGACTTATAGTTGAAACCACAGCACTACGTTTATGAGCCGAAAGAGTTTTAGGCAACTCTTACAGAAATACCTCCGAGGAGAGTGTACCGCCGAAGAAAAGTTGTTTGTTGAGCACTGGTACGGGTTACTTGAGGCCGAAACGGGCGAGTTAGAAAAAAACATGGATACCGACGAACTGGAAGAGCGCCTGTGGGAGCAAATTCAGTCGAAAATGGAGGTGGAGGAGTCGCCTGGCGGCGTCCAACCGCTACACAAACGCCTCTCATTGGGTTGGTTTGGGGTTGCAGCGTCGCTGTTGCTGGTGGCTACTTGGTGGTTTGTTGCTTCATGGAACAAAAAAATGCCAACCGACAGCGTTATTGCCAGCGATTGGTTGCACCGCACCAACACCACTACTTTGCCCCTACTCATTCGCTTGGAGGACGGGAGCGAAGTAAAACTATCGCCCAAAAGCACCCTACGTTTTCCCCAACATTTTGAAGAAAATAACCGAACCGTTTACCTCAGCGGCGATGCGTTTTTTGACATTCAGAAATTGCCATCACGGCCTTTTTATGTACATACCGACCGGGTCATTGCCAAAGTGCTCGGAACGAGTTTCTTTGTTCGTACCGATGCCGATACCAAGCACGTCCGCGTAGAGGTTGTAACAGGCCGCGTAGCTGTCTATGAGCAATCGGTCGAAAAACGTAGCCCCGTTGCCAATGGCGTTGTGCTTAGTCCCAACCAAGCAGCAACCTACTACGATGATCAAAAACACTTTGTAACGGGTCTGGTAGAAAAACCTGCCCTACTCGAAACGCCAGAGACAAGAAAACAAGAATTAACCTTTCAGTTTGACGACACGCCACTATCGGAAGTCATTAGGCGATTAGAACTGGCCTACGGCATCGACATCGAAGTAGAAAACGAACAACAAAATAATTGTTTGCTTACTGCCGATTTGTCCAGCCAACCACTTTATAATCAGCTCGACCTCATTTGTGCGGCGTTGAAAGCCAAATATGAAATCCAAGGCACCACCATTCTTTTGAGTGGCAAAGGCTGTAACTAATCAATTTTCAACACATAACTACATTTCAAACCCCTAATTTTTCCACGGCTATGTTTCTATTTCTACAAATCGAATAACCATCTCCCATAAAAAACACCAGCCGTGCTTCCAACACAAACTGGTGCTTTTGAAACGCATTTCCTACGGGGGCAGACCGCGAATCCTATCCCGTCAGGAAGTGTATTTTGTCGATTTTCCAACCAACAAAACACCTTAAAGGTATGAAAAAAAATGATTTATCTCCAATAAGCCATTCGCAACGCTGGCGCACTAAAACGTTTTTGCGGCTTATGAAACTTTCCCTTATTCCCTTCTTTTTGATGCTTTCGTGTGTAGGTATGAGCTTTGCTTATGACGGCTACACCCAAGAAATGATGCATCGTTCGGTGACGCTAAAAGTTGAAGAACAAAAACTTAAACAGGTGCTAACCCAAATCGAGAAACAAACCAATGCTCGTTTTGTGTATAGCTCCAAAGTAATTGGCTCTGATCGCAATGTCACCATTTCTCTCACGCACAAAACACTTGAAGAATCGCTCCAAGAGCTTCTCAAGCCTTTACATCTCAGTTACCGCTACCTCAATGGCCAAGTTGTGATTGAGCCCGAAGACATCAGCCCAACCGCTTCGCTGTTGGCCACTCAGCCCGACCGTACTGTGTCAGGGCTGGTGAAGGACGAAAAAAATACGCCTTTGCCAGGTGTCAACGTGGTCATAAAAGGCACGAACCGTGGTACTTCAACCGATGCCAAAGGTGCGTTCCAACTGGCTTTGCCAGAGGGCGACAATGTGGTACTCACCCTTTCTTTTGTTGGGTATCAAAGTCAAGACGTCGCCGTTGGCAATAAAACCTCCCTAACTGTGTCGCTGGCGCCAGACGTCAACGCCCTGGAAGAAGTGGTGGTTATCGGCTACGGGGCTGTCAAAAAACGTGACCTTACGGGGTCAGTAGTGCAGCTCAAAAGCGAGCAACTCAAAGAAGTGCCCACGGCCAACGTGTTGGAAGCTGCCCAAGGTAAAATTGCGGGCGCTGATATTACCCGTAACAGCGGACAAGCGGGCGCGGGTGTTAGCATTCGTATTCGGGGAAACCGTTCGATTGGTGGCAACAATGCCCCACTTATTATCGTGGACGGTGTCCAATATGGCAACCTCGAAGATATCAACGCCAACGACATTGAAACGATGGATGTCCTAAAAGATGCTTCCTCAATTGCGATTTATGGTTCGCGCGGGGCCAACGGGGTCATTTTGATTACTACGAAAAAAGGAAAATCGGGCAAACCTGATATTTCGTTTAATACCTATTCGGGAATTTCGCAAGTGACTATGTATCCCAAAGCGATGGACATCAACGGCTTTCGCGACCTAAAAAGAGAAGCATGGCGTGCCGCAGGCGTTTGGAATAGCCCCGCTGACGACCCTACCATTTTCACCAACGTTGCCGAATATGATGCCCTTCAAAAAGGCATCTGGACCGACTACCAAGATGCTTTGATTCACAAAGGGCTTCAGCAAAACTACCAACTGGGAGTACGGGCAGGAAATGACCGCTTGAAGTCGTACATCTCTGTGGACTTTTTCAACGAAAAAGGCATCTTAAAACTCGACGAAATCAAACGTTACACAGGTCGTCTTAACGTGGACTATACCATCAACGATTGGATGAAAATTGGTCTTCAAAGCCAATTGACTTATTATGACCAAAGTGTACGCCGCGACCCTCTCAACCAAGCCAACAAAATTAGCCCGTTGGGATCATTGTATGACAGTAATGGCAATTTCAACTTTATCATGCTCGACGGCCAAACGGCCAATCCTTTGGCAGACGAACAACCCAACGTTTTCACCAACTCGGTGCTCACAACGCGCTCATTAACCAACGGATTTCTGGAATTTACCCCCATCAAAGGTTTGACCATCAGAAGCACTTTAGGGGTCAATTTGGGCTTCAGTCGAAATGGTGCCTATTCGTCGCCTCAGTCCATCGACCGCTCACTTACGGGAAAATCACTCGCAAGCTATACCTCCAGCAACGGCAAAACTGTCAACTGGGAAAACGTTGTTACGTACCAGCGTACCTCTGGTCAACATGCCCTCACCGTTACAGGCGTGGCGAGTTATTTAGGCAATTCATCAGACAATGTCTCGGCATCGGGCGTCAACCAGCTATTATCGACCCAATTGTTTTATTCACTGGGAAGTGCTTCCGAAGAAATCAAAATCAATTCAGAGTATTCAAAAAACACATTGCTCTCGTACGCAGGTCGTCTCAACTATGGCTTCCGCGACCGTTATTTATTGACCCTTACGGCCCGTAAAGATGGTTCGTCGAAGTTGGCCCCTGGCAACAAATGGACATTTTTCCCTTCGGCGGCATTTGCTTGGCGTATCATTGAAGAATCATTCATGCAGCGCGTCAAGGGTTTGAGCGATTTGAAACTTCGGGTAAGTTATGGTATCGCAGGAAACGACCCCTCTGGCCCTTATGCTACTCAAACAACACTGGCACGGGTTGCTTTTGGCTTCAACGACATTGCCGTGCCTGCCTATACTTTCTCCCGAATTGTCGGGAATACCGAATTGGCGTGGGAGTTGTCGGACACCAAAAACGTGGGGCTTGATGTCGGCTTATTCAACGGTCGAGTTCAAGCTTCGGTTGATTTTTACGACACCCGTACCACCGACTTATTGTTAAATCGAGGTTTACCACCTACCACAGGCGTAACGACCGTTAAACAAAATATTGGAAAAACGCGCAATCGTGGCGTAGAATTAGCCATTGGAACAACCAATATCCGTACCGATAATTTTACGTGGAATAGCAACATTACTTTCTCCAGAAACAAGGAAGAAATCATCGAATTGGTCACTGGCGGCAACGACATTGGCAACGGCTGGTTTATTGGATACCCCATCAACGTCTATTATGACTACGAAAAAACGGGGATTTGGCAAACATCTGAGGCCGACCAAGCCGCAAAAATGTTGCCGACGCAGCTCCCAGGCGAAATCAAAGTAAAAGACCAAAACGGCGATGGAAAAATTGATGCCGTCAACGACCGCGTAATTTTGGGTACTCCTCGTCCACGTTGGAGCGGCGGACTTGACAATACGCTCAAATTCAAAAACTTTGATTTGAACTTCTTCATTTTTGCACGGATTGGCCAAATGATTAACGCCGACCGCTACGCTCGTTTTGATGCGCAGGGAGTTGGTAACAGTACCGCTGGCTTGGACTACTGGACGCCAGAAAACCCCACCAATGCCTACCCAAGACCCAACAAAAACGGAGGGCTAAAATACCTTTCTACTTTGGGTTACCAAAACGGCTCATTTGCGCGCATTCGTAACGTGTCGTTGGGATATAACCTTCCCGCCAATGTATTCAAAGGCAAAATCATCAAGGGAATTCGCTTGTATGCCACAGGCAAAAACCTGTACACTTTTACGAAGTTAGACTACGACCCCGAGCGCGGTGGTTCGGAAAATTTCCCAATGACCAAGCTGTACATCATCGGTCTTAACGCCAATTTCTAAAAACCCACTGACATTTATCATCATGAAATCATACATCAAAAGAACAGGTATTCTAGGGGCATTTTTGCTCACGTTTGCTTCCTGCGAATCCATTCTCGAAGAATATAACCCCAGCGGCCAAACCGCCGAAACTGTATTTACGACGCCCGAAGGGTTTGAAACCTTGGTCAACGCCGCCTATTCGTACCAACGCTGGTGGTATGGCAAAGAAGAAGGATACAACATCGCCGAAACAGGCACCGATATTTGGACCTCGGGCGCGGGTGAAGTCTATCGCGATTTGACGCAGTACCTCAATCTCCAAGGCAACAATGGCGCACTGACTAACCTTTGGCGGGAACTGTACGCGGCCGTAAACCTTTGTAACGGCGGGATTAATCGTATCAACAAAGCAGGTTTGTCCACAGCCCTTCGCCCCGTAAGAGAAGGGGAGCTCCGTTTTTTGAGAGCATTCTACTACTGGCACATTGTCGAGACATGGGGCGACGTTCATTTTACGACCGAAGAAACCAATGGCATTGTCGCCACCGCCAACCGTACACCTGTGGAAAAATTTTACGCCCTTATTTTTGAGGACTTAAAATTTGCCGTGGCTAATTTGCCCGCAACACAAGCCCAGTACGGACGCGCTACCAAGGGCGCTGCACAGGCGTTTTTGGCTCGGATGTATTTGACACGCGGTATGAACAAAGAAGCCCTCGAAATGTCGCAAGCGGTGATTAGTTCTAACACTTACAAATTGGAAGCAAACTATGCCGATTTGTGGAAAATGACCAACCTCAAAAACAAGGAAGTTATTTATGCCATCGACTATTCCACCAATTTGGCTATCAATGACTTAGCCAACTCTACATCAAACCCCTACGGCCATAGCCGTGGCAGCAACAACGGGCATTTGCTTTTCTTGATGAAATACGACGACCGCCCTGGCATGACGCGTGACATTACAAACGGACGACCGTTCAACCGTTATATGCCTACGCAGTTTCTGTTAGATTTATACAGCGACAACGACGCCCGCTACGAAGGTTCGTTTATGGAAGTTTGGTATGCAAATGCCACTTCTCGCCCCGCTGGAATGGCAATTGGAGACACGGCAGTGGTTTGTACCCGAAAAGAAGTTTCGGATGCTTTTGAAAAAACCCGCAAATACCAAACGTACGACCGCAGCAAAATTTACAATGCCAATGGCTTAGTAAAAGACAATTTACGCTATCCAACACTTGCCAAATTTATGGATGCGACGCGGCCAAGCCTCAACGAAGCCCAAAGCGCCCGCGACGTTTTTGTGATTCGCCTGGCCGAAGTCTATTTGATTGCCGCCGAAGCTCAAATGAAACTTGGTGATACCAAAGCCGCTGCTGATTTGGTCAACATCGTGCGTACGCGCGCTGCCAAAGCAGGCAAAACAGCTGCCATGCAAATCACCCCCGCCCAAGTGACGCTTGATTTTATCTTGGACGAAAGAGCGCGGGAATTGGCAGGCGAACAAATCCGTTGGTTTGACTTGAAACGAACGGGCAAATTGCTTGAGCGTATCAAAGCCTACGCGCCTGATAACGCCATAAACTTGCAAGATCACCACGTAGCTCGCCCCATTCCACAAACTCAGTTAGACGCCGTTACGAACAAAACAGAGTTTGCTCAAAATAAAGGTTACCAATAACACACCCACGCAGGTATCGACCCACCGTCGGTACCTGCATTTTTTACCCACCGAATGAAACGATTCCATTTTCTTGCTGTCGCTACCTTGTTAGCCTTCCCTTCCTGCGCACTTTTGGCGCAATCCCCCACGCCCTATAGTTGGAAAAACCTACCAAAAGTTGCCCAACCTGTCTTTAGAAAAGATACCATTAACATCACACGTTTTGGAGCAAAACCCGACGGCATTACGCTAAATACGCAGGCCATCAATACCGCCATTGAGGAATGTAGCAAGAAAGGCGGCGGTGTAGTGCTGGTTCCTCCTGGCCTTTGGCTGACGGGGCCTGTCGTGCTCAAAAGCAACGTAAATTTGCACCTCAAAAAATCGGCAACGTTGCTTTTTACGACCGACAAAACGCAGTATGCTATCGTAGAAGGCGTGTATGAAGGCAAAAGTGCCGCGCGTAACCAATCCCCGATTTCGGGTAAAAACCTCGAAAACGTAGCCATCACGGGGCACGGTATTGTGGATGGCAACGGCGATGTATGGCGCGCTGTCAACAAAAACCAACTCACTGAAAGTCAGTGGAAAGAAAAAATAGCATCGGGAGGAGTATTAAAAGATGATGGTAAAACGTGGTACCCAAGCGAGCAATTTAAACAAGCCAGCGTGGGAAACAAAAGTATGTTGCTCGTACCAGGAAAATCGCTTGACGACTACAAAGACATCAAAGACTTTTTACGCCCCAATTTGGTTGTTTTCTCAAATTGTAAAAAAGTATTGCTTGAAGGCATTACTTTCCAAAACTCAGCTGCTTGGTGCTTACATCCACTTATGTGTCAAGACCTGACTTTGCGTAATTTATTCGTAAAAAATCCTGAGTACGCGCACAATGGAGATGGAATGGACATTGAATCTTGTAAAAACTTTCTCATCGAAGGCTGCACCCTCGATGTAGGCGATGACGCCATTTGTATCAAATCAGGAAAAGATGAAGAAGGTCGCAAGCGGGGCATTCCTACCGAAAACGGCATAATTCGCTACAACACTGTCTATAACGGACACGGAGGTTTTGTGGTAGGAAGCGAAATGAGCGGCGGCGCACGCAACTTGTTTGTGCATGACTGCACATTTATGGGCACCGACAAGGGACTGCGTTTCAAGTCGGTACGCGGTCGTGGCGGCGTGGTAGAACACATTTACGCCAAAAATATTTACATGAAAAACATTGCCCAAGAGGCCATTTTCTTCGATATGTACTATTTCGTAAAATTTGCCACTGACAGCCCGCGCGACGAACGGCCTGTGATCAATGAAGGCACGCCTATTTTTCGCAATATGAAGTTTGAAAACATTGTTTGCCACGGTGCCGAAAAAGGGATTTTTGTGAGAGGTCTTCCCGAAATGCCCATTGAAAATATCCAAATGGAAAACCTGACGCTTCAAACCAAGATGGGGGCTGAATTGGTGGATGCCAAAGGGATTTCCATTAAAAATGCCCAACTGCAATCGGTCAAAACCAAACCCGTTATCTCGGTATTGAACAGTAGCCTTTTGTCGTTCGATGGCATTCAATATCCTCCAAACGCTGACGTATTATTTTCAATCAACGGCAGCCACACCCAAAACATCAGCGTCAAAAATACGGAGTTTAAAGACGTCAAAACCAAAGCTGTATTTTCAGAGGGTGCTTCCGAAAAAGAACTGATTTTTACCAATAAATAGCCAATAAACATCCCGAAAGTTCAAAACTTTCGGGATGTTCTCTTTCTCTTAATCATGTTACGATATTTCCTTTTTTGTCTTTATTTAGGGGTTCAGGTCATTTTTGCCCAATCTACAACCCCAACTCCCCCCACCTACCCGTCTAAGTTTGTGGTAGCCAAAGACGGTAGCGGCGACTACAAAACCATCCAAGAAGCTGTCAATAATTTCCGTGATCACTCGCAAGTACGCGTAACGCTGTACATCAAAAATGGCGTTTATCACGAAAAACTGGTTATTCCAGCTTGGAAACCCAACATCCACCTCGTCGGTGAAAGCAAAGAAGGTGTCATCATCACGGGCGACGACTTCTCGGGAAAGCCATATCCTAATGGCGCTAAAGACGCTACTGGAAAAGATAAGTTCAGCACTTACACCTCATTCGTTGTGCTTGTGGACGCCCCCGACATTGTCATCGAAAACCTTACCATTCAAAATACCGCTGGGCGGGTTGGTCAAGCGGTAGCACTGCACGTAGAAGGCGACCGTTTTGTGTGTAAAAATTGCACATTGAAAGGAAACCAAGACACGCTTTTCGCTGCTCGCGAAGGTAGCCGTCAGTATTACAAAGACTGCTATATTGAAGGGACGACCGATTTTATTTTCGGAAAATCTATTTCTGTTTTTCAAAACTGTACCATTCATAGCTTGGCCAACTCGTACATCACTGCGGCAGCCACCCCCAGTTATCAGCCCTACGGTTTTGTCTTTTTTGATTGTCAACTTACCGCAGCCCCCGAAGCAACAAAGGTTTTTTTAGGTCGTCCATGGCGTCCGAATGCCCAAACCATTTTTATCAGAACGAACATGGGACGCCATATTTTGCCAGAAGGTTGGGACAATTGGCGAAACCCCGAAAACGAAAAAACGACTTTATACGCCGAATATGCGTCAACTGGTGAAGGTGGGAAAAGCGAAAAACGGGTCAAGTGGAGCAAGCAGTTTTCTACCAAAGACCTCAAGAAATATACCTTAGACAAAATACTATCAGGCAACGACTCCACAGGTAAATGGTGGTAGCAGTGGTGTGTTTGGGTTTCTCAAAACCTCCACTGTCATTAAAAAATAAGCAGTATGAACTTAAAAAATACCTTGCGCCTCGCGCTCAGTTTGACCGTCTTTCTTTTTCAGGCCGAAGCCCAGCAGCGGTACATATCCAAAGTATGGGTCTCTGACCTCGGCGACGGAAATTACAAAAACCCCGTGATTGACGCCGATTATTCAGACCCCGATGCTTGTCGGGTCGGTAATGATTTTTACATGATTGCTTCGAGTTTTGATGCTGTACCAGGTTTGCCCATTCTTCATTCCAACGATTTGGTCAATTGGAAACTCATTGGTCACGCCCTCAAACGGCAGCCTCCTTTTGATCATTTTTCCAAAACCCAACACGGAAACGGCGTATGGGCACCTGCCATTCGCTACCATAAAGGCGAGTTTCTAATTTACTACCCCGACCCCGACTTTGGCATTTATTTGACCAAAGCCAAAAACCCAGCTGGCCCTTGGTCAGCCCCAACGTTGGTGGAAGGCGGCAAAGGATTGATTGACCCTTGCCCTTTTTGGGACGAAGACGGGCAGGCTTACTTAGCGCACGGTTGGGCAGGAAGCCGCGCGGGTATAAAAAGTATTTTGACCATCAAAAAAATGAACCCAGCGGGTACAACCGTACTCGACGAAGGGGTTATTGTCTATGATGGCCACGAAAAAGACCCGACTGTCGAGGGGCCAAAACTTTACAAACGAAACGGCTACTATTACCTCTTTGCCCCAGCGGGGGGCGTTGCTACGGGTTGGCAATTGGTACTTCGTTCCAAAAATATTTATGGGCCTTACGAGCGAAAGGTAGTAATGGCGCAAGGAAACACACCCATCAACGGCCCACATCAAGGCGCATGGGTGGACACTCCAATGGGAGAAGATTGGTTTTTACATTTTCAGGACAAAGGCGTCTATGGTCGCGTAGTTCACCTTCAACCGATGAAGTGGGTCAACAATTGGCCTGTGATTGGGATTGACAAAGACGGTGACGGCTACGGTGAACCCGTTCTGTCGTACAAAAAACCGAACGTTGGGAAAACCTACCCCATCGAAACCCCTGCGGAATCTGACGAATTTGACTCGATAAAGCTTGGGCTTCAATGGCAGTGGCAGGCCAATCCAAAAGGCACTTGGCACACAACGAGCAACCTTGGTTTTCTTAGACTATATTCCGATAAAATCCCTGACGATGCTAAAAACTATTGGGACGTCCCGAACATTCTCTTGCAAAAGTTCCCGACCGAAAACTTTACGATTACCACCAAATTGACCTTTTCCCCGAATCCCAAACTTGAAAACGAAAAAGTTGGGCTCATCATCATGGGGAAAAGCTACGCCAACGTTGGGCTAAAATCATCCAAAAAGGGTGAAGTCTCGCTCGTTTATACCGTTTGTAAAAAAGCGTCCGAAAAAGCCCCCGAAGAAGAAACCGTCATGAGCAAGTTTGAAAAAGGGAAACCCGTTTTCTTGAGGGTAAAAGTTTCAAAGGGTGGAAAATGCCAATTCAGTTATAGCACTGATGGTCAAAACTTTACCAAAACTGGCGACGAGTTTAAGGCGGATGTTGGCGGATGGATTGGCGCCAAAGTAGGTCTTTTTTGTACGCGTACCACCCAAATCAATGATGCTGGCTATGCGGATTTTGATTGGTTTAGGGTTGAGCCTTAGTAGTGAAAAATTAGAAGAATTTGTGCAAATTTGAGCCTCATTTCACCATTATTCGCACTCAATGACCGATATTAGGCTCATCGCAACAGACATGGACGGTACGTTGCTCAACTCCAAAAGCGAGCTTGACGCTTCGTTTTTCACCCTCTTTTCTCAACTCCGAGCGCAAGGAATTCTGTTTGCCGCTGCCAGCGGGCGACAGTACTACAACCTTGCCAAGTACTTCGATGCCATCAAGGATGATATGTTTTTTGTGGCCGAAAATGGCAGTTACGTCATGCACCGCGACCAAGAACTGTACGTTCAATCGCTGGACCTTTCGATTGCGCGTCAAATGGTTGAAATAGCCCGTACGATTCCCAATACCTACATTATTTTATGTGGAAAGAAAAAAGCATACGTTGAGAGTAATGTACCCAAATTTTGGGACCAAGTAACCAGGCATTTTGAGCAATACGAACTTGTTGAAGATTTAACCACCATTGAGGATGACCAATGCCTAAAGATTAGCTTGTGCGATTTTGGCGGTTCTGCCAATAACAGCTACGCTTACTTCAAACCCTTTGAGCAGGAGTTACAAGTAAAGGTTTCGAGCGGAAAATGGCTTGACATCTCGCACAAACTAGCCAACAAAGGCCAGGCACTCAAAGTATTACAAGAAAAGTACGGTATCGCACCCGAACAAACCATGGCCTTTGGTGATTACCTCAACGACCTCGAAATGATGCAACAAGCACACCACTCGTACGCCATGGAAAACGCCCACCCCGCCATTAAAGAAGCCGCTCGTTTTCAGGCAAAATCAAACGATGAAAAAGGGGTTTTTGAGGTTTTAAAGAAAGTAACTGGAACTTTGCCCCTCAATTCTGGTTTTTGACATTATTAACTTTTTGCATAAATAAATGACTGAGAAAGAAGGAATCTACGCCATATTCGACACCGCGAAGGGCGAAATCACCGTAGAGTTATTGTACGAAAAATGTCCCATGACGGTAACCAATTTTGTTGGGTTGGCCGAGGGAACAATGGAAAACAGCGCCAAACCGTTGGGGCAACCATTCTACGACGGACTTAAATTTCACCGTGTTATCAGTAAAGTCAACGGCGATAGCTCTGATTTTATGGTTCAGGGTGGCGATCCACAGGGCACTGGCTCTGGAGGCCCAGGCTACCGTTTTCCCGACGAAATTGATACCACATTACGCCACGACCGCCCAGGCGTATTGTCGATGGCAAACGCTGGCCCAGGCACCAACGGTAGTCAGTTTTTTATCACGCACGTGCCAACTCCTTGGCTCGACGGTAAACATACCGTTTTTGGTTTCGTAATTGATGGACAAGAAGTCGTCAATCAAATGAAAACCAATGATGCCATTAATGCCGTAAAAATTGTTCGTCAAGGTGAAAAAGCCCAAGCTTTTAAAGCCGACAAAGCGGCACTTGATGCCCACATTGGCCAACTTGCGGAAAAACAAAAAGAAGCAGAAAAAGCAGAAGTAGAAACGTTCAAGCAATGGGCATTGGCCAATTACCCGACGGCACAATTTACCGCCTCTGGTCTTGGATACGTCATTAACAATGAGGGAACGGGAAAAGAAGCTGTGGCTGGTAAAAACGTTTCGGTACACTACACAGGTTCTTTCCAAAACGGCCAAGTGTTTGATTCATCGCATTCTCGCCGTCAACCTATTGATTTTCGTTTGGGCGAAGGCCGCGTCATCAAAGGTTGGGACGAAGGTATTGCCTTGATGAAAGAAGGAGCCAAATATACGCTTTTGATTCCTTACCAACTTGGCTACGGTAAAAATGGTTACGGGCCAATTCCCGCCAAAGCTACGCTCATTTTTGAGACGGAATTGGTGAAAGTTGGATAATACTGCAACCACTTTGAAACCATATAAGAAATATAAGGGATTATAAGTTTTTCTTATATGTCTTATATGGTTGCAAAAAACTAGCCTACCCGAAAAGGCAGCGTCATAATAAACGTTGTACCCTCCTCAAGGGTAGAATATACCTGCAAATGACCGTGGTGAAGCAAAACGATGCGTTCCGTCAGTGGCAAACCAATACCGTGCCCATTGATATTTCGGGCATTAATTCCCCGCCGAAAAGGCTTAAAAATAGTAGGCAATTCGGTTTGAGTAATGGGTGGGCCAATGTTATGAAAATGCAATTCGATTGTATTTCTTAGTGCCTGAAAACGAACTGAAACGGTGTGGTTTGGGGAAAATTTACACCCATTTTCTACCAAATTGACCAACGCAATTTTAAGCAATGCTTCGTTTCCTTCAACCACAAAATGAGAGTTTGTTTCTGAAAATTCGCTCAAGTCCACTTTCACCGTATATTGCGGATAGACCTTCAACAACTCACTACGCACCTGCCAAAATATCTCATCAATAGGTACTTTTTCAAATTTCACCACCGATTCGTCCATACTCACTTTGGCCAACGCCAATAAGCCATTTGAAAGTTGGTTGAGTTGACGTACGTCTTCCAAAACCGACATGAGCGTCTCTTGCCATTCTTGGGGGTCTTCGTCCATCAGGGCCACTTCTATCTGCCCCGTGATTGCCGTCAGAGGCGTTCTGAGCTCGTGGGAGGCATTCGAGACAAAAGCGCGTTGTAGTTTAAACCCCTCCTCCAACCGATCCAACATCCGATTAAAACGCACGGCCAATTGCCCGATTTCATCTTGTTTATTGCCGACATCTACCCGCAAATCCAGCCGATTGGCCGAAATTTGATCGACCCTTCCGATGAGTTTTTTTAGTGGCAGCAAGGCGCGATAAGCATAAACCCAACCTACAAAAAATACCACAAAACTAGCCAACAACCAACCTACTGCAAGCACCAAAAGTAAATTACGATTTTTGCTAAACCCATAAATATCAACGCCCGAAGCAAGCACCACAAGGTGGTTATGTTGATCTACAAACAAAACCCCAACCACTTCCCGTCCCTTTTGCACCCAACGAACCTCTTTTTCTTCCCGAACCTCTTGCAAAAGCGCTTTTGTCACCTGCAAATAATCAGTACCACTTTCGTACACCAACGAGTCACGGTCGTTGTAAATGATAATTTCCTCCTCCGTCAAAACGGTTAAATGATTCTTATCCAGCAATTTAAACAACTCTGGACTAACTGTCTCTGTCCCAAACAGCAACTGTGCCGATGTAGTTGCTTCGGCTTTGAGACGTTCATAAAACTCGTTGCTTCGATGGCGTTCTGAGAGGAAATAAATCACCACGCAAAACACCAACAATAGCGTAGAAACTACAGCGGTAAATAACAGCGTTAGACGCCCACGAATGGTCATTTTTCTTTCAGGGTATAGCCCATTCCTACCACTGTATGAATGAGTTTAGTAGGAGATTCTTTATCAATTTTTTTGCGTAAATAATTGATATACACTTCGATAAAGTTGGTTCCTGTATCAAAATCTATGTCCCAAACCTGCTCGGCGATGTCCATTTTTGAAACAACCCGCCCACGGTTTCGCATCAAATACTCCAACAAAGCAAACTCTTTGGCGGTAAGTTCAATCGTATTGCCCCCGCGAATGGCCAACTTTTGGTCTAAATCCAACTCTAAATCGGCTACTTTTAATCGATTTGTGGGTTGGTCATTTGATTTTTGGGAACGTTTGAGCAAAGCCCTTAACCGCGCGACGAGTTCCATAAAATCGAATGGTTTTACTAGATAGTCATCTACCCCCGCATCAAACCCTGCCAGTTTATCGGCGGTGGTATCAAGCGCTGTTAACATTAAAATAGGTACATTCGGATTTTTTGTGCGCACATACGTCGCCAATTCGACCCCATCCATGTGAGGTAGGTTTACATCCAAAATGAGCAAATCATAGCTACTTTGGTCAAAAAACTGCTGACCCGCGCGCCCGTCTTCCGCTATTTCGACGGCAAAACTGTGTTTTTCAAGTCCTTTCTTAATAAAAGCCGCAACTTTAGTTTCGTCTTCTACCAAAAGAAGCTGTGGTGTATGATTCATATATCTTTTGATCTGCTTTTGTAAGAATCAACAAATGTATATAATAAGGGTAAAAATGAGATTGTTGACCAATTAGAAGTTTATTAGAAATGAGATTGACCTAAACCCTTCCTAAATCAGCTTTAAACATTTCCATAAAGTTGATTTCTTTTGGTGAAACTCTATTATCTGCTTCCACAATTTTTTCCATGACGTCAATTAATTTAACTCTAACTTCGGGTGTCAAGGCTTCTCGGTGTTTTCTAAAGCAGTCCATTGCCAGATAATACGCTTCATCTACTGTAGCATTGCTGTGTTCACGGAGCAAAAAAGTATTAATTGCCTGTACACCATGCGGTTTTTGTTCGAGTAAAATATAACGGGCCTTTAGTGAATCTAACGAGCTTACTTGCCCATCCGATTTTATGAGTGCATAAGCCACACTCCCGAGTCCTGAGAATACATAAGGTGACATAATCAGTGTTGTTTAATTATTAAAAAGACAGGACAAGTAAGAACTCGTCCCGTCTAACCTAACTTCAGCCATTAAACTTTATTGAATCTTATCGGGGCCAATCAACATGGGGGTATTACCGTTAGTGATAATCACTTTCGAATTCGCTGACGTTGATAATTTATTGAATGCTTCTATTGATTTGAATTGAATCAACATGGGTGTTAGACCTTCGTTTATTATTTTCTGAGCATCGCGGATTCCCTCTGCTTCGATGATTCGACGTTGCGCTTCTTGTCGTTCTTTATCAAGCACAAATTGCATTCGTTGCGCATCTTGCTCTGCCTCCAATTTATCCTCAATTGCTTTGGCAAGCCCTGCTGGCAGTACAATACTTTTCAATAAGACTGATTCTACCACAAAACCACGGTCTTTGAGTTGCGCCATCATTTGGTCTCTAATCGCTATCTCAATAGCCGCTCGCTGACCCGTGTGCATGTCTTTTGCATAAAAACGGGAAGACACATCAGCCACTGCCGAACGAAAAACGGGAAGAATCACGACTTGCTCGTAGTTTTGGCCCAACTTCTCAATAATTTGTGGCGCATCTTTCCCCAAAACACGGTATAAAATTGAAACATCTGACTGTACAGTAAGCCCCTCTTTTGACGGAAGCGGAGAACGCACCTCAATGTTCATGGTTCGGGTTGGAACTTTTATCATCCGCGTAGTAAACGGATTGAACGCTTTTAAGCCCTCGCTCAGGGGAGCTGTTTGTATTTTTCCCAATTTCCGTTTTACCCCTACTTCTCCTTGACGAACAACAACACAGCTACTTGTTAAAAAAGCTAGTGCAACAATTGGTATTAAGTGGTGGATGGTTTTCATAGTTGTTAATGAATTAGGTTGATTCACAGCTGTTTGTTTTTGACTGTGACAAATGTATTTACCTAAGCTTAGAACCAACTTATAACCACATTAGATGATTATTAGAATTCAATTCAAATCACTACTCAATGTCTTGTGTGACTTTTCTTTAGATTTTGTAGTTTTGTCAAAATACTCGCAAACCGTCTAAACCATGAGAAAACCCCTATTTCTTTTTCATTGCTTGTTGTTTATCACAATTTGTCACTTCATCCATGCCCAGGTAAAACCCCTCACCTCAAGTGAAATTTTACTGAACCTAAAAAAACTGAACGTCGTTGGCAGTGCCATGCACATTGCTGCCCACCCCGACGACGAAAACACCCTACTACTCACCTATTTATCCAAAGAAAGGCTCGTTAAAACGCAGTACCTTGCCCTCACCCGTGGCGATGGTGGCCAAAATCTCATCGGCCCCGAACAAGGCGAGTACATCGGTATTATTCGTACGCAAGAGCTGTTGGCCGCCCGTCGAATTGACGGCGCAGAGCAGCTTTTCTCGCGGGCATACGATTTTGGATTTTCAAAAACCCGCGAAGAAACCTTGAAGTTTTGGGGAGAAAACAACGTGCTGTCGGACGTCGTATATCACATTCGTAAAAATCAACCCGACGTGCTTATCACGCGCTTTCCGCCTGATGCCCGCGCAGGGCATGGTCACCACAACTCTTCGGCATTTTTGGCAGAAATTGCCTTTAAAATGGCAGGTGACCCAACTAAATTTCCTGAACAACTAAAAGAAGTACAAACTTGGCAACCCAAACGCATCGTTTGGAACTCATTTTCGCCTGGATTCAACAATCAAAAACCGACCGACAAAGGTACATTCATCACCGTTGACATTGGCGGCTATAACCCGCTTATCGGAAAATCGCACGCCGAAATTGCCGCCGAAAGCCGCAGTTCGCACAAAAGCCAAGGATTTGGTTCAGGTGCCAACCGCAATGCCCGCGTCGATTTTATGCTACACAAAGACGGTGTCCCTGCCGAAAAAGATGTATTTGACGGCGTTGACCTTACTTGGAGCCGCGTCAAAGGCAGCGAGCAAGTTGCCCAACTTATCGACCAAGCCATCCGAAATTATAACGTGAGCTACCCCGCTTCATCGGTACCTGTTTTGGTAAAGATTTACGAAGAATTGGACAAACTCGACGCCAAAAACCTGTATGTACAACAAAAAAAGGCCGAAGTGGAAGTGCTGCTCCAAAATTGCCTTGGCCTTTGGTTTGAAACCAACCCAACGGACTATTCCGTGGCTGTCGGCGACCGTGCGTCCCTGAAAGTAAGTGTGGTGAAGCGCAGCGATTTTCCCATCAAACTAACGCGTTTGCAGTTTGTTGGGGCATCAAAAGACACAACCATGACGTTGGAAATGAAAAATAACGAGCTTTCGGTGTTTTCATTTGCGCCTACAGTACCTGCCAACACGCCCATAAGCCAGCCGTATTGGTTGGTCAAACCCATCAAAGACGGGGCATTCCAAATCGACGACCAATCAAAATTATCAACCCCCGAAAACATTCCTACGCTTCAAACGGCGTTTACTTTTGAAATCAGTGGTCAAAAATTCACCTTTACCAAACCTTGGGTTTACAAATCAACTGACCCTGTGGACGGCGAAGTCTATCGACCGTTTGAAATTCGCCCCGAAGCCACCGCAAACGTTTCGGAAAAAGTCTATGTTTTTGCTGACAATCAGCCCAAAACAGTGGACATTGTCGTAAAAGCCCACCGCGCCAATGTCAAAGGCACGTTGACGTTTGACGTACCCACGGGCTGGCGCGTAGAGCCTATGCAATTGCCGTTTGAAATGCGCGAAAAGTACCAAGAGCAAACAGTTTCGGTCAAAGTATTCCCATCGGCACAACAAAGCGACGTCAAGCTCAAAGTGATTACCAAAACTGACAACGGCGAAAATTCGTACAGCCTTCGTTCGGTCGAATACAAGCACATTCCTACCCAAACCATTTATCCAAGTGCAACCACCGCTTTGGTAAAATTGGACATCAAAAACAAGGCAAAAAACATTGGGTACATTGCGGGGGCTGGCGACGAAGTTCCTGCGGCACTGCGCCAAATGGGCTGCCAAGTGACGTTGCTCGACGAAGGTTCTCTCAACAAAAACTTGTCAGTGTATGATGCCATCGTAGTAGGTGTGCGGGCTTACAACACCGAGGAGCGCATCAAATATTTTCAACCAAAACTGATGGAATACGTCAAAAATGGAGGTACAATGGTGGTTCAATACGTAACGGCGGGTGGTTTTGGAAATACACTCAAAGTACAAGAAATGGGGCCGTATCCGTTCAAAGTTGGCCGCGACCGCGTGACGGAAGAAGATGCCGAAATGCGGATTTTACAACCTGCTCACCCGATTTTGAATACACCTAATAAAATAACAACCAAAGATTTTGAAGGCTGGATACAAGAACGCGGAATCTATTTTGCCGTAGAATGGGACAAAAACTACGTACCACTTTTCTCGGCCAACGACACAGGCGAAGCTGCCAAAGAAGGAAGTTTGATTTATACCCAATACGGGAAAGGTCACTTCATTTACACAGGCATCGTATTTTTCCGCGAATTACCCGCGGGCGTACCTGGCGCTTACCGTTTGTTTGCCAATATGATTTCGTTGGGAAAAAAGTAGCCCAACAATAGGATTGACTAGCCACTGAGACGACGATTAAAACCCGTACCTCAGCGGCTAGTCCATTTCCTTACCCAAAGAATTAACATGGATACCCCCATCGACGAGCAACAACTTTGGCAGGATTTTCAGCAAGGTGACGACGACGCATACACCCAGCTTTATCGCTTTCACGTCAGAGCTATGTATCGTTATGGACTTAGTTTAGTACCTGTTTCTGAGGCTTTTGTCTTGGATTGCATTCACGATGTATTTGCCGAAATTTGGGCAAAAAAAACACGCCTTACGGTTCCAGAAAATGTGCGGTATTACCTACTTAAATCCCTCAAAACCCGCATATTACACCTTCTCAAACGCCACGAACGTCCGCATTTGTTTGTTTCTCAACCCGATTTTGATGACCTCTGGGCCGAGCCTTCGAGCGATGAGCTCCTGATGCAAGAAGAGGAAACTTTTGATCGGGAACAGTTAATCAAACGCCTTGTTAGCCAACTCCCCCCGCGTCAGCAGGAAGCCATACGACTACGTTTTGTGGAAAATATGGAATACACCCAAATCGCCGAACTCCTTTCCATGAATCGGCAATCTGCTCAAAATCTGGTTTTTAGGGCTGTCGAAAAATTAAGAAGCTGGCTGCTTCCTTCTCTTTTTTATCTTTTTCAAGTTTTTTTTAACAGTAAGTGAGTATAGAAGTGAGGGATTGGTCATCTACGGACAAAAATCCTAAACACTGTGCCAAACCAATACGCTTTTTACTCGGCAGCAGATTTTGTCATCGACGATGCTTTTTTAAAGCACCAACTTACCCCCACCCCTGCTTCAATCGACTGGTGGAATCGCTGGCTAACCGAAAATCCATCCCAACAAGAAGAATGGCACAAGGCAGTTCAATTACTTGAAGCCGTACGTTTGGGGTTAAACGATTATACCCGTACCTACCTCACCCCCGAAACAGAAGCGATGTTGTTGTCGCGCATTCAGGCCACCAACCGACTGCATGACGAAGAGGAAACGCCTACTCACTCGCTGTGGAATCAGCCGTGGATTCGGTACGTGGCAGCAGCCAGTGTGCTAAGTTTGATAGGTATCGGCTGGTGGGGGCAGCAGTCATTTCAACGCCGCACTCAACCCTACCAAGCGTACGTGGCAACCCTCGATGAGTCAAAAATCGAGAAAGTAAATCAGGGCGACAAACCCCTCCATTTTCAGCTTCCTGACGGCTCGCAAGTCACCCTCTTTGCCAAAAGTCGTTTGAGTTTTGATAATTTTTTTGGAAAAAAAAATCGCAGCGTTTATTTGTCGGGAAAAGCCTTTTTTGAGGTCAAAAAGCAGCCAAATTCGCCATTTTTTGTGTATGCCAACGAGCTTGTCACCAAAGTCTTAGGTACCAGTTTTGTGGTACAAGCATATCCCAACGACAAGCAAGTTGAAGTCCAAGTAAAGACGGGGAAAGTATCGGTATTTACCCAAAACGACCCCTCTAAAGCCCAAAAATTGAGCAACCGCGAACTAGAAGGAATTGTATTGACTCCTAACCAACAAATTACGCTCAATCGGCAAGAACTTCGACTGGCGCGGACCTTGGTACCCGAGCCCCAGCTCTTGGCTCAGCCTATACCCCTGCCAGCATTCGAGTTTGAAGAAGCGCCCGTTCCGCAGGTGTTAGAGCTCATTGAAAAAGCATACGGTATCCACATCGTTTATGATGCCGAGCTGCTCTCCTCTTGCACCCTCACGGCTTCACTTTCGGAGGAATCACTTTCACAAAAAATCAAATTGATTTGCCAAGCAATAGACGCCACCTCAGAAACCATTGATGCTCAGATTGTTATTTACTCCAAAGGTTGCCATTAGTTCCACTCTTTATATTCATTTTTTAATACCTAATCATCCCTCTTCTATGAGAAATCCTTTACGACTACGCAGTTTGGCGATGCGGACGGTTTGTGTAACCTGTACCCTGCTCCTACTGTCAGTATTACTGATTGGTGTATCTTACGCCCGCGAAACATTCGCCCAAGAGTTGCTTCAGCAACGCATCACCCTTAAAGCCGATGAACAATCGGTCAAATCGGTTTTAACAAAAATCGAAAAGCTCACATCGGTCAAATTTTTGTACAGTCCTAGCCTCATTAAGTCGGAGCGTAAGGTCAACCTAAATGCCGTCAACGAACCCCTCAGCAAAGTGCTAGAATCGCTACTTAGTCCCTTGCAGGTTTCGTATGAGGTAGCGGGGAAACAAGTTATCTTAAAGCAAGGAGCCTTACCCCAACCCATCGAGAAAAAAGCGTCCGTTAGCCAAGAGCCCTTCGCGACTGAGCAACCTATCACAGGAACCATCACCGATGCCAAAGGGGAGATTTTGGCGGGGGTGAGTGTATTGGTCAAAGGAACAAATCGTGGAACTTCTACCAACGGCGAAGGGAAATATAGCCTTGTCGCTCAACCTTCCGAAATATTGGTATTTTCGTTTGTTGGGTACATCAAAAAAGAAATAGTGGTTGGCAACCAAACGGAAATCAACCTTGTCTTAAACGAAGACACCCAAACCCTCGGTGAAGTGGTTGTGACGGCTTTGGGTATCAAACGTGACAAACGTGCCTTGGGGTATTCGATTCAAGAAATTAATGGAGAAAGCCTTGCTCAAGCCAAAGAAGCTAACGTAGCCACGTCATTGGCAGGAAAAATTGCGGGGGTACAAGTGACGCGCGCGGGCAACGGCGCAGGTGGCTCGTCGCGGGTGGTGATTCGCGGTGCCAATTCTTTGGTGGGAAATAGCCAGCCCTTGTATGTAATCGACGGTATTCCGATGGATAACAGCAACGTAAACTCTCCAAGCCGCTGGGGAGGAATAGACTATGGCGACGGTATTTCAAACATCAACCCAGAAGACATCGAAACGATGTCGGTTTTGAAAGGGCCAAATGCCGCAGCCCTCTACGGTCAGCGCGGAAGCAACGGGGTCATCTTGATTACGACCAAATCGGGCAAATCACGCAAGGGCGTAGGCATCAAATACGGCATTGATTATTCGGTCGGAGACGCGCTAGTTTTACCTGATTTCCAAGATGAATACGGCCAAGGGCTCGACGGTACGTTTACGCACTTCCGAGGCAACGATGGCAAAATTTACACGTGGGCAGCCGCAAAAGCCGCTAATATTCAAGGCATTCCCAAAATGAGTGGCGGACGCGACCGTTTTACCCGTGCCAGCTGGGGAGCAAAAATGGAAGGACAACAGTACGAAGATCAATGGGGAAATGTATTGAGCCTAACCCCTCAACCCAACACTTTCCAAACGTTTTTCAACAAAGAAAGACAGATGGCCAATAACATTAGCCTTGAAGGCGGAAACGATAATGTCAACTATCGTTTATCGTTTGGAAATACCAAAATCGACGGTTATACCCCAGGAAATACCCTCAACCGTAATAACATTAGCCTTCGTACTATGGCAAAACTTACCCCCAAGCTTGACCTTGACGTAAAAGCCAATTACATCGGTCAGCGGGGCAACAATCGCCCGACGGTTTCGGATGCTGCCGACAATCCTGCCTATCTTTGGATCAGCCAGCCGCGCTCCATTCCGATGAGCATTTTGGAAAACTCGACTTGGACGGCGGAAGATGTAAGCAAACAACTAGGCTACGGCACCACCCCGTTTATTGGTTTGGAAAAAACGTACGCCACCAACTCTTCAACGGCCAACCCTTATTGGACACGCGACCATACCCGCAACTCCGACGACCGTCAGCGTTTGATTGGTTTGATAAAATTGAGTTATCAGTTTAATGACTGGATTCGTTTGACTGCCAAAACAGGTACCGACTTTTATACAGACCAACGTCTTCGCTACCGCGAAAAAGGTACGTACCAAAGCCAAAACCGCAACGGAGATATTATTGAAGAAGTGACACGCGTCCGCGAAGACAACAGCGATGTGTTGTTGTCGTTGACCCCTGAATTGTCAAAAGATTTTTCATTGTCGCTCAACCTCGGTGCCAACCACCAGAAGTTTTATGCCCGTACCACGGGAAATACGGGTACAGAGTTTATTGCCCCTAATTTGTATTCCATCAACAACACCCTCATCAATTCTTACGTTTTCAACCTCTCAGAATCATCCATCAATTCCGTTTATGCCGCAGGTTCAGTAGGTTTTCGGGACTATTTATTTGTTGATTTCTCAGCACGAAACGACTGGTCTTCCACACTTTCGCCCGCCAACAACTCCTTTTTCTACCCTGCTGTTAGCGGTAGCTTGGTCGTAACTGATGCCCTTAATCTCCAAAACTCGACCCTCAGCTTCTTAAAAGTTCGTGCTTCGTGGGCACAAGCGGGAAGCTCAGGAAGCCCATATCAATTGACAGGTAACTATTCGCTCGATCAAACACCACACGGCGGGCAGCCTTTGGGGTCGTTTACCTCAATTATTCCAGACCCTAACCTCAAAAATGAACTAACAACATCCCTTGAATTAGGTCTTGAAGCACGTTTTTTCAAAAACCGTTTAGGATTGACGTTTGCGTACTATGACGCAAGTACCAAAAATCAAATTCTAAATATTCCATTGCCTCCATCGAGTACTTTCACGTCACGCCGCATCAATGCGGGCGAAATTCGTAACCACGGCATTGAATTGTCCATCACAGGTACGCCCGTGCGGACCGAAACAGGCTTCTCGTGGGATGCCACTTTCAACTTCTCTCGCAACCGCAACCAAGTCGTTGAATTGGCCGAAGGAGTTTCGACTTTCTTATTGGGCGACGACCGCAACGTACAAGTTATCGCCACCCCAGGCAAGCCATTCGGAACCATTATCGGTAACGGTTTTCAGTGGTTGCGCGACGACAAGGGCAATCGTTTGATAGACCCAACGACAGGTTTGCCGCTCAAAACCAATGCGAAGTTGTTGTACGAAATTGGAAGTGCATTACCCAACTGGATTGGTGGCTTTAACAACACCTTCCGCTACAAAGGCTTCAGCTTATCTGGCTTGATGGACGTAAGCCAAGGTGGAAAAATATTTTCACAAAGTTTGCGTGAAGAATTGGTTTTCGGAACCATCAAAAAGACCCTTCCTGGCCGCGATGGGTCGTACGTAGCCGATGGGGTGGTGGCACAGAAAAACGCCGATGGGACTTGGACAAGCACTGGCCAAGCCAATACCAAACAAGTAAGAGCCCAAGACTACTGGAACGTCATTGCCCCCGACAAAGACAACGTTGTGTCAGAAGAAATGCTCAACGACGCAAGTTATGTCATGTTCAGAGAACTTACGTTCAACTATCAATTGCCGTCTAAAATCATCAGTAAAACCCCTTTCCGCAACATTCGCGCGGGCGTTTATGGACGCAATTTGTTCTACTTACAACGCAAAACCGACGGCTACGCTCCAGAAGCCTCGTCGTTCAACGTCAACAATTCGTCGCTAGGTCTTGAGTCCACCTCGTTGCCATTGTTACGTTATTTTGGCTTTAGCTTGAATTTAGAACTCTAACCACTAACGACATTCAATTCATGAAATCTATAAAAATCAAATCTCTTATGATGATGGGCGCGCTTTTTATGGCGCAAGGCTGTACCGAAGATTTTGAAAAAATCAATACGCCTCCCACCACCCTTTCCACCATCGACCCAGGGCTCATTTTGTCCAAGGCCCAAAAAGATGCCGCTTTTTCGGAAGGCTACGAATACCCCAACAACCAATTTGGTTCGTGGATACAGCACTGGGCGGGTGGCGTACTTATTTCGAGTTCTAGGTACATCCAACAAACCGACGATAACCTTTGGAACGATCACTATGCCCTGATTCGGAACATTTCACAAATCAGGACTCAGTTGCTCAAAGGGCGTGAAAATGATCCTAAAGCACGTACCAAACTAGCCATTGCAAGGATTGTTGAGATTTCCATTTGGCAACGTTTGACTGATTTGTTTGGCGACGTTCCTTTTTCCGAAACTGCCTTGGGCGTAGATGCGGTCAACAATCAACCCAAGTTTGATACGCAAGATGCCATTTATAAAAAGTTGATACAAGACTTGGACGCGGCGCTCTCTCAAATTACCCCAACCGACGATAGCTACGGGTCAGCCGATTATTATTTCAAAGGCAATATTACGCAGTGGAAAAAATACGGCAACTCGCTCAAGTTGCGCCTTGGGATGCGTATCCGTTACGCTGACGCAGCTTTAGCCCAAAAAACCGTTACTGAAGCCATGGGTCAACCCCTACTTGAAAGTAATACCGATAATGCAGCCGTGCCAACGTTTAACGACGCTACCAACGCCAACGTTCACCCTGTGCTGAATCATTGGCTAGCAGGTAGCCCCGACCTCAAATACTTGGCAGCTCCTTTGGTAGCGCAGTTGGTAAACACTAAAGACCCACGCCTTGCTCGCCTTGTCCAGCCCACGGTCAATTCGGTGAAGGCTGGCACCCCCGCTTACAAAGGAATCGGTGTGGCACTTACGGACGAACTTTTGAAAACAATCATCAAAGATGACTACTCAACTGCCTCACAAACCACGTTTTTCAACAAAGCTTACAGTCCAGCCATTGCATGTTTGGCCATGTCGTACTCAGATGTTTGTTTTTACAAAGCAGAAGCGGCCCTCGAAAGCTGGGGTGCGACGCCTGACCAAGCAGAGAAGTTTTATCAGGATGGGGTAAGGGCTGCTTTGGCGCAAAACCCATACAATATCACCACAGTACCTGCTGATTTTCAAAAGGAGCTTTCATTTACGGGTTTGAGTAAAGACGAAAAGTTGGAAAAAATCGGTACCCAAAAATGGATTCAGCTGTTTGGTCGTTCGTACGAAGCTTTTATCGAATGGCGTAGAATGGGTTATCCTGCCTTAAAAGCAGGGCCAAACTTGGGCTCGACCAACGGCCAAATTCCACGCCGCGCCATTTATTCGTCGCGTGAGACTTTGCTAAACAAAACCAATTATGACGAAGCCGTTAAGCGTCTTGCCAACGGCAACTCATATACCTCCAAAGTGTGGTGGGATAAGAAATAACCACTGTTTCTATTTTATGTTAAGGCAAACCAAGCTAGTTTTGGTTTGCCTTTTTTTATTTTACTAAACATAAACGGCTTCCGTTTCCCAAGTAAATTGAGGAAGTTTTATGGTACTCAAAAGTTGTTCCTCCAGCATATCGGCCCATTCGGTAATATACAACACGACATCGTCGCGGAAATTGTGGCGTAAATGGTGTTTGTTTTCGGGCAAACGGCTTAAAATACGCCTGTCTGAAAGTCGTTCCAAATGCTTCAAATCATCAGAATCCAACCCTGCTTCTATCATTTCATTGATAAGTAAATCCATCGGAAGTCCGCTGGTAGGGCAGTAGTCATTGAGTTGCTCATTCCAATCTCCCCTGCCGTTGGCAAGGGCATGGGCATGAATTTCGGCTTTGGTGAGCTTGGTAATTTCTTGCGCTAAATTTCCACAATTACAGCTCCCCATGTGTCCCCATTGGTAGGGAGAGCCTTGTTCAATCTTGCGGGCCGTTCGACGAAGAGCGGCAATCAGGTCGAGATTCGGACGTGCCATAGCCTTATACGTTTTTGTTTATGGTTTATGGAAAATCAAACCGAGTGTATAGGTTTTTTGTTTTCCAGCAATTTATGTATTTTTTTGTAAAGCAGTCAATGAATATTAACAACAATTATGGCCCCCAAAAACCGTTTCGCATCCATTCTCTCCCTGTTTGGAATTTTGCTCCTACTCAGTTCGTGCAGTCGCCAATATGTTCCTGACACAACCTACAGTGTCGAACAAATAAAGCAAGATTTTAAGCTCATGCGTCATGCTTTGGAAGAATCTCACCCAGGTATTTATCGTTACACCTCCCCTGATTCGATTCGTTGGGTTTTTGACCAAACAGAAAAGTTGCTCGACCATCCCATGACGGAGCTGGAGTTTCGGCGCACGGTCAACCCCATCTTTTCGTACATCCGTTGTGGTCATACCGACATTTATCCGTCGAAAGGGTATTCAAAATACATCAAAAAAAACAAACCAAAAGAGTTTCCTTTGGGTCTGTATTACGTTGAAAACAAGCTTCGTATTCTCCAAAACCGAACGGACGACACTAGCCTGGTCGTTGGCACCGAAGTGGTCTCCATTGATGGGCAACCTGCGGCTGATATTATTGCAAAAATGCGCCAACTTGTTCCTTCCGACGGTTATAATCAAACGTTTAAAACAACGGTAATCAACGGCAATTTTGGCGGTTTTTATCGCTATTTGTACGGAAATAAAGAAACATTTGAAATCACCGTACAAGATTCATTAGGAAAAAAACGGGGGCTTAAACTTAGTTTTAATAAACCACCCAAACCTACAAAAAAAGCCAGCGTTCCTGCCAAACCTACCAGCAATCAACCACCAAAAACACCCGTAGCAACGCCCAAGTTGATGGTCAAGACCAACCCAAAATTGCGCACATTGAAGCAATCTGAAAAAGACAGCACAGTGGCTATTTTGGACATCAACACCTTTAGTGACGACCGTTACCGCCGATTTTATCGCCGTTCTTTCAAGGCATTAAAAACCCAGAATATCAAACACTTAATCATTGACCTGCGGGCCAATGGTGGGGGGAAATCAGACGCAAGTATTAATTTGATGTCGTATCTCCTCGATTCCAATTACACTGTCTATGACACGGCGGCGGCCATCACCCTTCGTCCTTCGTACCAACACTATTACGGGCACAAATTTCCACGCTTTTTTACGCGTTATTTTTGGTCAAAAAAACTTCCCGACGGTCGCCACAGTAGTCGTTCTGCCCAGCGCGTTCAAAAACCTACCCGTCGCTATGGTTTCAAGGGACAGGTCTATTTGCTCACCAATGGCGGGTCGTTTTCCGCTGCGGCCATATTCCCCTCCATGATTCAACAGTATAACCCTCGGGCGGTAGTGATAGGCCGCGAAACGGGCGGCGGGCGCCACGGCTGTAATGCGTTTATTTCCCCCTACCTGACCCTGCCGCATACGCAAGCCAAAGTACGCATTCCCGTGTTTAAGTTGGTACTGAACATTCCTGGAGCCGACATTGGCCACGGGGTTCAACCCAACTACCCCATTGAGTACCGTTTTGAAGATGTCAGAAAAGCCCGCGATTTGGACGTAGAGCGTGCTTATGAATTAATCAAAGCCTCCAAAAGTGAAAAATAATTCACAAATATTTGTTATATTGAATTAATATTCATCTACTTTTGTTGCATTACTATAAAACGCAAGCGAAGGATTGTTAAAATTCGATGAGAACCAAAGACGAAAGCAAAGTACAAGCAATATTACAAACAGCCCTAAAGATGATTACACGTGTAGGACTCGCTGGGCTCAAAATGTCGGACTTAGCCAAAGAAGCAGGGGTAGCGACGGGAACTGTTTATATCTATTTTGAAGACAAAAATCAGTTGATTCGAGAGTTGTATTTATACTTAATGCGCGAAAACACCCACGACCTCACTCAAGAGCTAGCGGGCGATGAGCCTTTGAAGATAAAAATAAAAAAAATGGCGCGTAACTTTCTGGAAAACAACATTCAAAACCCAGAGTATGGCGCTTTTTTAGAACAATACTTTCGCTCTCCTTACTTCCAAGAAGATGACACCACGCGGAATGAAGAAGACCAAGCTCTTGCGCCTATCTATCAGCTTGTATTGGAAGGGCAGCGGCAAAGCCTTATTAAAGATGCGAACCCCGAACTACTCGTAACGCTTGTATGCGGAATGCTTAATGAGCTAGCCAAACAAGTGATTTATACCCAAAAACCTATTTCAAGTAGCGATTGGGAAATGACTTTTAGTGTGCTTTGGGACGGTATTCGCGCCTAGAATTATTATGATAAAGTAAAATGCGATTTAGCTAAAATCGTATTTTTTTCACCCATTTAATGAATATTAATTCACAAACAACAATAAAATCAAATGAAAAAAACAGTTTTAATCACAGGAACCTCCTCTGGCATCGGAAAAGCTACGGTACAGTATTTTGCCCAACAGGGCTGGAACGTGGCTGCCACGATGCGCAGCCCCCAAAAAGAAAACGAACTCACAACGTTAGCCAATGTCCGCTTGTATGCCCTTGATGTGACTGACTCGACGAGTATTCAAAAAGCGATACAGCATGCCATCGCCGACTTTGGCGGAATTGATGTCATTGTCAACAATGCAGGGTACGGTGCGATAGGCATTTTTGAAAAATCGACACCCGAACAAGTCCAGAAACAGTTTGATACGAATGTGTTCGGGGTTATGAACGTCGTTCGGGAGATTTTACCCTATTTCCGCAAAAAACGGGCAGGAACTATCATCAACGTCACCTCCATGGGCGGGCGCATTACGTTTCCGATTTATAGCGTCTATCACGGCACCAAATGGGCTATAGAAGGCTGGGCGGAGGCATTACAGTACGAACTTCGCCCGTTTAATATTCGCGTAAAAAATGTTGAGCCTGGTGCGATTAAAACCGAATTTTTAGAAACGTCGATGGTATTGTTTGACCAAAAAGGATTTGACGAATACGATTCGTACGAAAAAATAACTTTCAAAAATGGAGCCGATGCGTACATCAACGCTCCAGGCCCAGACACAGTTGCCAAAACAATATATAAAGCCGCCAACGATTCGTCTTATAAACTTCGCTACCCTTCGAGTGCACAATCATCAATGCTACTTTTGTTGCGGTGGTTACTCCCTACAAGTGCCTTTAATGGAATTGTCAGAAAGATTGTAGAAAAGGGGTTTAAGTAAATAGAGCAGCTAGCGACAAGGAAAGTAGCCCATAAATAACCCATTTTTTATAAAATTAAACGAAAAGTGGTATTTTGAGCAAAAACCGAAGCCCTTGCCGCTATGCTTTTATATACGTTTTTGAAATTTATTCTTAAAGTCGCTCTTCGAGTGTTTTTTAGGCGTTTTCAGGTAGATGGACTTGATAAGTTGAATCGAACCAAAGACCCACTTATTTTGGCCGTCAACCATCCAAATACCTTCATGGATCCCTTAATTGTGGCAACTATCGTGCGACAGCGAGTGGCTTTTATTGCCAATGGAAGCATTTTTAACCGTTTTACACGGCCCATTTTTTCGTACTTTCATGTCATCCCTGTGTACCGTAAAAAAGACACTGCTGATAGTACTCTTTCGCCTGCCGAACTAAACAAACGTACGTTTCAGCGTTGTTATGATTATTTAGAAGCGAAAGGCACAATCATGATTTTTCCAGAAGGGACTAGCGAAATCGAACGGCGTTTGCGAGAAATAAAGACAGGAACAGCCCGTATTGCTCTCGGTGCCGAAGCCGAAAATCAGTTTGAGTTAGGTATCCAGATTGTACCCATTGGCCTTAATTACTCAGACCCCACGCACTTTCGTTCGGAGGTTTTTATCAACATTGGAGCGCCTATTCAAGTCAGCGATTTTAAAGAGAGTTATCACCCCGACTCGTTTGAAGCTGTCGAAAACTTAACCGAATTGATTCAACAACGGCTGACCGAAACTGTGATAATCACCGAAGATGCCGAAGAAGATAGCTTGGTGTTGCAAGTTGAAAAACTCTATAAAAACCAATTATTCGACGATTTGCAGCTGAACCGTAAAGTAAAAAAGCACGAATTTGGGTTAATCAAACAATTGATTACTGCCATTCGATACTTTGAAACCCACCATCCTGAGCAGTTGAAGCTTCTGCAAATCAGAATGACCAACTACCTCGACTCCCTAAAAAAGCTCCGCTTGTCTGACCGTATCTTTACCCAAACCAAACGTCTTTACGGGCGTATCGGGAGCGCTCTGTTATCGCTTCTTTTTGGCTTCCCTTTTTATGTTCTGGGGTTAGTTACCAACTACATCCCTTACATTCTGCCTTCTAAAATTGCCAGACTTATTTCGTCGGACATCAGTTATCGCGCCCCAATAATGATGACAGTAGGCATCGTGTTTTTCCCCATTTTTTACGGCGTAGAAATTTACCTAGCCCATCTTTTATTGAAAAACAACTGGTTGACGCTCGTTTTTGCCGTGTCATTGCCATTTTTGGGTTATTTCGTGCTTTGGTATTGGGATCGACTCGCACGACTGTCACAGCTTTGGCAAGCCCTGAGATTGTTCCGTCAAAAACCCAGTTTAATGGAGTCGCTATCGACCGAACGCGCAAAAATTTTCAAGGCGCTGGAGGAAGCCAAAAGGCTTTATTTAGCCATTAACAAAGACTAAATCAGCCAATTCTAGCTACCACCTCAGCTTGTGATGAACCCTCAACACGAGCCAACCACATGTGTTAAAGGTTGCTCACAACCCGAACCAAAACCCTGTTAATAACATACCAGAATGAACAGAAGGGACATACTAAAAAGCGGAATAACCCTCATGGGAGCAGCTGGACTGAAAACTCCGCATTTTGTCGCCGAGTCAAACCGAGGCAGTTTTGCCCTTGACGGAAACATTGTACGTTTTTACCACACCGCCATCAAAGAGCGTTTTAACATCACAATGTTGGCTGATACGCACCTGTTTAAAGACGATGAACGCGGCGTTCCTTTTCAGCAATTCAGCGGAAGAATGGCCAAAGCCTATAACCAAACCCTCCATTTCCAAACGGGAACAGCTACAAATCCAGAAGAGAGTTTCCGTAAAACCCTCGAAATAGCCAAACAAGATGATAGTAAGCTATTTGCGATGGTAGGCGACATTTTCAGTTTTCCGTCGGAAGCGGCTGTAGAATGGGTAGCCACTCAGTTAAAAGAAGCCCAACTGCCCCACCTCTACGTGACAGGAAACCACGACTGGCATTACGAAGGTATGGAAGGCTCAAGTCATTCGTTAAGAGAAACTTGGATACAAAAAAGGCTTCGTTCAATGTACCAAAACGACAACCCTTTGATGAGCGTTCGCGAAATAAATGGCGTGCGTTTTGTGGCCCTCGACAACTCTACTTACCAAATTACACCTGAGCAACTGGCTTTTTTTCAAAAAGAAACCGCTACGAAGAAGCCCTTTGTTTTGATGTTGCATATCCCACTTTATGCACCTGAACGCTCCTTAGGATTTGGCTGTGGCCATCCAAAATGGAACGCTCAAAATGATAAAAACTACCAACTCGAACGCCGCGAACGCTGGCCTGAAACGGGTCATTCGCAGACTACTTTGAAGTTTCACAAAGAAGTGTTCTCTTGTCCCAATTTGCTCGGTATTTTGGCTGGCCATACGCACAAGCCAACCCTCGACATTGTTAATGGTATTCCTCAAGTCATCACTCCACCCAATGCGACGGGCGGGTATTTGAAGGTAGAGTTGATACCCTATTCATAAAAAAGGGCTCTTCTGCGAAGAGCCCTTGAGGTACTAGTTTTTCATCATTTTTCCTTGGAAGTGCCCTTTGTTGGTAAGTACCATAAACAAATACACTCCTGTACTCCAATCACAAGTTGGGAGGGTATATGTATTCGGTGCATTACTAAGCGAAATATTTCGTACTTGTTTGCCTTGTAAGGTATAAATTTCCACTTGTTGAATACCTGTTCCTTCGGGGGCTTTCAAGGTCACTTGGTCTTGAAAAGGGGTAGGAAACGTTTGGACCTCCAAAGTCTCCTCAGTAGCCAACGACTCAGCTGCTCGACGGGTTGATTGAGGCGTAAATTCATAGGCCCCAATGTCGTAGGCACTTCCCTGCGGGCGAGCTTGGTTTGCCTGATCAGAAATTACCCCCCACTGCGAAGCATCCACTCCTGCATTAATCAACGGGGAAGTAGCCGTCAAGGCAAAATTGGCATTCGTGAAGTCAATATACCCCGCTGCCGCTGCGTTTGACGACGTAAAATTGTTCATGAAAGTCGCCGTTGCACCCTGCTGAAAAGCAAAGGCTTGGCCTACATATCCATTGGTAGGAGCAGGCCCAGAAGTTCCGTAGTTGGTGATGGCATTGTTGGCAATGAGATTGGTATTAATTTGGTTATACATCCGAATCCCGTCACGTCCCGTTCCAGAAATTGTATTATTGATAAGTTGCACATACGTGCCTGAAAGTGACCCATTGCGTTCATCGCAAAAAATACCATCGCCCCCTACTTGACTTATGACGTTGTTATACAAACGATTATTCCCCCAATGCCCTACTATGATTATCCCCATCCCTGAAGCGTTCAAAACGGTATTGTTATAACACTCGCCACCAGCACCTCCCCCAATTTGAAGTCCGTTATTTTGATAATTAGCAAAGGGCGAAATACCCGTATCTTTCATCCAATTATGGTGTACCTTGGCATCAGGAGCACAACCGTATTGTAACCCTTCCGCTCCGCTTCGCTCTATACGGTTGTTGTAAATTTCAAGGCCGTAAATGAGGTGGGGGTAAACCTGTTTTTGGACGCCGTTGCAGGTAACCGTCATACCATCACCAAAGAAAGAATTGCCGATGTACAACCCCTCCCCGCCTACATCGTGAATGTAGTTATCGTGTACTTTTACATTGTACATCGTAAAATTAGAACGCCACGTTGTAGAGTCACAACTTGGGTCGGTTTTTGCCATAATACCCGCAAAACCCGCTTTTGTTATTTCTACGTGGTCTACTTCTACGTCTGAACTCAAATCCCCCACAGCGATGCCCATACTTCCCCCCGTTGTTTCATTCGTAACTTTAAAACCGTAAGGAATGGCCGCATCTCCCGTTCCACTGAATACAATATGACGGCTTTTTTTGACCTGAACAGTGCTACTCGACGAAGTAGATTTAATGGTTACCTGTCCCCCGCAATTGACAAAACGAATGGGTTCAGTAGATGTTCCTTGGAAGTTTTCAAGCGTAAGATTGTTATACAAACCTGCCTGCACGCACACTTTTTTGCCTGGGGCGACTTCTAAACGCCAATTGTTGTACGTACCCGCCTGCGTAATTGTATAATCACAGCCACAGGCCGCCGACCCACCAACCTGCCAACCCGCAGGTACAGGCCCCAAGTTGTTATAGAGCATTATATTATCATGTACATCGGCGTTTGGAGCATTATTAACCCACATCGCTGCGCTAGACGTTCGTTCGATTCGGTTATTATACACCTGCATTCCGTACGTTTGTGCGGGGTAAACTACCTTGGTTAGTCCGTTACAAACGATACTTCTTCCAGTGATACTTGAGTAACCACTCCCCAAAAACATACCAGGTCCGTTGGCGTTGTGAATGTAATTGTCGTGAATTTTTACGTCGTAAATCGTAAAATTAGGGGAGTTGGCCATCGTATCACAGGCGGGGTCGGTTTTCATAAAAAAGCCAGCGTAACCTGCCGTTGCCACTTCTACCCGTTCTACTTCGTAGTTGCTGCTCAAACCTCCCACCGATACCGCCGAAACGCCCGATTTAGACCTGTCAATTTTAAAACCGTAAGGAATGGCATTATCCCCCGAGCCACTGATAATAAGGAATTTCGAATCCAAAATTTCGAGTCCAGCGTAATTGCTTGTCGCCGAACCAAGGCTTACCAAACCACCACAATTCACGACTCGAATCGGATTTGCCGCAGTCCCCACAAAGCCTACCAAACGAATACCATCGTAGCGGCCAGCCTGAATGCAGACCGTTTGACCAGGCTGAACTTTTAATTTTGAGTTTTGGTAAATTCCTCCCGCCGAGATGGTCAGGGCACAATTACAAGAAGATTGAGCAAAGCCGTTGGTGATAATCCAACTGAGCATAATTAGCAATAAATAGATTTTTTTCAAGGACGTCAAGTGTTAACATTAAACATTGATTGAGCGCCTTAAAGTTACGGAGAGATGCTTTATTAATAGACATATTTTGACGATAATTTTTGGCTATTTTTTCATCGTTTAGGTATTTCGTTGCACAAAATCATAAAATACTTGACAGCCGATTGGGATGAGTTCATCAGGAAAGTCATAGTGTTCATTGTGAAGCGGGCAACAATTTTCGCCCGAACCAATTCCAAACATAGCGCCCCGAAACGTATCCGTAAAAAGGCCAAAATCCTCCCCAAAATCAAAGGGTTTTTCCCGCTCAATGACCTCTAAATGGCGAATAAGCGCAATTTCTCTCAACTCATCTATCACACCCGAACGGTTATTATTTGATTTAAAACTTTCTACCCATTCTATTTCAAACCCCAACTGTTCTTCTTCAGAAATCGACGCTATTTCATTTTCTATCAACTCTTTAAATGAGTCAAACTTAGCACTTTCCCACGTTCTAAAGGTATATCCTACTTCGGCATAGCCAGCAGAGGTACCATAGGCAACTTCTCCCATTTTGATAAAAATAGGGGTCGTTACAAAATAACTTGGAGACGACTTATCATCGTTGTGTAATTGTCTGATAAATTGAACCAAACGAGCAATGGCATTGGCGGGATTAATGCCTTGGGAAGGCTCCGCAGCGTGGCTCGTTTTTCCCCGCCATTGGAGGTTCAAACTCTCGACGGTAGGCGTAAAAATGCCTTTTTTTAAGATGATTGAACCTAACGGAAATTGGGGTAAATTGTGCAAAGACACGGCATAATCAATGGAATAATCGTTAAAAATACCCGATTCAATGGCAGCTTTTGCACCTGCACCCGTTTCTTCAGCGGATTGAAAAAACAGCACTACTTTGCCTTTGGGAAGCGGATTGTTAACGAGTTTTTCGGCCAGTGAAAGTAAGATAGCAATGTGGCCGTCGTGCCCACATTTGTGCGACACACCTTTGACCGTCGAACGATGTTCAAAAGTATTGAGTTCTTGAATCGGTAAAGCATCCAATTCACACCGAACCAAAATCGTATTTCCCGCTTCCTTTCCCTCAATTTCGGCCAGAACCGAGTGCATGGAGAATCCCTGATGGATCGTACGAATGCCTAGTTGTCGTAAGTGAGCCACCACAAAGGCGCTGGTTTGCTCTTCATAGCCCGATACTTCAGGCTGTGCGTGGAGGTATTGTCGGAGGTGGTTCACTGTGTAGATGGAATTAGGTTTTAGACCAAAGAATTTGACTTAAAACCAAAAGTGAGAGGCGTAAAAAACTACTTACCTCTCACTTGCCTAATAGATACCTATACTTATCACCGCCATTATTTAGCTTTTTGGGGCGTATGCTGCGAGGCGGCAAACATCCATTTGGGTGAGCCATTGACAACCTGTTTCAGCATGGTATAGGTAAAGTAAATCTGTGCTGTACCGAAGTGATGAATGCCACTGACGACAGCCAAATCACCCGAACGGAAAATCTTCAAATCAGACACGCTGCTCTGTACACCTTTACCGCCTTCATTATTCTTTAAAACAGTCTCACGCGTACTGAATCCACTACCATTGCTATAACGAAAATCGTCAGTAAGGCGGTTTTGGAAAAAATTATAGGCCGAAACAGAATATTCACCCAAAAACTCTTTTAGAGCCGCTTCGACTTCGGCAGTGGAATTGGACTGGGCAAAGCTGGGAACGATAAGTCCAAAAAATACAACAAGGGTAAGGAGTGCTTTTTTCATAATAGTAATGTTTGGTTTTGTTTCACCAAAATTACTGGTTGTTTACGCGCTGACGCATCCCCAATTTTGGTAGTTTATACCAACCTTTGCTCAATGGCCTTAGCAACGGCTTCGGGCGCAGAGTTGACATGGAGTTTTTCGTAAATGTGTTTGATGTGGTAGTGAACCGTATGAAAACTTAGCGAACAAGCATCCGCTATCATTTTGTAACTCATGCCCTTAACCATGCAAGTCAACACTTCTTTTTCCCGCTCTGTGAGTTCGATATACGTAGCTTCGGCTTGTACAAACTGGCTCTGAAACATCTGCATCACCCTGAGCGCAATGGCGGGCGACATGTGAGCGCCGCCCCTGTACACATCCTGAATGGCCTCAAGAACTTCATCCGGGTCAGGGCTTTTGAGGACATAGCCCGACGCCCCGCCACAAACCGCCGAAAAAATGCGGTGGTCATCTTCAAAAATAGTGTGAATCAGCACTTTAGTATCAGGATAAGCCGCTTTGATGCGCTGCATCGCTTCGATTCCCGATAACCCTGGCATTTGAATATCCATCAACACCACATCAGGACGGTGTTTACGGATTCTGGCAACGGCATCGTTGGCATCCTGATAAGCACCCGCCAGATAGACGCCTTCCGTATGGTTAAAATACAGGGAAAGGCTTTGGCGCAGGGCTTTATTATCTTCAAATATGACGAGGCTAATCATGTTGATTATCAGTTTTTGTGGATTTCTGTCTATTTGTGTTCTTTGTGCTATTCATGGTGAACTTTGTGGTTAAACAGAATAATAATTTCTACTTCTACGCCCACTTCCGACGTTACCTTTACCTCAAATCCCCCTTCTTTGGCCCGCTTCTGAAAATTTTTCAGGCCGTTGCCTTCCTGAATCTGAGCAGCATCAAAACCTTTTCCATCATCTGAGATACGGACGTGTAAATCCGCCTTTTGCTGAAAAATGCGAACCTGAGCGTTAGCCGCCTGACTGTGTTTGGCGATGTTGTGCAAGGCTTCTTTATAGACCAGATACAGGTTTCGCCGCTGTTCCATCGAAAAAACGGGTAACTGCAAAACAGGCACTTCATTCTCAAAAGCAAACGCAATGCCGTGGGGCATAAGCAGTTTAAAACCCACCGATTTCATCTTTTCCACCAACTTGTCGGGTGCATCGTTTTCAGGATTCAAAGCCCATATCGTATCCCGAATGGTATGAATAGCCTCCTGTGAATCGGTGGTCATTTGGCCTAATACGGCTTTGACCTCCTCCTGCTCATGCCCCATTTTCTTCTCAATCACCTTGGCCGACGTGGCAATTCCAGTAAGGGTAGCTCCCACTTCATCGTGCAGATCACGGGCAATTTCGTCACGGATTTGCAGGAGTTTGTTTTGCTGCCGCAGGTTTTCCTGAAGCTGCACAATGAGTTGTTGTTGGGTGCGGGCCTGGTCTTTGCGGTGTTGGTTGGTTCGTTCGGCGAGAATAAAACCGAGAAGAATGATTTCGATTAACGTGCCCGGAACAAAGAAATTATTGTAGGGAGTATATGGCAGCCACTCAATGTTGTACAACGCAAACATGCTGATAATCATGGCCGAAAGGCTAATGCTAAACGCAATGGCATACAGCCAGACTTGTTTCAGGTTTTTGATAGCTACATAAATCAGACTGATTAATAAAAGAAATAATACCAACAAAATAAATCCTCCCCAATCTAATTTGAGCCAAAGGAGAAGCAGAAAAAGGGGCGAGATAAACGAGGGCTCAACCAGTTGGGCCAGTTGTGTTACGGCTGCATTTGCGTAGTATAACCCGTTGAAACCTAATATAGCCCAATAAAAAATTTTGGAGTAAGAATGTAAATTGAGAAGATGAACATGAAAAAGCGACCAGCAAAGCAAGTAGGCAAACGCCGTATTGAAATAGGTATTTATTTTTAAAAAGCTGTAAAAGTCGAGGTAAAACAAGATAATGCTCAACATCAACAGGGCATACCAGCCGATTAAAGAGTCACGAAGGCGAATCGCGAAAATAAAGGCATACAAAAACACGAGCGCATAAATACCCACTGAAAAACTTTGCCAAGTGGTGTTTGTTCGTTGATACGTAAGCGCTTGTTCCAAACCACCGATATGTACAAAATCTCCGTGGGCATTGTCGGAAACAATAGAAAGATAAACGACTGACGGTGTACGACCGATTGGAAAAACGGGAGGCTTTAGGTGTACCTGCTGGTATAATGAAGGGGTTGACTCTCCTGCCTGAAACGCCTGTTTTTGACCATTTTCGTCAAAAATAATGGCCTCCATCCGACGAAACCCTCGATAACTATGAATGAGATATAGTTCTTCGATTGTTTTATTCTTTACTTCAACCCGTAGCCAGATTTTATCGTAGAAATAGCCAAACTGAACCACTTCTTTTTGATTCAGCATGTTGAACGAGTCCAACGGGAACTTTGCGATTTGGTCAACTGTCAGCTTGTGCGTGGCGTCTCTATACACATAAACATAGGGAGCAATGGCGTTGGCTTTGGAGGCATCAGTAATGGTCAGCACGGGCTGTGCTGCCAACGAAAGCGAAAAAATAAAAAACAAAGCAAACAGGCGCATGGAAGCATCAATTGATTTCCAGTAGGTAATTTGCAAAGATACTTGGTCTTTTTCAACCCCACCCTCCCCAATCTTGGTAGCCTGACTTACTTTTGGGTGGGTTTAATTAAGGGATAGAAACAAGAAGAACTGCCCTAAAATCGCCCATAAGCCCTCCTGAGCGCGTAATGCCTGGTAGCGCGAGGCTCTGCCTCGTGATAATTATCGAAAGACTTCTAGTCTTTTTGTTGACTTAGCTAGACTGGAAGCCTCTAAATACTTACTTAACACAAGTGAGAGACACCTACCATCGGTGGCTTTTCCATCTTCTAATATGACGGCTTTCCACGTACCGACTAGGTTTTTTTCAATGGTGGGGCAACGCACTCCTCTGATTTGGAGCTACAGCCGACAAATAAAACAGCAATAATGAAAAAAGCAGCAAGGTGTTTGAACATAAATAAATGGTTAAATGAAATGAATTATTGAATGTGCTGAAAGCAAAATTAATGAACGATGGGTTGTAATTTTTAATAACTGTTTTAAATGACATATGCAATAATACTTTTGGACAATACTAAGCATAATGACATATTTTATTTAATTCATCTCTTTTAAAAGATATTTAATATTATTTTTTATTTCTTCAAATGGTAAATCATCAGCGAAAATTATTAATTTTTTTAATAAATAAATACTATTATTAATGGTTAAATATCTATTGAAAATACTTAATATTATGTGTAAATTGTTTTTTTCTATTATGTACTTACAAAGAAATGATAAAAACCAATTTTCAGCATGAGGAAAAAAAGAACTCTTATTTGTTATAAGCGTTTCTAGTTGCTTCTCAATTGGATAGTTATTCAATACTGTTCTTATGTAATTAAGTAATGAGTTTTGCGTTCCCATATCTTCACTCTGATCGTCAAACCCATAAAACAATATTTCAACAAGAGCTATTGTTTTATGCTCTTGTTCAAGATTGAATATTTCTTCATAAATTTCAAAATCAATATCTTCGGACAGTTTTCTTGAATTTATTAGCTTCTCTTTTAGAGTATCTAAATTAATTAGGTTCATTGTAAAATTATTTAAAAAATTAATTAATACTTGAAAATATGAGGATACTGTTGTAAAACTTTATTCTTAAATAAGTCTATTTGTTTCGCTACTTCGTCTGTATATAGACCTTCTTGTCTATAGATATCACGAAGATTATCAATGTCTAAATTTAGAGCTTGTTTAGGTGACATAGATAAATAACCTGGGTTTCTACTATATCCGCCATACGTAAGTGTTTTTCCATGTCTGGATTTGTTTTGTCCCTGTACAGTTTCTTCCATCATAATTACAAATGCTTGATCTGGATTATAATCATCTACCATTTTTTTGAAATTGGGGTCAGTCATATATTCAGGCTTACTTTTCAGGCTCGTCATAAATTTTTGTGATGGAATATGATGTCCTGTCATAAAATCTTTACTCACAAGTCTTGCAGTTTTGAAAGTAGTTATTTCAAGTTCATCAAACAAACCACCATTTGCTGCTTTTTTAATGAGTGTTGGCCCACAATTGGCATTATGCACCCAAATACTCTGGTTACCTACAAAATAGGTATGGAAATCTGAGACTTCAAAATTGTAAACTGCAACGGTAGTGTCGAGTAAATGAATGTTTTCTACCGTTATACCGCTACGAGCTAAATGAGGTAGTAAAGCCAAGGAAGCTTCTGTAGGAGTCACTGTACTAAGCAAATCACCTTTGTGGAGAAGTTGCGCTTGGGTCATTCCCTTGTTCTCCACATAAAACGGGTGTTCGGGGGTAGTGAAAATCGTATCTATTCCTGCAATGATTTTGACCAAACGTCGAGCCGTATTGCTGAAAGGTTTTTGAACACGTTGAGCTGCTTCTTGTTTCGTAAATTCATCACGGCTCCATACCAAATCGCCAGCTTTAATTGACTCAATAGGCCGATAATTACCGTCAGCCATACGAATAGGGGTCCCTGCTACAAAGCATAAAGACCCTGAGAAAATAACATCACAAACTGGCTTAGGGACTTTGAGTTTATCTTCAAAGGCTTTTCGAACCAATACCGCTCCATGTTTTGCTACAGCAGTAGTCAAGGGTGCCACCACATACTTTCCAACTACCTCTCCCAAAGCAGCGTAAGCCCCTGCCTGCAAGGTGCGGACATAATTGATTTTTTCGATTGGCGTGCCCTCGTTGTACTGTTTTTGAATATCATCGGCCATACCGACAATGACAGACACAACGGCATCGCATACGTCGCACTTCCCACGAATAGATTCCAAAACGGAGTTTCCACAAGCGGCAGTTGCCGACATGATTGAAATATCCTCTCGATAAATTGTGGCGAAATCAGAAGGTTGCCCCATCATAGAGCGTACAGCGTAGCTTACAATATATTGCCCCGCTAAATCCAGTGCGAAACCTTTGAGACACGCTCCACCTTTAGAAAGGATGTAACCCCAAGGGTTGACCAACGCTTTGCTTACTTCAGAGAGGGCATTTTTAATAGAAGCTACAGAACACCCACTTGTAGTAGCTGCGATTCGACCATTTGGAGTAGAGCTAGGAGCAGCAGTAGCTACGCATTGAATATTAGCCAGCGCCTTGTCAATCTCCTGTAAATAAAGCGTTTTAAGCTCTTGAGGTAATTCTGTACTTGCCTGTATTTTAGCTCTTATTTTCTCAATGTCACTATAAATTTTAGCAAACTCATCAACATCATTTTGTGAACCGCTGTAAACGTCTAATCGGTCGATAGCACGATTGATGAGTTCATCTAAATTTTTGAGTTCAATTTTGGCAATAGCTTCTTCAACCGCATCGACATCAAGAAGTTGCTTATTAGGGTCAACGACGAGTTCAATTTTGCCATTAACGAGTTCGTAGCAGTCGTTGATGGCAATGTTGTCGAAAGTCACGGCCACGTTTTGGGTAACACCCATGGGCAGCAGCACGCTTACGTAGCCACGGCCTGCTGAGAGGCTACTTTTTTGTTGGAGTAGCTTCTCTTACAAGCAAAGTTTTTGGGCTCGATTCACACTTTCGTGTTTCTCAAAATGTCAATGAACGGTATAGTAGTTACAAACACGGTACGCCGCGGGGGCTATTTATTTTGGGTACGCAGTGGTCTTTGAACACCATGTACAACGGGTTTGAGACACTTATTAGATTAGGTCTGTGAAGACACAGACCACGGGTTTGGCAATTGTCCAATTATTTTGTATAGTAACACCTGATATAGTGAGTTACCTATTTATCTAAATTCTCTAACCTGGCTTTGGCATATTCAAATGCCATAATATAACAAGTAAATGCTATATACTCCTTTGAATAAGGGGGTGAAAAAGCTTCTGTACCTCCTAGCCAATTATTAATAATTTTAATGTTTTCGTCATTAAGAGAATCTACGATTTCTTTTAATTCTTCGATGGAACAATTATAAATCATTGAGTCCCTAATACCATCATTCTCTATACCCCATTTTGAAGCAAATGGAATCAAAAGATGTAATTGTTGGGGGATGTTATTAGTATTCATATTAAAATTTAGTTAATTTTTGTCTATAGTTGTTCCATTCTAAATAATAAGCCTTTCTAAGATCCATAGGTACTTGTGCTGCATCAAATTGTCTTTCTGCTAAAATTCTAATTTCAGCTTCTGTAAGAATTTTGTAGTCAACAGTTGTTGTTCCTTGTTTTATAAGAATTTCAGTTCTTACTGATTAAAAGCACCAAATTTCTCTATTTATATTTGGCCTAATCTTGCTTGTCTAAGAATATTCTGTGCTTGCCCACTAAGTTTGCCTTCAACTCCCATCAACCATACAATGTATTGTTTTTTCTTTTGTTTTTCATAAAATCCCATTCTTATATTAGTTCTGGGAAGACACAGACTATGGGTTTACATAACCTTTCGGACTTCCTTTAAGTTGAAATCCTGTGACTATATAGATTGAGAAAGTTTGATAAAATTTAGCCAAATATTTAAAAATAGCAATAATTTCTCCGTAGGTATTTTTAGGAACTCTCCATCATAATTGTGTATATAGGATTTTTCAGCGTGAACAAATGCAGTCGTTATACCACTACCAAAGGATAATGGCAATGGTTCTTCCCAATTTCCTGTAATGGTTTGTTCAATACCAATTTTAAGGATTTCGATATCTTTTACATCTGTATAATCCCAAAAAAGTTCTCCTAATCCCTTGTAAGAATCACTAGTCTCCATGAAAAAACCCCAATCTGTATCGAATTTTTTCTTAGTTAGTTTTATTTCAAAGTTCATATAATATGAAATTTAAGGTTTATAAATTGGAAGAACAGTACTTACATTGCCAGAGCAATCTAAATAAAAATGCAATTCAATACCATTAGATGTATAGCTTTTATATTTATTACCTGTTAGAAGAGATTTTCTATTAAAAGCATATTAAATTTCTTCAAGTACTTTATTTTGACTCCATTTATCTGGGAAAAAAGTAGATTTTCCTCCTTGGTTATATTTTACTTTCCAGCCTGTGCCATTGATAGGAATCAGATCTGGATGATATATTTCAACTTTAGCTTGATAAATACCATTAGCATCGACAGGTGTTATGTTACTTATTCTTACATCCCCTTCTACAAAACCAGCCGTTCTATTTGATATAGCTAACTTATGATGGACTCCTATTGCTTTGAAACTAGGTTGTGTTTGTCCCTCTGAGGGCGGGATTTTTGAAATTTTTCCTTTGAAAATTTCGTCAATAGTTTCTTGGGTAATTTCTGCTACAAATTTACCTTTCCCCAAAGCCTTTTTAACAACTTCCGTTAAATCAGCAGATTTATTGTTTATCCACTTTCTAAAATCAGCTGTTTTGAGGTTGGTTTTGGTCAGAATGGTTTTCCCATTTACAACCAACGCTTCTACTTTTCGGATAGATTTTTTGGCAATACTTGCGGCTCTTACTGCCAACCAGGTAGAAGCGGCACCTCCTGTCAATATTTCTTCCAAAACAGCAGAGGCTACAAATCCTGTTATTTGCCCCCTAATATGGGCACATTCTACGGAGGCCGCCGCACCGTTTTGATCCCAACAGGCACAACTATAGGCTTCCCCAACCGATGTACTGACAACGTCGTAGAGTCCTTTTGTCATTTGAAAAGCGTCAACCGTAGGTCTAATCAGAAGAGGCTCATTCAATAAGCAGTTTTCAAAGTAGCTTTGGCCTGTAACAGAGGAATTAGAGCAATTTTTAATGTATTCTAAAAAGTCTTTTAATTTGTCCACTCCGACTTTCGCAATAGCTTCTGAAAGGCCAATGGCATCTAGGTTGCCAAAGAATTGATGGACAAAGCCTTCTACAAAGAGCAAATTGCACTTGGTATCTCCCGTTACACCAGCTGAGTTGACCCGTAAAAGAGATTTTTTATACTCTGTTTCCTGAACAATTAAATTGATAAGTTGAGGAAAGTTAGACTTATCAATCACGCACTTTAAAACAGGGGTAAGCAACCTTTCAGCCCACGAAGTGAGGTATTTTGTGATAGGGTTGTCGGCACTGGTGGCGGCCAGTCGTGCATTACGGGACTGGGCATAAGCAACCATCTCATTGTACTCTCTTAAAATAGAGTCTTTAAAGGCTTGAGTACGACAATCATCAGCCAAAAGGGAATAAATAGTGGGTTTGATTTTGGCCAATTCGTCGAGTATGGCCTGTTTGTTTGCTGTCGCGTTTTTATTCAGGGCTAAAATTTTATCAATGGAGGTTTGGGCAGTTTCAATGCGAGCCTCGGTTTGAGCCAATAAATCTTGCATTCCTTCCCAAGCATCGTCGACATCAAGAAGTTGCTTATTAGGGTCAACGACGAGTTCAATTTATCCATTAACGAGTTCGTAGCAGTCGTTGATGGCAATGTTGTCGAAAGTCACGGCCACGTTTTGGGTAACGCCCATGGGCAGCAGCACACTTACGTAGCCACGGCCTGTAAAGCCCCCATTGGGGGTTTGGGGGCTTACCTCGGTCACAGTTACGGTGTAGTCGGCAGCATTGAAGCTATCGCCTACGGCTAAGTTACTCAAAGTGTTGCCTTGGGTAGGGGCATTAATGCTGATGTTTTGGCAAGTGGCGGTGCTGTAGTCTCTTACTACACAAGGTGTACCGCTGAGGGTAAAGAACACCTCACAACTATCATTTCCGCTCTTAACCACCACTTTATAATCACCGATAACCGACGTTACGTAAGTGGTTCCCCCATTGGGGGTTAGGGGGCTTGGTACAGTCCAACGGTAAGTTAGGTTAGGGAAGTTGAGCAGGGTAGTATCGGCTAATCCTACCAAGGAGAGCGTAACGGGTTGGAAACCACCGCCCGCAGCGCGAGTAAGTTTAGAAACTTCCTGTCCTTGTGCATTGGTAACTTTGATGTAAATGTCACAGATAGAGGCTGTTCGGGCTACTGGCACAGTGGCACAACTTTGTTTTTTGACCACTTTTACCGTTGCGGAGGTACATAACCTTTGCTTGTTGAGAGGCTACTATTGTATTGGAGTAGCCTCTCTTACAAGCAAAATTTTTGGGCTCGATTCACACTTTCGTGTTTCTCAAAATGTCAATGAACGAGGGTTATACATTTTATTTTTTTAGAAATATTTATAACGTATTTCTAAAAAACTATACACATTAAATTGGTTCTATTTTAAGCGATTTAATAGGCAATGAAGATTCATTAATTTTTTTTACAACAAATTCTAATCCATCGATGATAGCATCACGAAAATCAAAAGAAAATTGAATTTTGTTTGATAACTGTAAATTGTTATTTACAAAATGCTCTATCTGCATTCTTTCATCTTCCGATGAGATTGACGAATTGTTCCACTCTTCGACAATTTTATCAATCCCTTCCTCTATTTCTTTTTTGGTGGTTTCTTGCTCTGAGAAAGAAAATGTAAAAATCATTTCAGAATCAAATGTTTGATAGTACGTAATCTTAAAACGCTTTTTCTTGATGGAAAAAGGAAACTTAACAGGTTCGGCATAAGAGCTAAGAGCTTCTTTTGCATATTCAATATCTAATTCTTCCCACCAAAACTTAATGTCCTCTTCGGTTACTTCGTCACTTACCTTGATAAAGGTGTCACTTTTTAAATTTTTCCACGCAATTTTTCCATCAATACCCGCAACAACAATGATTACAAGTGCTCTGAATGAAGAAGTCATCGTTTGTATATCATCTTTAACCGTGTCTTCGGACCTTAGACTTATTTTTTTGAGAGGTATATTATACCCAGTCAATAGTTTAAATTCGTTATTTAATTGCACATTAAGTTGCTTTAAAAAGCTAGTACTTATTTCAGGATAAAAGTATTTAATATCTTTCGACCACATATTTATAAAATTTAATTGGTGACTAAAATTAAACGAGTTCCTTATCAGAAAACTATACACATTAAATTGGTTCTATTTTAAGCGATTTAATAGGCAATGAAGATTCATTAATTTTTTTTACAACAAATTCTAATCCATCGATGATAGCATCACGAAAATCAAAAGAAAATTGAATTTTGTTTGATAACTGTAAATTGTTATTTACAAAATGCTCTATCTGCATTCTTTCATCTTCCGATGAGATTGACGAATTGTTCCACTTTTCGACAATTTTATCAATCCCTTCCTCTATTTCTTTTTTGGTGGTTTCTTGCTCTGAGAAAGAAAATGTAAAAATCATTTCAGAATCAAATGTTTGATAGTACGTAATCTTAAAACGCTTTTTCTTGATGGAAAAAGGAAATTTAACAGGCTCTGCATAAGCCTGTAGAGCTATTTTCATTCTTTCCATATCTAATTCTTCCCACCAAAACTTAATGTCTTCTTCGGTCACTTCGTCACTTACCTTGATAAAGGTATCACCTTTTAAATTTTTCCACGCAATTTTCGCATCAATACCTTCTACAGCAATAATTACAAGAGTTTTAAATGATGATGACATAGTTTTTGTATCATTCTTAACTGCTTCTTCGGGGTGTAATACTGTTTTTTTTTCAGGAATTGAATATCCAATTAAATGCTTAAATTCTTCATTTAGTTGTAAATTAAGTTGATTTAAAAAGCTATCACTTATTTCTCGATAAATGTATTTAATATACTCAGCCCACATATTTATAAAATTTAATTAGTGACTAAAATTAAACGAGTTCCTTATCAGAAAACTATACACATTAAATTGGTTCTATTTTAAGCGATTTAATAGGCAATGAAGATTCATTAATTTTTTTTACAACAAATTCTAATCCATCGATGATAGCATCACGAAAATCAAAAGAAAATTGAATTTTGTTTGATAACTGTAAATTGTTATTTACAAAATGCTCTATCTGCATCCTTTCATCTTCCGATGAGATTGACGAATTGTTCCACTCTTCGACAATTTTATCAATCCCTTCCTCTATTTCTTTTTTGGTGGTTTCTTGCTCTGAGAAAGAAAATGTAAAAATCATTTCAGAATCAAATGTTTGATAGTACGTAATCTTAAAACGCTTTTTCTTGATGGAAAAAGGAAATTTAACAGGCTCTGCGTAAGCCTGTAGAGCTATTTTCATTCTTTCCATATCTAATTCTTCCCACCAAAACTTAATGTCTTCTTCGGTCACTTCGTCACTTACCTTGATAAAGGTATCACCTTTTAAATTTTTCCACGCAATTTTGGAATAAATACCTTCAACAACAATTACTATTGCTGCAATAAATGAAGAAGATTGAGAGGAAAAATCATTTGTTATTGATTCACTATGTGGTATTACTACTGTTTTTTTTTTAGGAATTGAATATCCTGTAACCTTTTTAAACTCTTTGCCCAATTGCAAATCCAATTGATATAAAAAACTTTCACTTATACCTTGATAATAGTATTTAATATTATTAGACCACATATGAATGAAATTTAATTAGTGACTAAAATAAGACGAGTTCCAGTTGCTCCCGCAGGTGAGGCAATCTTTGGTAAATTTTGAGCAATCCTGACCAATTCATAGGCAAGGGCAAAACTTGCGGGGTCATCGGCTAGGCCAGCCCCCAAGGTGGCGATGTCTTCCAAAACAGTTGCAACACAAATAACCGCAGCAGTGACTCCCAAAGCAGCTTGCAAATAAAAGACAACGTTGGGGTTTTCCTGCAAAAATCGCCTTGTTTCTTGTTCTAACAATGATGGACTCAAGTTTTGAAGCCGCATTTTTTGCACAAATTCCTCTACTTTTTCTTTTACACCAACAGGCAAAGAAACTGGGCGATATTGAGGCCAATTTTCTCGTTCTAGGAAATAATACGAAATTACACCGTTTTGGTATACTTTACTTAATTCTGCCACAAGTATTTTCGTGGGGTCAAAAGGCCAAGGAAAAACTCTTCGATTCGCATATACATTGTACTGAGTACCTCTTTTCCATGCAGGGGTAATGGGGCAGTGAATGTTTGAGAACTTAACATAACGATTCACTTGCACATTGCCAGAATCAATGCCTGATACGTGCTTTATTTCAAAGATTTCACCCGTAGTTTCATTGACAATGTCGGCAAAACCTGTGTTCCCTTTGGCAGATGAACGTGGTATAGAACGCTCTAAATAAACTTTATTGCCTAATACACTACGTGTCAGATAGTAATCCCATTCAATAATCTGGTGAGCCAGTTTTCCCTGAATCAACTGTAAGTACCTTAATTTTGTTTTATCATTACTATACTTGTTTTTATAATTAGTTGGATTTAATGGGTAATCGCTTGGGTCTAATTCTATGTCCTGTGGAGTAGCGTGCCCGCTTGATTCGCTTCCGCAGGGTTTCAAAGGAATATTTTGACTTTCAATATTGTATTTGTTACTGAGGTCAATGATTTGGTCAATCGGGCAAATAGAAGCAGATAATCTTTTGTTTCTAAGGTTACTACTTGAAGGATTGACGGATGAATTAGTACAAGCATTAGGGTTATTTTGTAACTCTTTCACCCAGTAGGAAGTACTATCAATAATTGCAACTAAGTTTGGTGCCTCGTTACCTATTTGTGTTTTTGCATTTAACAGCTCATTTTGAAAGCTTTGTAAACGTTTTATATCTTCTGGACTTCCAGAGAATACTTTTAAGAAAGCTTGCAAGTCAGCATAAATAGTCTTTGTACTTGAGCTAATGTCATCTATCTCTAGGATATTTTTAGAAGTTGGGTCATAGGTAGTTTCTACTTTTCCACATACCAATTGATAACAAGTGGAGAGTTTGATTCCATTAAATTGGACTTCTACGTTAGAAACTACATCAAAAAGTTTAAGTTTGATAAAACCTGTCCCCGAACACCCTGTTGAAACATTTCCACCTGTAATGCTTATCACTTCAATGGGATAATCGGCAGCAATAAAGGTATCGTTGATACTTAGGCTTTCAAGAAATGGCCCATTATCACAATTTCCCTGAATATTGATTGATGGTGTAGTACCACATACTCCTTCTTGGGGGATTGGGCTACAAGGTGTTGCCGACAATGAAACAAAAGTTTCACAGAAATTTGACCCATCTCTAGTAACAATCACTTTATACTTACCAATTGAATCAGTATTAATTACTGGTAAGCTAGAAATTAAGCGATTTTTAAAAAACCATTGATAGGTCGCATTTGATATTGGCATACTATTCGAGTCAACTACTGATAGTGTTATAGGTTGTAGTTTGCCATTGAGACGAGTAAATGTAGTGGTTTCTTGATTTTGCAAGTTCATTGCTTTTATATACACCAAGCAATTAGTTTCAGTAGGCACAGTGGCACAACTTTGTTTTTTGATCACTTTTACCGTTGCGGAGGGTGCAGAGGCACCACAGTTGGGCAAGGTACAAGCGGCGGTGAGGGCGAGGGTATCGCCCGCGCTCCAAGCGGCGAGCAGTGAGGTGTTGTAGGCCAGCGAGAGGGTATCGTTGGTAGTAGCCAATACCCCCGAGGTTGTTTTGAGGGTATAACTCCATTTTACGTCGCCCGTACATCCCGTAGCGATAAGCCGAGCCTACCCATTGTTATTTCATTATGTGTATTATTGTTCTGACTATCAACCCAGCCGATATTCCTAAACAAACAGGTGGTGTGAAAGAGAGTGAAGGCATTGGCCAGTTGCGTTACGGCTGCATTTGCGTAGTATACCAATATAGCCCCAATCTTGGTAGCCTGACTTACTTTTTGGTGGGTATAATCAATAATAAAATAATGAGATAACTTTGAGCCTTAGTAAAATTTTGTCCATTTGTATGCCTACGGTCCCAACTACCAGCCCAGCCTCATCCCTCTGGCTACTCCACTTCGGTTTGCCAAAGACCCGCTAGCTTTTATTCACAATGGTTTTTCAGCTTGTGGGGATACCTTTAGGTTGCACTTGTTTCGGGATATTGTCTTCTCTCGTGACCCTGCTTTTTTTAAACATGTTCTCCAACAAAACCACCGTGGATACGCCAAAGGCAAGGCATTTACTGAACTAAGCAAAGTTTTAGGGAAAGGATTATTAACGAGCGAAGGAGAGTTTTGGCTGCGGCAACGGCGGCTGATTCAACCCGTTTTTCACCGTGAACGTATGCTCGGCTTGTACCAAATTATGGCCGAATTGACCGCGCAGTTTATCAACCATTTTGAAGAGCACCGAAATCAACCAGCCATCGACCTCGACGAAAAAATGATGGCCATCACTGCTGACATTGCACTCCGAACGTTGTTTACCACCATCACCAACGAAGATAAAGCCACTATTTACCAGCAAATCAACCGTACCCAAGAATTCATCATTGCCAATATTCGGAAGCCTTTTCTCAAGCCTTGGATGGCAATTAACGGCGCCAATCGCCGTTTTCGGGCCGATTTGAGCTATTTTAATCGCCTTATTTTTGACATCATCAATCAACGCCGCGCTTCAGGACAGTTCCATAATGACCTCCTGCAAATGCTCCTTGATTGTACAGATGAAGAAACGGGTCAGCAAATGAACGACCAGCAAGTTCGGGATGAAGCAATTACGATGTTTGCCGCAGGGCATGAAACTTCCGCCAACGGGCTCAATTGGTTGTTGTTAGAGCTATCGAAACATCCAGAAATGGTTCAAAGAATCCGTGAAGAATGTTCGATTTTTGACACTGTCCCGACTTGGGAACAACTTTTGCAACTCACTTATACTCGTCAGGTGGTAGAAGAAGGCTTGCGGTTATTCCCGCCTGCTTGGGCTGTTGCCCGCGAAGCCATTACTGATGACTTGATTGAAGGTGTTGAAATTCGGAAGGGTACCATTGTGTTTTTACCCATGTACGAACTTCACCGTAACCCTGAGTTTTGGCACGACCCTCTTGCTTTTAATCCAGAACATTTTAGCCCCGAAAACGTAAAAAATCGCCCCAAATTTGCCTATTTGCCCTTTGGTGCGGGGCCACGAGTTTGTATTGGTCAGCAATTTGCCCTCATCGAAATGCAACTGATTTTGGCATCCTTAATCAAGCGATTCACGTTCGTACCCGATGACACCCACAACCCAAAAATGTTTCCGCTGATTACGCTCAAGCCCATGAATGGAATCAAAGTTTGGGTAAAATAAACTACAACTCCATATCAAACAAATCCGCCAAATGGCCTTTCAACTTTTCAGCTACTTCACTCATAACCACCTCTTGACCAAGCTCTTGCTGCAAAGAAGTGACTGCTTTGTCGCTAATACCACAGGGAATAATATTCCCAAAAAAGTTCAAATCGGTATTGACGTTAAAAGCAAAGCCGTGCATGGTCACCCAACGGCTGCATTTGACCCCCATCGCGCAGATTTTACGGGGATTTTGTCCATCTTCATGCCCTAACCAAACTCCCGTCAAGCCGTCGATTCTTCCTGCCGAAAGTCCATAATCGGCGCAGGTCAGAATAATTGCTTCTTCCAGTAGGCGCATGTATTTATGAATGTCGGTAAAGAAGTTTTCCAAGTCCAAAATAGGATACCCGACGAGTTGCCCAGGTCCATGGTAGGTGATATCCCCTCCCCTGTTTATTTTATAAAATTGCGCTCCCGCTGCGTTCAGTTGTTCGTCGTTCATCAATAAGTTTTCTTGATGCCCACTTTTCCCAAGTGTATATACGTGCGGATGTTGGCAAAACAACAAGTGATTGGGGGTAATTAGCTGCTCTTCTGCTGACAGCTTGCGGTTTTGCGTTTTGGTAGCTACTGTATCTGTAAGCAGTTTCTCTTGGTAATCCCAAGCTGCTTGGTAATCAATCATTCCTAAGTCCTCAAAACGTACTTTTTTATTTTGAATCGTGTTCATGGGGCTACGTCTTTTAAACCTACAAGGTTTCGTTCTCTTCGATTTGCAAACCTTATCGGTTTTCCTCTATTACATTTTTTTCAAAGAGTTGGTTCGTGACGATGATTTAGCCAATTTTGCTTCTGTTATTGTAGCCTCCATTTCATTACTAACACAGCACCAAATGATATTAATTGCAGATAGTGGTTCGACCAAAACGGACTGGCGCATCATCGACCATGAAAACAATGTGCAACAAGCCAAAACCATTGGCCTTAATCCTTATTTCCAAGATTCCGATTCTATTGCCAACGAACTTCGCCAAAACCTCTTACCAGCTATCACTGGCGATGTAACTGAGATATATTTTTACGGAACGGGTTGCGCAGGAGAAGAACCGTGTTCTATTGTTCGGCGGGGACTAGAAGCCGTTTTTCCAACCGCTAATTATATTGAAGTTGATAGCGATATGCTCGGTGCTGCCCGTGGCCTTTGTGGACACCAGCCAGGTATTGCTTGTATTTTAGGAACAGGTTCAAACAATTGTTTGTACGACGGCAAAAACATCGCTGATAAAATCCCTTCGTTCGGGTTTTGGCTCGGCGATGAAGGTAGCGGCGGCCATTTAGGGAAAAAAGTCGTTTTGGCTTTTTTACACAAAGAGATGCCTACCGACCTGGCCGAGAAATTTGCCAAACGTTATGGGCTTAACCGCGAAATCGTATTGGAAAATGCCTACAAAAAACCGTTTCCCAACCGCTATTTTGCCAGTTTTTCTAAATTTCTTTTTGACAACCGAAACCACCCCTTTGCTTATCAATTGGTCTATGAGGCGTTTGGTGAGTTTTTAGACAAATATGTAGCCAAACTACCCAATTATAACCAGCACAAAATTCACTTCGTTGGTTCGGTCGCTTTTTATTACAACGACATTCTACGCCGCGCCGCTGCCGACAAAGGCATGACCATCGGGCATATCATGGAAACTCCTATCGCTGGACTAACCCTTTACCACAAGGAAAAAGGATAATTTGAAAATTCATGAATGTGATAATTTGAAAATTAAAATTTACGAAATTCAATTTTCAAATTATCACATTTTCAAATGTCCAAATTGAACAGTTTTCAAGTCAGCCCTTCTAATTTCGCGTATTGCAGCAGCATGATGGTCTTGCCATCTTTGATTTCCCCCGTTTTTATCATCACTAATGCTTGTTCAAACGGGAGTTCGAGTACTTCTATGTTTTCTTGTTCGTTTTCGGCCCCTCCCCCTTCGTTTACTTTCATAGTAGCTTCGTATTCGGCCACAAAAAAGTAAAGAATTTCGGTGACTGAGCCAGGTGACATGTAAGCCTCAAACACTTTACGTACCGACGAAACTCGGTAGCCCGTTTCTTCTTCCGTTTCTCGCCGAATACAATCTTCCGCGTTATCTTTGTCCAAAAGCCCCGCGCAGGCTTCTATAAGCATGCCCGTTTCGTTTCCATTGACGTAAGTAGGCATTCGGAATTGACGCGTTAAAATCACCGTTTTATTTTGAGGATGGTACAACAAAATCACCGCACCATTGCCACGGTCATACGCCTCCCGCGACTGCCGTTGCCATTCGCCCGACTTATTTTGGTAGTCAAACGTGATTTTTTTGAGCACGTACCAATTGTCCGAAAGCAATTTTTCCTCAATGATTTGAACGTTGGGATTCATAAAATGATTATTTTTGATATATTTTGATTATTTTTGAACAAATCAAAACAAAATCCATGAGTTATCAAAGCAGAAAGCAAATCATCCTTAAAATACTGGATGAAAAAGGCGACGTTGATGTCAAGGAATTGGCACAAGTTCTTGAGACATCCGAGATTACGGTGCGCCGTGATTTGGGAGCAATGGCTGCCGACGGCCTGCTTTATCGAACCCACGGAGGGGCTATGAGGTTAAGCTTGGTCAACCAACCTATCAGTTTTGTTCAAAAATCAGCCGTAAATGCCGAGAAGAAAGACCACATTTGTCGCATTGCAGCGGCACAAATCCAAGACGGGGACGTCATTTTTATGGATTGTGGAAGCACCGTTTTTAGGATGTGTAGTTTTATTCGAGACAAACGCATTAAAGTTATTACCAATTCGTTGCCTGTTGTCCACGAGCTTCTCAACAGCGCCGTTTCCATCAATCTAATAGGCGGCGAAGTGGATGCAGAAAGACAAGCGGTTCACGGTACCATCTCCACCGAACACATTCGACGCTACCAAGCCGACAAAGCTTTTTTGGGTGTGGGGGGGATTTCGTTGGACAAAGGGTTGAGTGCGGTCAGCGAAAAAGAAGCAGAAATGACACTGTCGATGGCTGCCAATGCCCAAGTCACTTATTTACTGTGTGATTCTTCAAAATTAGGCAAAGACAAATACCTGACCTTTGCCCCTTTATCAACAGTAGATGTTCTGATCACGGATGAGCAATCTTCCGACACTATTCAAGTATTCAAGAATGCAGGCGTAAACGTTTTACACTAAGTACCTTCCCGAAAGTTTTAGAACTTTCGGGAAGGTACTCCATTAATCATCTATGTGTCGAACTCTAAAACGAAGCAACGCCCAGAGAACTAAGTAAAGCATCCCGAGCAACACCCCAATCTCAAGACTCAGGATAAGCGCTGTTCGGTCAGTGAGGCTTTGCCAAATGGCATTTACCAGTTCGTTTGGATTATGAAGAATATCCCAGCTGTTCCAACGGCGAATACGACCCAAGTAAATCCCAAAACCTGCCAAAGGGAAACTAACTAACAGGAGCACATTTCCAATGGCTTTAGAATACGTTTTTTGCCAACTACGGTGCATCCAATACACCGAAACAAGGCCGTTGAACAAACTCACTTCGGCGTAGAAAAAAAGCATAATCATGTCGTGCCAAGTGAGGTCGCTGCCCATGTCCACCGACAAATGCACCAAGTCCGTAATCATGTAAGGTGCATTGGGGAAAAATAAAATCCATACCACACTCCACAGCCCCACCCACACGTACCAACGATGAAAACGTTTGACAGTAATGTCCACGATAAAAGCAACGATTAGGGGAATCCAGCTTAAAAACAAATTCCAATCCATTGAAAAATCGACTGCTTCTTTGAACTGAATTCTGACCATGTGGTAGGTCAAAGCCACCATACTCAACAGCAACAGCAAAAGTAGCGGATAGAGCCCTTGCATGGTAATAATTGGGGGCTCAGATACCATAAAACGGTATTTCCAAAATTTATAAAGGAGACGTTTTAGCAAGACATTGAGGGTTAGTTTCACAAATAACGCTGAATTATATGCCGAAATTCAATAAGCAAGTTAAAACTTTTGTGTAATTTGGCACGGCCAAACTAAAAAAAAACAAACACTCACCTAATAATAGTATGAACATCCACGAGTACCAAGGAAAAGAAATACTCAAAAAATACGGTGTCAGAGTCCAAGACGGCATCGTGGTTGATACCCCAGAACGCGCAGTAGAAGCCTACCGCACCATTGCAGAACGCACAAATTCTAAGTTTGTCGTTATTAAATCTCAAATCCACGCAGGTGGACGCGGAAAGGGTCAAATTGTTGGTAGCGAACAACGCGGCGTTCAAGTGGTAAAATCACCTGACCAAGCGCGTGAAACTGCCACTAACCTCCTCGGACACGTGTTGGTGACGCACCAAACAGGCCCTGAAGGAAAAAAAGTAAACAAGATTTTCTTGGCAGAGGATGCTTACTATCCTGGAGCTTCTGAGCCGAAGGAGTTTTACATGTCAATTCTTCTTGACCGCGCCAAAGGTTGCCCTGTAATCATGGCAAGTACTGAAGGTGGAATGGACATTGAAGAAGTGGCCGAACACTCGCCAGAAAAAATCATCAAAGAGTGGGTTGATCCCCGCGTAGGTTTGCAAGGTTTCCAAGCCCGCAAAATTGCATTTGCGTTTGGTCTTACAGGCAATGCTTTCAAAGAAATGGTAAAATTTGTATCAGCTCTTTATAGTGCTTACATCGAGTCTGACGCGGCTATGTTTGAAATCAACCCTGTGTTGAAAACTTCGGATGATAAAATCTTAGCCGTTGACGCAAAAGTAAACCTTGATGACAACGCCCTCATCCGCCACGCTGATCTTGCTGATATGCGCGACACCAACGAAGAAGATCCGTTGGAAGTAGAAGCTGGTGAAAGCAACCTTAACTACGTAAAACTTGACGGAAACGTGGGTTGTATGGTAAACGGTGCAGGTTTGGCAATGGCTACCATGGACCTTATCAAATTGTCAGGTGGAGAACCTGCCAACTTCTTAGACGTGGGTGGTGGCGCTAACGCAAAAACAGTAGAAGCAGGTTTCCGTATCATCTTGAAAGACCCGAACGTAAAAGCCATCTTGATTAACATCTTTGGCGGTATCGTTCGTTGCGACCGTGTTGCAACGGGAGTTGTTGAAGCTTACAAGGCGATTGGTAACATTCCAGTACCTATCATTGTTCGTTTGCAAGGAACTAACGCTGAAGAAGGTGCTCGCATCATCAACGAATCTGGTTTGCAAGTTTTCTCGGCCATCGAGTTCAAAGAAGCAGCAGCGAAAGTTACTGAAGTGTTGAAGTCATTGGGTCTATAAGAGAATCCCACATAATGTATTTTCATGGCAAGGCGCGTCAAATGACGTGCCTTGTTTTTTTAGGAGATATTTATAATCTTTACAACTCCACACTAAAATACTTGATTTAAGTAGCCATGAAAAATACTTTCTTTTTGTTTTTTTGTAACTGTTTAGGTACGCTATTTGCATAGATGAGATTATGGAAGAGTTGATTAAAGAAATATCGGACTTGAA
>NZ_JBYFCK010000013.1:0-195188 GCF_057652155.1 Runella sp. R0.1_18
GAACCCGTGGCGGGCAATCAGCCACCGATAGCGGTGGACGATGCCAAGCTGACGAATGTAAACACGCCAGTATCGGGGACGGTAGCGTCCAACGACTACGACCCCGACAACAACGTACCATTGAGTTACGCGAAGGTGACGAATCCATTGCACGGAACGGTGACGTTGAACACGGATGGTAGTTACACATACACACCGACGAGTGGCTACATCGGCAACGATAGTTTCACCTACAAGGTGTGTGACAGTGGCAGTCCTAGCAAGTGTGACACGGCCACGGTGAGTATTGGAATTTTACCATTGGCCCCACAAGCCCCAAAAGCGAACCCAGACATTGCGGTGACACCACAAGATAAACCCGTGAATGGGAATGTATTGACCAACGACGATGACCCACAAGGGGGCACGTTGGTGGTGACAACCACGCCAGTGACACCACCGACGAAAGGAACGGTGACGTTGAATCCTGACGGAAGTTTTGTTTATACGCCGACGCCAGGTAAAACGGGTGAAGATGTGTTCTGCTACGAAGTGAGTAATGCGCAAGGGTTGAAAGACACGGCTTGTGTGACGGTGGATATAGTACCGACTCCCATTGCGGGCAATGATGCACCCGTAGCGGTGGATGACAACACGGAGACGCCAAAGAATGCGCCAGTGGTAATCAATGTGAAAGCCAACGACGGCGACCCTGATGGCAACGTCTTGGGAGTACCGACGAAGATTAGCAACCCGACCAACGGTACGGCGACGGTAAACCCCGACGGGACGATTACTTACACGCCGAATTCAGGCTTTGTAGGAACAGATACATTTAAGTATTCAGTGTGTGACAATGGTGTACCGAGCAAGTGCGACACGGCGACGGTGAATGTACGGGTGAACGAACCCGTGGCGGGCAATCAGCCTCCGATAGCGGTGGACGATGCCAAGCTGACGAATGTAAACACGCCAGTATCGGGGACAGTAGCGTCCAACGACTACGACCCCGACAACAACGTACCATTGAGTTACGCAAAGGCGACGAATCCATTGCACGGAACGGTGACGTTGAACACGGATGGGACATATACGTACACACCGACGAGTGGATACATCGGCAACGATAGTTTTACCTACAAGGTGTGCGACAGTGGCAGTCCTAGCAAGTGTGACACGGCCACGGTGAGTATTGGAATTTTGCCCAATTCAAAAGTGTGTTTGCAAGCCAAAGTGTATTTACAAGGGGCTTTGTTAGGAGTATTTATGCCAGATTCATTAATGCGAGATGATTTGAGAACAAAGGGTTATATACCTACTACAAGTCCTTATCCTGCATTAGGTATGAACGGTATAACATCCGCAAATACAACAAGTCTGTCAGTTGTAGGAACAAGCAGCCCATCGGGAAATAATGCAATTGTTGATTGGGTATTTGTTGAATTACGTAGTGCTACAGATCCGACACAAGTGGTAGATAGTCGTTCGGCATTATTGCAACGTGATGGAGACATTGTTGATGTTGATGGTGTGAGTTCATTAACCTTTACCTCAGCAGCTCCGAGTTCTTATTATGTTGTGGTCAAACATCGCAATCACTTAGGTGTCATGAGTAAGTCAGCCATAGATTTAAGTAAAGGGTGCACGGTGGTAGATTTCCGTAAACCAACGACTCCAACTTACAATCTCGATGTGACGAATGCGGTAAATGTCCCTCAAGTTGCAGTTGAGCAAGGGGTAGCGATGTGGGCAGGAAATGCCTTAAATGCTAACGTTGCTGATGGCAAACATGAGGTGATTTATCAAGGAACTGATAATGACGTGAATGTAATTTATCAGCAGGTCATTAATGCCGCATCCAATGCATTTGTACTACCTTCTTACAAATTGAAGGGGTACTACAGTGGGGATATCAACCTTAACGGAGAGGTTATATTCCAAGGAACAGGTAACGATGTAGAGTTTATTTATCAAAATGTGATTAAAAACCACGCAGGTAATAGTCTCATAGTACCTTTCTTCAAAATCAGAGAGCAACTTCCCTAACCATCAATAAAGAGAGAGGCATTTGCCTCTCTCTTCTAAACGAAAGAAAAACTTTGAAAACGCAAACCATTAAAAGAACAAGTCAATGAAAAAGATTTTCGCTCAAACCTTGATGGGGGTGGTAGGGATTTTGCTTGGATTAAGCCTGATTGTACGAGCCCAATTATCAAGTAACACGGTAAAGTATCAGATTACGTATGATGCAAGTACACAAACCTACACGGCATGGGTAATCCCCGATTACTCAGTACCCAACGCAAACAATTCAGGAACTACGGAGAAAGGTGGAACGGCTCAGTACACGATAGTTGTACCCAAAGACTTTACTATTACTCAAATCACAGACATTAAAGGCGTATGGACAAAACCTACCGAATCAGATTTTCGGAAATTAGGCCCAGGGAATGCAGGCCAAACGTGGCCAGGGACACTCGATGCTTCTCTTAATTATTATGTATTAGGCAAATCTCCAGGCGAAACAGATTATGGAACTTTTACGTCAGGTATGCCAGTAGCCTTGTTTAGTTTTAAAGGAAATGGGTGTTATGGGCCAATTAAACCTTTGCCAGCTGGTGATGCCTTTATTGGAATTGCTAATACCAATTATTCATTAAACGTTGCCAATAGTTTTTATTCTCGTTCTGGCCAAGGGGCTGGGGGAAATGTCGTTCCGCTAGAACAGTTTGTGAATATATCAGGGCTCGCCGCTGATTGTAAACGGGTAATTTATGCGTACGATGATAATGGAGTTACCCTGAAAAACACACCAGTGTCAGGTAATGTGCTCATTAATGATGACAAAGCAACGGGTGTTGCTCCATTGATAGTAGGTACAACGCTTGTCCAGCAACCAAGCCACGGAACAGTGACGTTGACTAGCTCTGGTAATTATAATTATACACCTGCCAATAACTATTCAGGTACAGATAGTTTTAAGTACAGGGTGTGTGATAGTGGTACTCCTTCGGTATGTGATACAGCTACAGTATTTATTACCGTTCGAGACCCGCAAGCCACCAATAATCCTCCTGTTGCATTGGGAGACAATGCGGCGACAAAATCGGGTGTTCCTGTTTCAGGAAACGTACTTACCAATGACAGTGATCCAGACCCTGGTCAGACTCTGACGGCTTCATTGGTTAGTAATCCGTCGAATGGCACGGTGACTCTTAATCCGAACGGTACATACACTTATACATCTAATGCAGGGTTTACTGGAACAGATCAATTTGTATATAAAACGTGCGATAGTGGTACGCCACAGTTGTGTACGAATGCCACTGTAAGTATCAACGTATATGGTTCAGGGTTTTCAAATTTGCCACCAGTAGCCAATGCTGATTTATTTACGCGCACTCCTTCTGGTTCGGCAACAGGAAACGTATTGACCAATGATAAAGACCCAGAAGGAGGAGTACTAACAATCAATACCACCCCAGTGGTAGGGCCTTCTAACGGAACAGTTGTAATAAATTCGGATGGAACGTTTACTTACACGCCTAATAGCGGTTATACTGGTCCTGATCAATTTGTGTATGAAGTATGCGATAACTTTACCCCTAAAGCATGTTCTCAGGCAGTTGTTTTTATCATTCCTAAATTAGTTGCAAAAGGAACTTCTGATTTACAGATTAGAAAAACTGTCATCGGAGCGAGTGATAAAATCATTCAATTGAACGGAAACGTAACTTATCAGATAGTGGTAAAAAATTTGGGGCCAGACTTAGCTACCAATATCGTCGTTAAAGATAGCGTAGATGTAGGTTTGCAATTATTGACAGGTGTGCCCACCAAAGGAACATTTTCTGCCCCACTTTGGAATATTCCATCGCTGGCTTCAGGAGATAGTGCAGTGCTAACGGTTACCGCAAAAGCAGTACAGGAAGGAATTCGTTTTAATTATGCCCGTATTGTGAGTTCTGATCAAAACGATCCTGTAAAGACGAATAATGAAACGGATGTATGTGTAACTGTACCAATCAAGTTGTGTGTCAATCAGTCGGTAGAAGCTACTGTACCTGCGACCTATACGAATGTGATTTGGTACAAAAATGGCCAACAGGTAGCAACAGGCAATGTTGTATTGTTCTCCGAAATTGGCAGATACACCTTTACGGCGAGTAATTCAACCTGTCCTGCCTCGGGCTGTTGCCCTTTGATAATAGAAACAGGTACAAATTGCTGTCCAGTTAATCTGTGTATTCCAGTCATGGTGAAAAAGACAAAGAAATAATTCGTACAACAAATGGCGATACTTGTGAAAGTATCGCCATTTCAAACTGACAAATCAAATGAAAAAGAACAATTGCTACCTTTTATTATTGCTCAGTTTACTAACACCTGCTCTCTTATATAGTCAGGGTCTCTCCAACCTGACGGTGAAATATATGGTTAGTTACGATTCTGACAAGAAAGTATATACCGCGTGGATTGTTCCTAACTATGATACGCCAAACGTTAATAATGCAGATACTCAAGAGAAAGGAGCGACAGCGCAATTTACTTTAAAAGTACCCCGTGGTTTTGCAATCAATCAAATACAAGACATACGTGGGAATTGGGATAAAGCTCCCGTTAAACTGGGTACGGAAGATGTTTTTAAGAAGGCGGGTATCGCTTCAGACTATTACATTATTGGAAAATCACCCTCCGAAACGAACTATGGAGCATTTCGAAGTGGTGAACCAGTTGCCTTATTTACGTTTAAAGGCAGCGAAGAAGGATTGTCAGAAGTTAAGTCGATGGATTCGGATGACCCATTTATATCCGTTGCTAACGAGAAACTATCCCTCAATGTGGGAAATAGTTTTTATTCTCGATCAGGCCAAAAACCAGTATCGCACGCCTTTCCAATGGAACAGTTTTCGTCAACGACGAGTTTAAAAAGTGCTTTACTGAATATGAGTAAAAAAGTAGGATTTGATTTAGGGGGGAATGTTGAAGGCGGTTTGACAGGGGACTATCAGTTGATCAATTATCCAAACCCAGCCGTAGATGAATCGACAGTGAAATATTTTTTAGGTTTTGACGAAGTGGTATCCACGTTGGAATTGATAGACGTGACAGGTAAAATACTACAAACGATAGATTGGAAAACGAAGCGAGGTGTGAATACGATACTGTTAAGTACCTCCAAAGTTCCTGCAGGTAATTATAAGATAAGACTCGCAAATCGTTATGAAGTGATAAGTAAGGCACTGGTGGTAAAAAAATGAGATAGTTATCGAATACTCTGAATAGGTATAAAAGTAGCTCGTACAGCTAACATATAATTTTTAGGTAAAGCAAGCCTTGAAAAGTAGAGTTTGACACCCCACTAGCACTGCTGGTGGGGTGTTTTGTGTAGTAAATACTTTATTTCTCAATTTTCACCATCACCTCCCTAAACATAAACAAGTTATTGCTAACCCGCACTGCCTTACCGCTGGCCGTTGTGACGTTGCGAAGAATGACCTCTTTGGTAATGACGTAGGGGAATTTTTCTTGGTAAGAGTTGTCCGTCATTTGGGGATTAAAGTTGGCAAAAATGGCAGGGCCTTGGTAGTTGTCGGGGTGCTGCGAATCGTCGATGCGAAGGTTTTCGATGGTGATGCGTTCGGGCATGTAGCAGGTATAACCAAAGTCGTGCAGGCCAGAATATGAGCCGCTGATGAGGTCGGCGCTGGTAGGTTTGCCGCCCGCAGGAACAAAAATGCAGTTGCGAATGATGAGTTCTCCCTGCCACGTACTGCCGTAGTCGGAGCGAAGGTTGACGATGCTTCGGCCGCGAATAGTGGAGTTTTCGACCAAAAACGTGCCGCTTCCAATGGCATTGATGCCCATGTGTCCGAGGGTGGAATTGCGGATGGTGGCGTTGGCTACACCTTGGTGCGCGTCAAAACGCGAGAGTGTACAGCGGTCATATAGCAAGTTTTTGCAAAAATTGGAGCCTAAAATGCCCCAATACGTATTGTCGTCGATGCTGTTGGTTTGGGTACAATTGACAAAAGACACATTCACCGCGCGGTTAACCGACAGGTCGTAAGTGCCCATGGACACGGGCTTGCCCGCTGCGCCGATGGTACTGTAGGTGCGGTGGCCAGTCAGTAGGGTATTTTTGACGGTGACGTACGCACAATCCCCGACGTTGATAAATCCGCCGTAAGGCGCACCGTTTTCGCCTTCGCCCGTGATGCGGTGTTCGAGTCCTTCGATGAGAACGTTTGACCGACGGACGGCGATGTTTCGGCTATAATAGGTATATTTTGATTCGGCTTTGTTGGCAATGGTCGTGAAGCGTCCTCCCGTGATTTTTAAAGGTTTTTCGTCGATGGGCAGCGCTGTAATATCCGTGATTTGGTCAAAATCCCAAATGATGGGAGCGTTCATGTCAACGTTGCCGTTTTTGTCAACCACAAAAATATCGGTTTGCGAAGACCCGTTGTTTTGATTTAACCCAAACCGAATGTATTGCTTTACGTTGGCATTGGTGACCGTAATCAGACAAGTACTTGGCAAGGATACTTCGATTTTTTTCTGGTTTCTTTTGAGGGTAGAAACCGTAGAAAGCTTAAACGACTGGAGGTTAGAGCTTACCGTAAACACCGACGCATTGCGGTTCTGGACGTTGGTATCGTCGATGATAAAGGCTGCCGTGCCAAAATCTGTATCGGTCTGAATCACCGCCGTCTGTTCTTTACCGCTCACGTAATAAGTGGCGTTGGCGTCGGCTTTGACTTTAAGCCCGTTGACATTTGCAAAAGCATGAGTTGTGGCGATGGCATCGATGTCGTCGGTTTTGCCATCACCCTTGGCCCCAAAATCATGGTAACTAACCACCCCTGCGGCTTTGAACTTAGCCAGTTGTTTCGGAGAAATATTGTCAAACGTAGGCGTAGTTTGTCCATAAACCAGACCAGAATAACAAGTGACGAAGTAAAAAAGTAGCCGTTTTAGTGCATTATTTTTGGTGTTATTCGTTGATTTTGAACGAATAACAGTTAACAAATAACGATCAACTAGGGCAAGTAGAAAGAGTGGATATTGCATAATAAAGGTTGGTTATTCTACAAAATACATGTCGATTTCGCCTTTGTTTTTGGCAGTAATTTTGCCTCGATGGCGACATGCGTAACGATCTTTGATGAGTTGATAGGTCGTTTCTGAAATATTAATTTTTCCTGCTTCGCTACTGCTTTCCATACGGCTGGCAATGTTGACGGCGTCTCCCCAAATGTCATAACTGAATTTTTTGATACCCACAACCCCCGCTACCAACGGCCCTGTATGGATGCCAATTCTAATTTCAAAATAGGGCAAATTCAAACGTTTGCGGGCGTCGATTTCTTGGTGGATAAAGCCTAAAATATCAATAGCCGCCGCCACCACATCTGCGGCATGGGTCTGGTTAGATTTAGGTAGCCCGCCCGCGCACATGTACGCATCGCCGATGGTCTTTATTTTTTCGATGCCATGTTTACCAATAATACGGTCAAACTCTCGGTATATTTTGTCAATTTCTAATACTAACTCTTGCGCACTCATACGTTCAGACACTTTGGTAAAATCCTTGAAATCAGTGAACATCACCGTGACCAATCCGTAGGTTTGGGCGTCCACGTAGCCTTTGTTTTTTAATTCAGCGGCCGTTTCGTAGGGCAAGATATTGAGCAATAATTCTTCTGAACGTTTCTTTTCGGCTTCGATTTCTTTCCTAAGTTTTTTCTGATAAATCGTAGAAAGATAGGCCGTATAGCCAAAATAAAGCGCATAAACTGTGACCAGGCCACAACAGATTAGTTCTATCAATAAGCTACTATCAGGTTCAAAGGTAATTGGCTTTAAAAAACTACTCACGCCGATGCCAACGATGGTTGCCACGACGCCATAAAGACACTGCCGCACGCCTCGTACGCCGATGTTTCCCGTCCAAGTCATTACGATGTACATGATGGTCGGGAATACCGCAAAGGACATGATGCCAATAAACATACCTGCCCAAAAGGTATCTATGATTAAAAATGAGAGTTCGATAAATCGGCTAGAACCAGAAAATTTATAAACCAAAAAACAAACGTGAGGATAAATCAAAAAAACACCGATGAGCAGGTGAATGTTGCTGTCAAAACCACGGCTATTGCCCTGTAAAACAAGCAAAAGAATGCCGTAAGCGTAGCCCAAAATACGCAGTGGGTAGTAGGCGCGCCCTATACCAAAAGACGGTTGTTTAAAATTATGGATTAGCGATTGAAGCAATTGCATAACGTTTTTTGCTTTAGGATTTGTACGAAGCCAACTCTTCACTACTCATGTTTTGGAGAACCTCTTTGGCGTGTTCATAGCCTTTTTCGACAATGGTATCGAAGGCCGCCCAGCTCACAATTCCAAACCGACTCACATCGGGGTTGAAATACAAATCGGAGTAGCTGATGGCTTCATTGCGCCGCGCAGCACTGTAAAGCAAGGTCGCGTTGAGCAACAACGATGTAAGTGAAGGCAACCGATATTTACGCTGTTTTTTGGGACGAAATCGGTCTTGTAATAATTGTTTTGGACTGGGAATTTCCTCTAAATCAAGCCGATAGTTTTGGTCGCGGGCCAAGTCCACGCCAATCACTTTACCTACGTTGGCGCGGCTCATGACATCGGCAGGAAAATTGTTGAACGTTCCGCCATCCACCAGCAGGTCGTCGCCATCAATAATCGGGGGAAATACGCCTGGGATGGCAGTAGAAGCCAGCAAGTATTTGCTCATAGAGCCACGGGTGTGTACTTCTTCGCGGGCTTGGGTGTAGTTGCTCGACACCACAAAAAGCGTTCGCCACGTATCTTCTATGTCGATTTGGCGTACGCCCACGAAGGCTTCAATTGTGTCGTCAATCATTTGTTTGATGCGTTTGCCACGAATGAGTGAAATAAAAGGCAGCCAATTGTAATCTTTGGTCGGATTAAACATGGCTCCCTTTTTCATAATACGTTGCACGGTTTCGGAAGGCTCTCCAAACGATACCGCTGCGGCCACCATCGCGCCCACGCTCGTTCCGCCCACAAAATCTATGGGTATATCAAATTCTTCCAACGCACGCATCACCCCAATGTGCGCAAAACCTTTGGCTCCGCCGCCCGCCACCACAAAACCAATGGCTGTTGCGCTGATAATACGGGCTAACCGCTTCATATCTTGGGAACTTCCTCGGCGCAAATGGTAGTGAGATTTTACGTTTGGACGCAAACTCAGCCACTCGCGGGTATGGCGCGGTGAAACTGTATCTGAAGGATGCAGCAACACCAACACCTGCGGAACGCCAGTAGTGGCGGATCTGGTATTGATACTTTGTTCGTGTGAAACCAGCACAGAAGGCTGGGCAGCGTCTGCAATAAGAAAAATCTCATCGGCTTGGCGAATGCACCGCTGCGTCCATTCCGTATTTTCGGAATCCGTCACGTAAAGCATGTACTCGTGCTTCGATTCCTGATTATCAAGCCACTGCGATAGTTCGTGGTAGGCTTTTCTATCGTTTTTATTGGTTTGGGAAAAACCTTCAATGCCATAAAACTCGTCCACGGCCGTGCTTGAGGCCAGATAAACCGTACCTTTGGCAGTCAATGCTTGGTATAAATCGTGAGAAAAATTGGGCAAAGAAATGCTTTCGTGTAAGGCCAATAAACAAATATTAACGGGCTTTTTTACGCTTTTTCGTCCGCCCTGTGAGTTTTTTAATCGGCTGATAATGAGCTTGGTGACGTTCATGGAAACGGCGGGGTAGTCTAAGATGACTTGTTCAAAAACTTCCTTCGACAGCTTCACCAAAACACTATCACGGATGGCGACAATCGTAGCCGAACGTGGTTCGCCCGTGAAAATGGCCATTTCGCCCACGGTTTCACCCCGCATGATTTCCCCGATGACCTTCTGGGTGCCTTCCTCGGTAGTTATCTGGGCCTGTAGGCGTCCGCTGATGACAAAATAGAGCGAGTCACCGACGTCTTTTTGGGCAAAAAGTTGTTCGCCTCCTCCTATTTCCACCCATTGGAGCTGAGGTTCGAGGCTATGTAGAAGGGTGTCGTCAAAATCACCAAAAATACGGGTAAGATTTTTACGAAGTAGTTCACGGTGGAACTGGTTTGCGAGTGGTTGAATGAGAGCCATAAAGTTGAGGGTCAAAGCGTGAGTAGGGTGCTGATATACAATCAGTAAAGCAATGATAACGAATTTTTTTGAAAAATACTTACTCACGAAAAATGCCCTACTTGCCTGTAGGGTTAGGGCAAGGTAGGGCATTAGAAAATGGATTAAATAATAGGAAGGAGCTGCGCTAAAGGCTGCAACAATCAATTAATTCTGTTTTTCTCCTCTTCAACTCCCGTTTGTCGTTGTCGTGCCGATTTAACTTGTTTATTACCAAAGTTATAACTCAAGTTGATTCGGACAGTGCGACTTTCCCAACCGCCCGAGCCTGTGATGCGTAGCCCGCCGAACTGGGTTGTGCCTTGCCAAGGTGAGGTAAAAAATACATCGCTGAAGGCCAAGCGAAACGCCACTTTCTCTTTTAAAATCCGTTTTTGGAGCGCAAAGTCGAGCGAACCTTGGCTGCGCGTCACGTAGGTGCCGCCCCAAATCCCTGGCGAACTATACCAACCTGATATTTCTAAATTCCAATTTAGGGGTAAACTAAAGGTATTTTGTCCGTATATGCTCAACACATTGGCTTTTACGTTCATAAACTTCTTTTCGTCAGATGTGAACGCGGTGTGGTAGGCATTGAGGCTGAGGTACACATTCCACCACTTCGCGGCCTGGAACGGATACGAAACGCCCAAGTTGATGACTTGTTGGTCGGCGATGTTACGCTCCATCATAAAGTTGCGATTGTAGCCCGTGGTATCGGTAATTTGGGCAAAAAAATCACGGACGTAGCTGTAACTCAGCGAGGTCGTCAGGGTGTATTTGTAGGTATGGGCAAGTTTGAGGTTGTTGACGTATTGGGGTTGCAAAAACGCATTTCCTTTTTGGTAGGTCAATTCATCCAATTGCCACTCGAAAGGGTTAAGAGATTGGTACGTAGGCCGTTCGATGCGGCGGCTGTACGTCAACGCAAGACTGTTGTTGGGGTTGGCTTTGTAGGTGATACCACCGCTGGGAAAGAGATTGGTATAGTTTCGGCGCACAAAAGCATCGGCATTTTTTTGCGTTCCAGTCAACTTCCCTTCCGACACCGTTTGCTCGGCCCGAAGACCAAATTGAAGGTCGAATTTTTGACGGCTTCGGTTGTAGTTGAGATAGACAGCGTTGATTTGTTCGGTATAAACAAAATTGTTGGAGCGATTGGCATTGAACGCATCCATTCCGTCAACCACATCGTAGAAATCGAAGGTATTGTTCGTTTTGACAATTGACAGTTTTGCCCCCATGTCTAGTTTTCCTTTCAAAAATGGCCGCTCATAATCGGCTTTGGCCGAAAAAATAACAATATCAGTCGGGGTTTTCATGCGGTAAATTTGGCTGAACAAAGTTTGGGTTTCTGTCCCGTTTTTATAAAAATTAGGCTGATAACTATGGCGATTGCTGTTGTATGAACCCAAGTCAACGTCCACGTTCAGGACGCGACCGAGGGTGTCTGCAAAACGATAGTTGGTGTTGAGGTACAAGTTATTGCTGTGCTGTTGGGAAGTATTATCGGCAATCAAAACCTGCGTCGGGAGTGGGCTGTTTTGCGGATAAATGGGCGTTCGACTGAGCGACGTGTTATCGTTGGCATTGAGGTTGGCGTTCAAAATAAGGCCAAACGTACTTTTGGCCGATGCAAAGTAATCCATGCCAAGTTTGATGTTATTGCTTTGGTTGTTGTTGATCGTCTCGGCCTTCTGGTCAAAAATGGTATTGACTTGTTCGCGGTAAAAATTCAAATACGACCAATTTTGTCCTGTTCGGTTGCTGTATGTGCCAAAAAAGTTGGTTTTGCGGTTTCGATGGTTGAACGAAACGGAGCCATTAACTTTTCCAAAACGACCATAGTCATACCCCAGCGCCAAAGACCCATTGGTGCCAAAGCGTTTGTCTTTTTTGAGTCGGATGTTGATGATACCTGCATTGCCTGAGGCATCGTAGCGAGCGGAGGGTTGGGTGATTATTTCAATGGCTTCAATGTCAGAGGCTTGTAACGATTTTAGGAATTGGTTCAAGTCCGCGCCTTGCAATACCGAAGGCTTGCCATCAATGAAAATTCGGACGCCTGTTTTACCTTCGAGAATGATATTTTCGTTGTTGTCCAACACCACCCCTGGCGATTTCCGCAGCAGTTCCAAGCCCGTCGTTCCCGTAGCGCTGAGGGACGCTTGGACGTTAAAAATGGTTTTGTCCGAAAGAACTTCGACCAACGGTTTTTGGGCTTTTACTTTCACTTCGGCCAGTTGATTATCGCTGCGTAAAACGAAGGCGTCGAAGTCAATGTTGGTATCAATGAGCTTGAAGTTGACCGAGCGGTATTTTTGAAAACCTACGCTACTGATGACCAAATAGTAGTGTTCGGGGGTAATTCCGTTCATTTTAAAATGACCATTTTCGGTGCAGCTCTCCACTTTTACGAGGCTGGAGTCGCTTACTTTGAAAAGGGTGGCAGTGGCAAAGGGAATACCTTCGTTTTGTTCGTTTTTTGCCAGTCCTGAGATAGAAAAGCGCTGGGCTGTTGCCGATACGAAGGTAAATAAAACGAGAAATGGAAGTAAGATGGTTTTCATGGTTGCGATGGTTGATGGGACAAAGTTGCGAACGCGACAAAACACATCAAACAGACATTCGGTGAATCGACAAATAACCCGACGAATGACGCGTAATGCAGTTGAACGGCTCATACGGCAATTCGTCGAAAAAACGTAGCAGAATCGAATTATTTGTGGGAGATTTGAAACAGATTCACAATAAACACAGCTGAGAAAAATGATAAATTGGCAAAAAAAACTCATTTGGGGAGTTCGGCTTGGCGAATTGCTGGCCGTCGTGGGGGTTTACTTTGTGTTGTATGCTTTGTATTGTTTGACGTTGACATTCAATGAATTGTCGTATGTTAAAATGACTTACGGCGCACTGCTTCTCAACTATGCCATCAGCCAATTTTTTGATTATGCCTTAAAATTTATCGTGACCATCCCCCTTTGGTATTTCTACTTTCGAGTGATTCCGCATTGGAAGCTTTCGACCAAGATTCTTTTGCACGTATTCACCATGTTGCTTTTTGTTTTTACGTGGCAAAAAGCCTTCTATTTCACGATGGATACCCTTGGACGTGGGCATTTGCGGGGGCCGAGTCAAGTGTGGGACATTTACATACCTGCGCTTATTTACATCATTCAATTTGGCTTTTTTCACGCTTACGAATATCATTTGCACTATCAACGCCAAAAAGAGACCGAAAATGCCCTTCGACAGGCGTCGCTTGAGAGCGAGCTTTCGGCCATCAAAGCCCAGCTTAATCCGCACTTTTTGTACAATGTGTTCAACACCATTAGCGCGTCGGTACCGCCCGAAATGGAGGAAACACGGGAGATGATTGCGAAATTGGCTGATTTGTTTCGGTACCAGTTGAAGGCATCTCGGGTGGATTTTGTCAAACTGAAAGACGAGATGGAATTTGTTGAAAAATACCTTGCCTTGGAAAAAGACCGCTTTGGCAGTAGGTTGCAGACAACGATTGAGATGGACGAAGCATTGATGACCGAACGGGTTCCGCCGATGTTGCTTCAGCCGATTGTGGAAAATGCCATCAAACACGGTATTTCACCCAAAATCGAAGGAGGAGAAGTGAAAATAACAATCAAAAAAACTAACTACGACCTGATAGTGGAGGTTACAGACACGGGTGTTGGGTTTGTCAATGAAGGAGAAATTATTGGAAAAGGAGTGGGGTTGACCAACACAAAATTACGCTTAGAGAAGATGTTTGGGAAAACGTTACATTTTCAACAAAACCAACCGAGCGGTTTTCGAGTTTGGTTTGAAATACCGCTCCAATAATAGCCATGCAAAAGATAGTAATTGCCGACGATGAAGCGGCAGGACGTACGCTAATCAAGCAATATTTGCAGGAATACCCTACGATGATTGTGGTAGGGGAGGCCAACAACGGTGTCGATGCCGTTAAGATTATCAATGAATTTAAACCCGATGTGGTGTTTTTGGACATTCAAATGCCTGGCCTGACGGGCTTTGATGTGCTGAAGCACTTGGAAGAAATTCCGCAGATAATTTTTTCAACGGCCTACGACCAATACGCTTTGCAGGCTTTTGAAGTCCATGCGATTGACTATTTGTTAAAGCCTTACACGGGTGGCCGTTTCAACGCTGCCATTCAAAAATTACGGTTGAATCAGAGTCAGAATTTAACCCCCATTCAACCATTGGCCGAAAGCCTCATCAATCCCTTACAGTATCCCGAAAAGATTCTCATTCAGCAAAATCAAAAATTAGTAACGGTCAATGTTCGCGACATCATTTGGATTGCGGCTGAGGGCGACTATTCCAAAATAATTACCCATCGGGGCAATTATTTGAGCAATTATGGCATTAGCCAGCTCGAATTAAAACTCAACCCGCAGCAGTTTATTCGGGTACATCGTTCTTCCATCATTCATTTGGAGTTTGTAAAAGAAATCCAGAAACAACTCAGCAGCTACGATGTCATTATGCAAAACGGCGATTGGGTGCGCGTGAGCCGAGGCTACATGGATAACATTAAAAAATTGACGTATTGATGAGTTTGATGAAGTGTTGAATAAGGAGAAATTAACCAACAAAAAAAGCCGTTATAACTTGCGTTATAACGGCTCTTACCGATGGTGGTGATGGACGGAATCGAACCGCCGACACAAGGATTTTCAGTCCTTTGCTCTACCGACTGAGCTACATCACCATCGTTTTTTGTTTTGTTCCCGTCGTTCGGGAGTGCAAAGATGTGCGATGTGTTTTTTAAATGCAAACGTTTTTGCTGAAAAAAAATCAAAAAAATGAGCCTTTTTTTGTATCTTGTTGTTTTTCAGAGCGTTTTAGGAAGAAAAATTTTTAAAAATTTTTCTTCCTAAAACGCTTCTAGTTGTTATTGTCCCACAAAATCGCGGTAGGTGCTACATTCTTCGATGATTTCTTTGGTGTAGGCAGAGTTAGCATAATTGCGACGAAGTAAATCAAAGTACTTGCCTAGGCGTTTCTTTTGCTCTTCGTTCATTCGCTTTTTAAATGCCGCTTGGGTGGCTTCGTCGTAGCCAAGGTCGCGGCCTTCGTTTGCCCTAAAGACATAGAAGGCGCTTTCTTCGCAAAGAGAGGCACCAAAGGCCGCTTTAGCTGCTAATTCGGGGTCTTTGGTCAATTGTAATGCCTCTTCAAAATACGTTTTTGCTTTGGCGGAGGTGTAATAGTCAACGCCTGTTAAATCGCGGGGAGGATAGGTGTATTCGTATTCGCTGCTGCTGCGTTGACGGTTGAGCAATAACCAGCTGTTGCCAAAATACCCCATGTTGTAGGCGCCACAGGCCAACAAATAGGCGGCTTGAGCATCACCTGCTTTCATTTGGGTTTCTAATTGAACCATACGAGCCGCAAATGCCGCAGGTGTTATTGATTGCGAAGGGGCTTGCCCATTGTCGGGTTTAATATAAAATGGATTCTCCGTCAGGTAATCGCTAAAAGGAGACGATGTCCACGTTTTGGTTGACACATTTTTCCATACTTCGGCGGCTTGGGCGTACTGGTGTTCGCCCAAAAGACGGCGACCTAAGACGACGTTCAGGTAGTCAGCATTTACGCCCGATAGTCCCAGAAGGCGTTTGCCAAAATCATCCAATTGAGGTTGTTGTGCGTACGAAATCGCTTCGCGTAGGGTTTCTATCGACGTGCTATCCTCTACAGCGTATCGGTCTAAGTTGGTGGCAAAAGCGGGAGCGTAGCCGTCGGCATTAACTGGACGTGATTGCCAACTTGCAGCGGCTTCCAATAAAAAGGCTTTGGCCAAATGTGTGGCAGAAACATCGCCCGATGATTTGCTGCTACAACTCGACCACCATCCGCCTGATTTTTTTTCTTCGGTAGGCTGGCCTCGGTACATTTTTGCCAACAAGCCACAGGCACGCGTATAGGCATTAACGATGCGGAAATTCTCCGATTTATTGAGCTTTTCTAACATTCCAATCACTTTGCCTTCAAACTCTGACGTAATTCCCTCCTGCTGGGCAATCAACAACAATACTTCCTGAATGTCTATTTGTTGTTTGAGGTAGTCGTTGGGTGCGGGAGCGGCTTTGGCCTGCGTAAGGTATTCTTCTGATTTTTTGTAGTCTTTGTTGACGTAGGCAACGTAAGAGGCAGAAGTGTACCAAAAGGAAGGATTGTTCAAGGCTTTGTTGGTGGCATTGTCGGCGCAAAAATCCCCTAATTGTTCAATGTACGACTTGCTTTCACCACGGCGTTTTTCGTAGGCAAGGGTATCTTCTACGTAAGGCATTTCGCCGTTGGCATAGTACTCATTTTTGTTGATTTCGCGGGCTGTGATAAGCTCAATAAGGCCGTTTTTAGGATTTAACTCCGTTACTTTTTTGAGCATAGGCAACCCATCCTCCAAAGGTTGAATGGCGCTTATGGCGTAAACGGCGGCTTTTTCGGCGTTGTTTTGGCAATAGTCCAACGCTTTTTCTTGAAAACGAACTCCTTTGATGCGCAAACTCAAATCGGCCTCGCGGCGGCGCGACGGGCAGCGCTCAAACAATTGGGCAAATTCGTACAAAGCCTTGGCTGTATCTCCCAAAGCCATGGTAGCACCTGCTTTTCTTGAAAAAGCCCAGTCGCTGATAAATGTCTTGGTTTTCAGGGGTTTGATAAGCTCTTCGTAGAGTTTGATGCAGTTGTCAGGCTGTGCCAAAATCATGGCCAATTTCACGGCTTGATACCCATAACGTTCTTTCAAAAATGGGTCGGTCGTACTGCGGGCTAGTTGCTGACTTTTGGCAAATGCTTCTACCAATGCCAGGGAGTCTTTGCTTCCTTCTTCCCACGAATAAACGGACGGCTGGTATGATTTTTCAATCGACTTGGCCAGTTGGAGATAAGTAACGGCCGCTTTGTTGCCCTTCAACATAAGGCGGTTGGGCAGCGTATTATTTGCACTTTCGGTATAAAAATAGTTGTAGGCGATGGCTTCATCCACACCCGCGTAGGCCGCCCAGGCTTTGGCATTAATGTCTTTGTCGGGGCGGAGGGTGTCGCTGTAATCGTCCAAATACAGAAACTGTTGTGTAAAGTGGTAGCGCCCATCGCCCGCTTGGGTAGTGGCGGTTTCGGGTAAAAAATAGCTTGTAAATTCGTTTAAATCAGCAGGGCCTCCCGCACACGCAAGGAGTATCAATACTGCAATGGTTCTAGCGGAATGCTTGAATAATTTGTTGGAGAGAATCTCTTTCATAATGGGAGAGGTTGGTCGAATCTAAGTGGTACAACGCAAAGGTAAGCTTAGTATTTTGTATTTCTTGAGCTAAAGTTCGGGCACTTATTGAAAGGTGGTTGACGGTACTTTCTTCTACCCGAAAACGGTCGCCACGCCGTACCGAAATTCCCCATAAACGGGTGTTGGTGAGTGCAATATATTGGTTGGTTTCGGAGGCTTTTTTGAATAGTGAACTGTTTTGAAAGTCTTTGTGAGACAAATGGTTAATGATTTTTAATGGTCGTCCATTTCGGTAAAAAATAGCCCAGCGGAATAAAGGTAAAACAACGTCGAGTGGCAATGGATAATCTGAGACGTAATCGGCATATCTGCTGGCGGTATTGAGGTCGAGAATGGAGTTTTCGGTGCGGGGACTTTTCCAATCACCCATGTTGTAATACATCAACATTCCTCGGGCCACGGGAGGGACGCCTGTGGTTCGATAAAACTTGATTTGGTGTAAACGGATAGTCGCAGAGAGCGCTACTTTATAGCCAAAATGACTATGGTTTGCGTCCAGTTGCTTAGAAAGTTGATTCAATAATTCAAAGTACTTGGCTTTCGTCTGTAAAGTCCAGTCACAGTCGATTTGCAGTTCATGGATGTGTAAAGTGTTGCGGGAAAATTTTGCGCTATTATCTATTCTAGGAATATCTGCTTGTGAATGTTGACGATGGATTTGCCAAATTTTCTGCTGAACCTTCTTTGCCAACTCTTCTATTCCTCCCCATGAAAGCTTTTCGAGGGTGCGGTTGGTGATAAAAACGGTGGGTACAAACGCTACGGGCGGGTTTTCCTTGAAATAAACCACGGCTTTTGGAACCGCTTGATTGCTGATAGGATCCCAGTCCACGTCAAAAAATCGAATGTAAAGCTTGTTGATGTCGTTTTGGGTAAGGGCTCTTTTCTCATACTCCGAAAGCGAAAATTCAGACTTCCAGTAGTAAAATGCTTTCGTTAGTTGTCGTGGAGGGGTGGGTTTTGCAGGAGCAAAATAACGTAGATACATTGATTTTTTTGCGCCCAAGTATTGTGAAACCACATCAAATTCTCCCCAGTGATAATGACTTAAATAATGAATAGGGTAAGGGGTAAAATCGCGTATGGTTTTGTCGGTAGTGGCAACGTATGGTCGCGCAGTTAGCCACATTGCATGGTGTTTAAAGGGCAAAAACGCACTAAAAATCGCTACCAGCCAGAGTCCCACCCGAAGGTATTTATCTTTGAAAAATGAGGCGCGAAGCGATTGAGCTAACCCCCAACAAAGCACCAGCGTAGCAGGCAGCCCCGCGCGACGAGGTAAGTCGTTGTAATGGCCATATTTAAAAAGGGTTAGTGCAAAAAGTACAATGAGCGAAAGGCAAAGTAGCTGAAATTCAGCGGGAGAAAATGCACCTTTTTTCTTCAAATAAATGATTAACATTGCCCAAACACCGACTACCAAGAAAATGAAAACTCCCCAAAGGATAAATTGGTGTGGGGTTGATAACAGGTTCCACCACCAACCTCGCGCGTCGTGTAATGGAACGTGTCCCGAAAAAAACAGAAATGCAGGTATCGAAATAATTAAAACCGAAAGAAATTTCCAAAGATGACTGTATTCCCACAGGTTGCTGCCTGCTGCCCGCTGACCTTTGTATTCCTGAAAAATCTGATACCCCAGAAACGGCAAAAAGCCCACCGCCACCAACGGCGACCAGTAGAGGATGGTGGCTATTAACAGAAGGGTTAGTTGTGAGTTTTCTGTTTTCTGTTTTCTGTTTCGGGTTTTCTGTTTTGGGTTTTCTGTTTTGGATTGCCTGTTTTTTTGTTTCTGTTCCAAACCTGAAACTCCAAACCCCAAACTCCAAACCTGAAACTCCAAACCCGCAACTCCAAAACCCAAACTCCAAAACCGAAGAAACAACGCCGTAATAAGCCAAGCGGGAAGGGCATGTTGGGGGGAGGCAGAAAACGAGTCGATGTGACTGATAAACATCAACCCTCCAGGGGATTGAATGAGCTCGATGGTGTGGTCATTCGTCCAAATATCCCGCAAGGCAGCACCGAGTGGGAGGGGCGATTGGATGATTTCGTAAACCAATAATAGCCCATTAGGACTACTGAAGAGGGCAAAAAATAACAAAAGTCGTTTGCCACCTAATTGATAAAGTAACCAAACGATAAGCCAAAGCCCTAACCATGTCCAGCCAAAGAGGTAATAAGGTATGGCCGCCATGCCACCTGTTAGTTTGGCCAAGGCGGCCGCAGGTAAATAATAAGCCAGGTAATAGCACAAATAACTACCATCGGAATACTGTACTGGCCAAGAATACCGCACTAAGTTGTTGAGAACAAGGTTGTGTTTGTAGTAGTCGAAATGCTGCGGGCGAAAACCTCCGACTCCCGCCAAGTACGTCCATACAAAGGCGGCTATACCACAATAGAATAAAGCCCAAAGAGACGTTTTGGTGGGCTTTTCTTTCCAAAAAGAAGCAATAGCGGGGTAAAATTGATACAATAGTCCCACTAATGCAATGGTACTGACCAACGCAACCCAAGGCGAAAACCATCCCCACCAAAACAGTAGCAGCGGAAACGTCAAATAAAGCAGAATAGCCAACGCAGTTTTCATAGGAGGCAAAGCTACAAAACTGCCTGTCAAAAATTATCTTTTGAAAGCGGTAAACCTTCGAGAGGATGGCATTATTTTCGCAAAAAAATAACGACCCTATGCGACTCCCAGTGTATCTCGATTACAATGCCACTACGCCCGTGGACCCGCGGGTGTTGGAAACCATGTTGCCTTGGTTTACGGAGCAGTTTGGAAATGCCGCAAGCCGAACCCATCTGTACGGCTGGACGGCAGAAGAAGCAGTAGCTACGGCACGAAAACAAATAGCTAAGTTGCTGAATGTTACGCCCAAAGAGGTGGTTTTTACGAGTGGAGCTACGGAGGCCAATAATTTAGCGATTAAGGGAGTTTTTGAAAAAAAAAGCCACCTAGGAAAACACATCATAACCGTTGCGACCGAGCACAAAGCTGTGCTTGATACTTGCCATCATTTGGAACAACTAGGGGCCGAAATCACCTATCTGGTACCTGCAACCGATGGACTAATTACCCCTCAACAAGTGTCTGAAGTCTTACGGGCAGACACTATCTTGGTGTCGGTGATGTATGCCAACAATGAAATTGGGGTGATTCAACCCATTCAAGACATTGCGGAGGTCGCGCATCGAGCAGGGGCATTGTTTCATACGGATGCCACGCAAGCGGTGGGAAAACTGCCGATTGATATACCGTTGGAAGGAATTGACTTGCTAAGTTTGTCGGCGCATAAGCTATATGGCCCCAAGGGAATTGGTGCGTTGGTGGTACGTTCGGGAATAGAAATAGCGTCGCAAATGGATGGCGGTGGGCACGAGCGGGGGCGTCGTTCGGGCACGCTCAATGTGCCTGGGATTGTCGGGCTAGGAAAGGCGTGTGAAATTACCCAGAAAGAAATGAAGTCGGAAACGGCTCGATTGGAGGAGTTGCGCAATCGCTTAGAAAGTGAAATTTTGGCAAAAGTGCCCGATACCTTTGTAAATGGGAGAACTCCGCATCGACTCGCGCATTTGACCAATATTTGTTTTGAAAACGTGGACGGCGAAAACTTACTACTGAGCCTGCGCGACGTAGCTGTTTCAACGGGATCGGCTTGCACGTCGGCGTCGGTATTGCCTTCTTATGTGCTAAAAATCCTTGGCTTGACCGACGACCAAGCGTATGCGTCTTTGCGGATGAGCTTGGGACGTTTCACGACTGAGGAAGAAATAACGTTTGCCATTAACCACATCGTTGAAGTGGTACAAAAAATGCGAGGATAGCAAGCCACCTCCCGAAAGTTTTGAACTTTCGGGAGGTTTAACTTTCGAGAAGGTAAAAAAACTATTTATGTTCAATCAAATCCCATAAATTGCCGTATAAATCTTCAAATACAGCCACCGTACCGTAGGGTTCCTCGACGGGTGGGCGCACAAATTTGACGCCGTTATCGAGGTACATTTGATAGTCACGCCAAAAATTATCCGTACTTAAAAACAGAAAAACCCGTCCTCCCGTCTGATTTCCAACGCGGCTTTGCTGCTCGTCATTGGCTGCTTTGGCCAGCAAAATCGCACATTCAGAAGTACCTTTGGGCGCTATACGCACCCATCTTTTGGCGGGACTTAGTTGGGTATCTTCGAGTAAATCAAAGTGTAATTTTTGGGTGTAAAATTCGATGGCCTCGTCGTAATCGGTTACTAACAAGGCTAGATGAGCAATGTGCTGTTTCATGGGGTGATGTTTTCTGCTAAACAGTTGCTAACCGAAAAACAGTTTCCATTTGTTTCTGATTGATGCTCGATGGGATGAGTTTTAGCAGGGTGTTTCGCACCCAAATTCCCCATTCGTTTTCGAGTTGAGAAAGTTGTCCCATTCGCCAGCTGGTATCCACAATCATTCGTGCTTTCTTTTGGCGAACGCGTTGGTATTCGGCAAACGTTTTTTCGAGTGGTAGCCCTTTATCCAGCAATTTTCCCAGCACGTACGCGTCTTCTATGGCTTGGCAAGCACCTTGTCCCATGTTGGGGGTGGTGGCGTGAGCCGCATCGCCAATTAAGCAGACATTCTCGGAATGCCACTGGGGAATGGGTTTTAAATCAATGATTTCATTTTCAATGATTTGGGTGTTGGGTGTGTTGGCAATAATTGCTAAAATATCGGGGTGAAATTCGCGGAAAGTCTCCAGTAAATTTGCGCTGTTTGTGTTGAATGATAGCGAGTTAACCAGCGCGTACCAATATACTTTTTGATTACTGATTTTAACAAAACCAAAACGTTTTCCTTTGCCCCATGCTTCTACGGGAGCGTGGTGATGCCGTTCGTGAAGTTCTATTTCACCCACTCCCCGCCAGCAAAACTGATGCGTATTTCGCAGCTCACTTTTTTCAAAAAGCTGATTCCGAACCGCTGATTTGAGACCGTCGGCTCCGATAAGGATACTACTTTTGGCGGAAGTCTTGTCTTCGAAGTGGATTGTAAAATCTTCATTTTTTTCAATTTTAGATACTCGTTTAGATAAATGAATGTGCTCATATCCAACAGCTTCGGCAAGAATGCGCTGCAACTCGCCGCGGTGAACCGCCACGTTATGTACACCGTATTTCGTTTCAAAAGGATGTAAATCAATCACCGACAAATCGGTGAGTTGTGGGTCGGTGATGCGCAGGCGAGAGATTTTGTTTCCTGCTTTCTCAATCGACGACTTTAACCCCAACTGTTGGAATACCTGCATGGCATTATTGGCCATGATAATTCCTGCCCCTACGGGTTTGATGGCGGGAGCGCTTTCGTAAATAGTAACGTCGATTCCGCGTTTTTGAAGGGTAAGGGCGGTGGTAAGTCCACCAATCCCTGCCCCAATGATGGCTGTGTTCATAAAAAATGGATTGAATGTGTTGTCAGATGGTAGTCAGACAACATGTAACTGAAAAAATACAATCTGACTGCCGTTTTAGTCTAAAAGGTACGGTCTGACTATCGTCTGACCTAAATACACGGTCAGACGATAGTCAGACCATGGAACAAAGGTAGATGGACGAAACCCTAAAAAACGTACACTAAAGGTAATTAATCGTAATCCGTTTACGAATTCGGCTGAGTGATTGAGGAGTGACGCCTAAATAACTGGCGATTTGTTTTTGAGGGAATATTTGAAACACCAAGGGATTATCAGTGAGCAGTTGAAGATAGCGCCGCTCGGGTGAATAATACAGTAGATCTTCGACGCGCCGCTTGGCCGATAAATACACACGGTCAGCCATGTGTTTTTCAAATTTTTGCCAAAACGCGTTTTTTTGATAGAGAGCCGCAAGGTCGTCTTTGTGAATCAGATACACCAATGAGTTTTTGGTCGCTTGAATGTTGAGTTTGGTAGGGGTTCCCAGCAGCACACTTTCGTAATCAATAAAAGCGAGGTGTTCGAGGCGATGGTTGAAGTGAAACAAAAAGCTAATGTCCTCGCCGTCTTCATTGATGTAAAATGTCCGCAGCGCCCCTGTGATCACCAAGCCAACGTGCGTACAAACCTCGCCTTCTCGCAACAAAAACTCTCCTCGACGTACTTTTTTTGGGAAAGCAATTGCCATCATTTCTTCAATGTGCGAAACACTAATTCCAAACGTGTCGGCAAGCTGAGCAGTAAGCTGATTCATAAAGCGGAAGTAGAGAACCTCACAAGTTTAGAAAGAAGTTGTCAGAACACGAAAAGCGTCTTCTCATTAGCAGTTCTAGTGCTTCTTGAGCACTGCCAATTGGAACAGAAGCCTGCTCGACCACCGCCAGTTTTTCGTTATGGATTTCAACAACTGAAATAATCATTGGAGAGAAAGTAAGTTAGTTGAGCAAAAAATCAATCGAATCATCAAAATGACTAATTGTAAAATCTGCGAGTTCAAAAGATTTATGGAGTTGACCTTTGGTAAATGCGACGACCGTCATACCTGCACTTTTGGCTGCTATCATTCCCGAATGAGAGTCTTCGACGACGATACACTCGGAGGGAGCAACGGCAAGTTTTTGGGCAGTAGATAGGTAAACCGCAGGGTCAGGCTTTCCTTTTTCTTCAAACTCCGCTGATGAAATAACGTCAATAAGCTCATAAACACCTACTTTTTGAAGAGCAGAAGGAATAATACGATAAGGGGAATTGGTGGCAACGCCAATTTTTAGCCCCTGTGCTTTTAGACGTTCTATGAAGCCTTTTATACCTAAAATAGCGCAACTGTTGGTTTCAATCAACTCAATGACCCGCGAAATAACCCGTTCTTCTACTTCTTTCAACGAAACGTTTTCCCAAGGATATTTTTCAAACCAAAAATCGGCTACTTCGGCGGTTGTCATGGCTTGGGTAATTGGGGTAAATTCTTCTGATACGATGACTCCCAACGAAGAAAAAACGTCAAACTCAGCTTGCTTCCACAAGTGTTCAGAGTCAATAATAACGCCATCCATGTCAAAAATAACGGCCTTTTTACGGGGCATAGTGGGAGTGGTAATACTAAAACTTGATTTCTTGCTCTACTCCCCTGATTCGAAGCCGTCCAGAGGGGACTTCTTTTCTTAGGGTGGACAAATCAAAGCAAAAATCTTTATAATCGAGCCTTTTGCAAGCGTTTTGTGTGGTAAAAACAATGCGGCCTTCTCGGTAAACTCCTTTCGAGTCTTCTCGCCCAGAAGGGTCAACGTACAAAGCAAAGGCGTGGTTGGGGTCGCAACCTCCGCCGTAAGCAAAAGAAATGGTGAGAATGTGGTCGGAAAGTTGGGTGGATTGTACCGTAAAAAGTTCGAGACCAGTGGGGGCGTCGAGGTTGGAGCTAAGTTGTACGGGTGCACATACGTCTTTTCGCTCTGCTTTTACATCCGAAGAAGTTTCGCAAGCAAAGCAGCAAGTGAGCATTACAACGAACAAAAGCAGGGCGGTTTTCATAGGAATGGCGTTTTATTGTTTTTCAAAAAGGTACTCCCCCCTTCCCGAAGGGTTGAGCACCAATCGAGTTGGGCTGAGAGAGGTAAGGTCGATGAGTTGTCCGTTGGAAGAAGACATGCACACGGCACGAATCCGCACTTGGCTGCCTTCTACTGCGTAGCTACCACCTCCGCATCCCAAAAAACTGTAGTCGATGGGGCGGGTGTTTTGGTAATATTCGTTAAATTCATTTTTCTTGGAAAACGAGATAAATACTCCCTTGTCATTGGGAACGGTGGTTTGGGTGCAGGCAGAGGTGCCTGTAGATTTGCAATAGGAAATCAACTTCCATGTTCCTGTTAATTCTTTGTTAGTGCCGACAGAATCAGAGGATTGGCAGGCAATAAAAAGGCTGGTCAAAATCAAGTAAACAAAGCGGCGCATAGAAAAGGAATGGGTTGTTTTTCTCTAAGACGCGGCAAGTTGGCCGAAGGTTGGAAAGGAGATATTGTATTGACTGATTATAGCAACGCAATGATTTTGTCGGCTTCGCGAATTCCGCTCAGATAGGCACCGTGGACAGTTGAAAAATAATCGACTTCGGTATGTTCACCCCCAAAAAATAGCTTATTGTCAATTTCTTCAGCGAGGTCTTCAAAATGGCGCATTTCAGTACCGACGGCGGTGTACGAATACGCTCCAAAGGAGTTTTCATTGGTACTCCATCGGGTACGAAGCAAATGCGCAGGAGCAGGAATCGATGTTCCGTACATATCTCTCAAATGCGCCATGATTTCGCTCGTCACCTGGGCGTCGGTCATGGTCTCGGTCGCTCGGCCATAGTCGGCATAGGCAAAGGTCATGAGGGCATTGGCTGAGGGGAGAAACTTGTTGAGATTGACAAAATAATTAAACTTATCACGCATTTCGGGTGTGTACGAAATGTACTGAACATCGTCCCAAAAAGCGGTTTCCCACGTCAATAAAAACTTGTTGACGCAGTTCATGCCTATTTTCTGGATAGCTGTTTGCTTGGCAGAAGGCAAATTGGGAGTAAAAACAATTTTGTTATTTTTTAATACACCAAGTGGCACAGTAACAATCACAAAGTCGGCTGGAGTGACAGTGTTATTGTGGGTAATATTGATGGTTGCCCCACTGTAATCAATGGCCGAAACACGTTGATTAAGGCTGATAGACAGGTTTTTGGCTAAATAAGTAGCAACGGTGTCGTAGCCATTAGTGGCAATTTTTTCTACACCTCCGTATTCTTCACCCTCATAATAGAGGGTCGATGATAACTTGTCCAAATCACCCGTGTCGAAAGTGAGGTAGGTTGAAAGAAAAAATTTCCACAGGCGGTCGTTTGTCTTGCCGGGGTAAAGCTGGTTAAATACCTGCTCAAAACTTTGAGTATTGCTTCCTTTTTTCATCATCGAACCGAGGATATTATAAAAGTCGTCTTCGGCCGAGTCGTAAGTGGAAGTTTTTCGGATGATTCCTCCGATGTCGTACGATTTCATACTGTCATCAAGTGTCTGAAACGTCGTCATGCCTGCTTCTTGTGCCAACGCGGTGATGGGGTTGCCGTCGATGCCATGTATCCAACTTGCGCCTTCGTCAAAAGGGAGGCCAAGCGAACGATTAGTGCGTAAACGTCCGCCAACTTTGTCTTGCGCCTCTAAGACACGCACCTTAAAACCCGCTTCTTGAAGCTTTTTGGCTGCTGTTAAGCCCGCAATACCCGCCCCAATCACTACTACTGTTTTGGTGGTAGGATTGATGCCATTTTCTGCTTGGCAGGCATTCGTCAAGTAAGAGGAAGCCAAGAGCGAAGCAGGAATACTTTTTAGAAAAATTCGCCTTCTCATCGTTTTTATTTTGGGACGTAAAAATTCCCAAAAGTAGCCTGCTTTTCGCAGTAAAAATGAAGCCGTACTTCGATTGTAACAATACAAAGGGCTAGTAAAGCAAACTAGCTTTCTGAAATACAATTTCTTTTTTCCCCTTAAAAATTCGAACAAAATAGCGGGGTAACTCCTCATTCATGGAGTTAAATGAACACTCGTAGGTAAACTCTTTGTTCTTGAATCGGTAGTTGGGCTCTTGGGCTGTCCCTTCTACCAAAAACTCGCCTTTGGGAATGATAATGTCGGGTTTAGAGCTCATTTTGTTGGGCAATGTCCAAGAAGCATAACGGTACGTGTTATCTTTCATTTCATCGACCCGAATAAGAAATTTATTGGTTTTAAAAACTAAAACGGGTTGGCTGAATTCCTGCAAACTGCTATGAAGCGTAGTGCGAATTTCTGCAATCCGTGCCTGTCTTTTGCTTTCTTCGATTTTTGATGAATAGTTGACTGCCCGCAAAGCCCCATCTTCGTTTAGCCAGAGTTCTCCATTTGAAAACATAATTCCTCGCCACCCAACGGTTGCCCAGTCCTTTGAAATGTTTGACTTCGAAATCATTTGAGTAAACGTAGCATCGAACACTTCTTGGTAGCGTTTGATAAATTCGCTCTTGTTGCGAATCGGCGGAAGGGGGTAGTTTCTATTGAGTGGGTAAAGCACTAAATCCGCTATTTTTTCTTTCTGTTGCTTTTTAATGCAGTCAACAAAAAAACGGATATTTCCTTTGTCTGTGTCAGACATTTCTTGCGCGTACGTTGTATGGACGCAGCTTACAATGATGGTCAAAAAAGCTAAAATTTTCATCGACTTACGAACGAATAGAGTGGGAGAGATGTGGTTATCTACGAAGTTTTGTACCTTAAATAAGCGTTTAGACTCTCAACAAACCCCGAAATCCGCGCGCTGCATAATACGATTCGGCGCCGTTGTGATACACAAAAACGTGGTCGTAGCGACGGTCGCAGAAAAGAGCGCCTCCGAGTTTGCGGATAGCGGCAGGCGTTTGAATCCAACTGGATGTTTTGGTGTCAAATTTCCCAAGTTGTTGGAGGTGTTTGTATTGTTCTTCAGTCAAAAGTTCAATCCCAATTTCTTCCGCAAACTCCACCGCATTGTGGGCGGGTTTGTGTTCTTTGCGGGCGTCAAGGGCAGCACGGTCGTAGCAAAAACTACGGCGTCCTTTGGGGCTTTCGGCTGAGCAATCGACGAAAATATATTCGTCTGTTGCGGCATCGTAGCCTATCACGTCGGGTTCGCCTTCGGTTTCTTCCATTTCGTTGAGCGACCACATTTTATCAGAATTTGCTTCGATTTTGGCTTGTACACTGGTCCAATCAAGTCCTGCATGGCGGTTTTTATTTTTTTCAAAACGTGCTTTTAGAAGCGTCATTAGCTCTTCACGGCGTTCTTGGGGTAATTGCTTATTCATGTGTATGCTGTTTTTGATTTTTTGGGAGATGAATTAGTTGGTAAAAAACGCTTGCAATCGGTTGTGAGCGAGGTTGATGCCCATCGCAAACGGCATTTGTAGCAATTGATTTCGAGAAGCGATGGATTTAAAAACAATGTGCATCGTCAGCTTGCTGGTTGTTTCGGTGAGTTTTTCAAATTCCAAGAACTCAAGCTGTACGGGAAAGGCGGTATTTTCCATCTCGAACGTTCGCGTAATTTTTTGGTTAGGGACAAACTCATGGGTGACCCCGCTAAACCGATGCGTGTGACCCCGTGGGTCGGTGGTTTCAAATTGGTATCCACCGTGCGCATGATTTTCAAGTTTGAGCACTTTCGTCCCCATCCACTGTTCGACGATTTCAGGCACGACGTAGGCTTTAAAAAGAAGTTCAACGGACAAATCGAACACTCGTGTAATGAGGATTTCTTGCTTCCCTTCTTCGGCATGGACGTGGGTTTTTGTTTCCATCAGGAGTTATTGGTTGGCTTGGTAAGTTTTCATGATGGCTTCTAGCTTGTTGAATCGGTCGTCCCAAAACTGACGGAAAGGCTCAATGAAGTCGGCAATTTCTTTCATCTTTTGTGGGTTGAGGTGGTAGTAAATCTCCCGACCATTTTGGTGTTGAGACAACAACTCACATTCGGTAAGAATCTGCAAATGTTTGGAAACAGTAGGCCGCGCGGTGTCAAAATTGGCCGCAATGGCTCCCGCAGTCATGGCCTGCGAAGCAACCAACATCAAAATAGCCCTGCGAGTAGGATCGGCAATGGCCTGAAAAACATCTCTTCGTAGATTCATTGTGTAGTTATTTGACTACAAATGTATGTGTAGTTATTTAGCTACGCAAATTTTCTTTCAGACTTTCCAACTAATATTGAAACTTGGAAAGTCTGACTAAGTTCAAAACAAGACTTTCCAAGTTTGAAAAGGGATTGTAAAAACTTGGATAGTCTGACTAATTCCAAAACAAGACTTTCCAAGTTTGAAAAGGGGAGTATAAAAACTTGGAAAGTCTGACTAAGTCCAAAACAAGACTTTCCAAGTTTGAAAAGGGAAGTATAAAAACTTGGGAAGTCTGACTAAGTCCAAAACAAGACTTTCCAAGTTTGAAAAGGGGAGTATAAAAACTTGGAAAGTCTAACTCGGTACAAAACGAAACTTTCCAAGTTTGGGAGTTATTCCTCCCCACGGCCACGTTTGAGGTCGCGTTCTTTGATGGAGTCGCGCTTGTCGTAGAGTTTTTTCCCTTTGGCTAGGGCAATCTCCATTTTACAAAGGCCATTTTCATTGATGAAAAGCCGCGTTGGAATAATCGTCAAGCCTTGGTCTTTGAGTTTGGCAGCTAGTTTTTTAAGCTCTCTTTTTTGTAACAATAACTTACGGTCGCGAACAGGGTTATGGTTGGCGTACGTCCCTTTTTCGTAAGGCGAAATGTGCAAATGGTGGACGTAAAGTTCATTGTCCAAAAATATACAATAGGCGTCGGTAAGGTTGGCTTTGCCGTCGCGGATAGATTTAATTTCGGTACCTGTCAATACAATCCCAGCGGTATGGGTTTCGAGAAAAAAGTACTCAAACGATGCGCGGCGATTGCTTATATCTATGGTTCTGCTCATTTTCTAAGGCTAAAATCTTTTCAATAACTTCAAACGAAAAGGCTGCGAAGTTAACAATTTCCTTTGGTTAAACCTTGCTAAAGGCCAGTTCGTCGCTAATTCTAGATAAATCACCGATTCCTGTGCTATCTTTGATACTAATACAAATTCATCCATTTTAAAATCTAACTTTTATGAAAAAAATCTCCCTACTGCTAGGGGTTTTGCTTAGTACGTTGGCGTTGTTTGCCCAACCGAAGCCCAAGCCCGCGATGGGATGGAAAGACGTGTTGAATTGGAAAGCAATTCCTTCCTTTGGCGGCACCCAACTTTCTCCCGACGGACAATGGTACGCGTATGTATTGGCTACTTACGAAAGCGACGCCGAGTTAATCATCCAAAAAACGTCAGATACGACCAAGTACGTATATCCTATTGGTACACCGTCGTTTCCGCAGATGAGTTTCTCGGACAACAGCAAGTGGCTAGCTTTTAAGGTTTTTGCCAAAAATAAAGACAAAAAAGCCGCTGCTAAACCAGGCGGAAAACCGATTCCCGACAAAGTGTTTTTGATAGAACTAGCGTCTAATAAAAAGACGGAGTTTGATCGAGTAAAAAGCTTTGCCTTCAACGGTGAAAAAGCCTCACATTTAGCGCTTTTGCTCACCGCCGCTGCTGGCGGAGGAGCGCCTGCGCCTGGAGGTGGTGCTTCAGATGCTGCCAAAGGGTCAGATTTATTGCTTTATGATTTGAGTTCTAGTAAAACCCAAAACGTAGGAAACGTAGCCGAAATGGCGTTTGATAAAGCGGGGAATTGGCTAGCAATGACCATTGATGCCAACGAAAAAGCAGGAAACGGGGTGCAGTTGCGCAACATGACAACGGGCGTGACGCTGACCATGGACAATGATAAGGCGCGTTACCAGTCGTTGAACTGGACTGAAAAAGGGGATGGCTTGGCGTTGTTGAAAAGCGTTAAAGACGAAAAATACAAAAACGACCGCGTGGGCGTATTGGGAATTAAGAATTTTGGGACGATGCCAGAACTCGTTACGTACGACCCCAAAAGCGACAGCCTTGGTTTTCCAAAAGGCATGACTGTAAGCCCCAACCGAACGCCTTATTGGTCGGAAGATTTGGGTCGTTTGTTTTTTGGTATTCATAAGTTAGAATTGGCCAAAAAAGAGGACAAAAAACCTGCCGCTGCCGCTCCAAAAGACACCACCAAAAAGGTATCAGACGCCGAAAAATTGGCTAAAATAAAGGCTGATACAACCCTCAAGACTTTGGACGACTTGCAAAAAGCACTAGCAAAAGTTAAATCAGATTCGACAAAATCGGTGGCAAGTGCTGAGAAAAAAGACGATACCGAAAAGCCCGAAGTGACAATTTGGAACTGGCAAGATAAGCGCTTACAATCGCGGCAACAGATTCAGGAAACGCAGGATAAAAACCTGAATTATGTGTCGATGTACGACGTCGCAGCTAAGAAATTTGTGCAGCTTGCGGATAGTGTGGTGAAAAACGTGAACATTGCTCCTAAGCAACTATACGGCCTTGGTACCGATAATAGTGAGTATGAGCTAGAAAGTAGCTTGGATGGCCGCAACTACGTGGATTTGTACGTTACCGAACTCAAAACAGGTAAGCGTGAAAAAGTAAGAACGAAGCACTATTTGCCTAATTTTTGGTCAGGCGCGCAGACTTCGCCCGACGGTACAAAGTTTATTTACTGGGAAGGAACCAACTATTGGGTATATGACATGACTACGAAAGCGAGTCGTAATTTGACCGAAAAAGTACCTACTTCGTTTGTCGATGTGGATGATGACCACAACCAACAAACGCCGCCTCAAAGCGCGATAGGTTGGGCGAGCGATAGTAAATCAGTCTTGTTGTCGGACGGATGGGATATTTGGCAAGTACCTACCGACGAAAAAGATGCCAAAGGCAAAGCGTTGGTAGCGGTTAATTTGACCCAAAACGGTAAAAAAGACAAGATTCGCTACGACCAACGCTATCAGCTCGACCCCGAAGAAAAAGGAATCGACTTGAAAAAGCCGTTGTATTTGCATACGTATGGTGAGTGGACTAAAAAAAGCGGATTGGCGCGTTTGGACATTGGCAAGACTACCACGGTGAAGCCTTTGCTTTGGCAAGATGCGGCCATTGGTAGTTTGTCCAAAGCCAAAAAAGCCGATGCTTTTGTGTTTGCCAAAGAAACATTTACCCAGCCGCGTCAGTACTTTTTGACAACGAGTGCCGACCTTAGTTCGGAGAAACAATTGACCAAAAACGCCCCTTTGATTGATAAATTTGCTTGGTCAACAGGCACGCGTTTGGTTGATTACGTGAGCGACAAGGGCGATACGTTGCAAGGAGCGTTATTTTTGCCAGCAGGCTATGAGCAAGGTAAAAAATACCCAACTGTGGTTTATTACTACGAAAAGCTATCGCAAACACTCCATAATTTCGCCAACCCATCGTATTCGGGAACGGGGTGGAATCCGTCGATTTATACCTCAAATGGGTATGCCGTATTTATTCCAGACATTGTTTACAAGCTCAACGACCCAGGAATGTCGGCCGTATGGTGTGTATTGCCAGCTGTGAAAGCGGCGCTCAAAACGGGCGTAATAGATGAGACTAAGATAGGCATCCACGGGCATTCGTGGGGTGGGTATCAAACAAGTTTCTTGATTACTCAAACCAATATGTTTAAAGCGGCTGCCGCAGGCGCACCGCTGACCAACATGGTTTCGATGTATAGCTTGATTTACAAAAATTCGGGTACGAGCAACGGGCAGATTTTTGAAGGCTCGCAAGGTCGCTTAGTGGCTCCGTGGGAAAACTGGGAGGCATACAACCGCAATTCGCCCATTTACAACGTTAAAAAAGTACAGACTCCGCTCTTGATGTTACACAACGACGCCGACGGTGCTGTTGATTTTACCCAAGGAGTAGAGTACTACACGGCGCTACGTCGCTTGAAAAAGCCAGTGGTGATGGTGCAGTACAAAGGCGAAAATCACGGTTTAGCTAAACAACCCAACCGCAAAGACTATTCTGTGCGGATGATGGAGTTTTTCGACCATTTCTTAAAAGGAAAACCTGCGCCAGAATGGTGGTCGAAAGGGATACCTCGTTTAGATATTGACAAACATATTGAAGGACGTGTGTTTGAAAATTAGGTAGTTGTATGGTAGAGGTTATGAGTAACCTCCATCACTTTAATGTGCAGGGAGGTTACTCATAACCTCCCTATTTTATTTTTTAGCTTCCCGAAAGCGCACGTACAAATGCTCGTCGATGAAGGTGTTTTCTTTGTAGATAGATTTTTTCAAGATAGCTTCCAATTGAAACCCTGCTTTTTCAAGGACTTTCATGGAGGCAGGATTATGGGCCATCACCCCTGCATACAGTCGGTGAATATCAAACGTTCGGAAGGCATACTCAACGACTTCGCTGACGGCGGCCGTAATGATTCCTTTGCCCCAAAACGGCTCCCCAAGCCAATAGCCAATTTCGGCGTTTTTACAGAAAATATCTTTTTGTAAAACAATTCCCACGCAACCCACTGCCTCACCGTCAACTTCAATGGCGAAGACAGAAGGGGTTTTCTCCGATTCACACATACTAATCCAATGCCGCGCATCCTCAAGGGTGTAAGGATGAGGAAAGGCATCACGCACGTTGCGCCAAATGTGGTAGTTGTTGGCGTAGCGAACGAGTGCGAGTTCGTCACCTTTTTGCCAGCGACGTAAATGATGCGAATTATCCATATTAGCCAGTAAAATCAAGTTCTTTCAAATCTACAAAACAAAAACTTCAATCGCTATTGCGGCACATTCATCTGTTCATATTGCCATTAGTACCAAAAGTGGTACATCGAGTCGGCTTTTTTTTATTTTCGCACAAACCTTAAAACCTAAAATCCGTTTTTTCATGCAGCTAACAATTACAAATCTTTCCAAAACGTACTCGAATGGCGTGCAAGCCTTGAAAGATGTTTCATTGACGATTCCACAGGGAATGTTTGGCCTATTGGGCCCTAATGGGGCGGGGAAAAGTTCGTTGATGCGAACCATCGCTACCCTACAAGAGGCCGATAGTGGCAGTATTATGCTTGATGACCTCGATGTCCTTCAACAAAAAGACGACGTGCGCAAAATTTTAGGCTACTTACCGCAGGAGTTTGGTGTGTATCCGCGGGTAAGCGCTGAAACAATGCTCGATCACATTGCAGATTTGAAAGGGATTTCTAATCGAGCTGAGCGAAAAGACATCGTTACGGCTTTGCTGCAAAAGGTGAATTTGTACGAAGCGCGTAAGAAAAATTTGGGAACGTACTCGGGGGGGATGAAACAACGCTTCGGCATTGCACAGGCGCTCATTGGGAATCCTAAACTCATCATTGTCGATGAACCTACGGCGGGCCTCGACCCTGCTGAGCGAAACCGTTTTCACAACTTGCTTTCCGAAATTGGAGAGAATACGATTGTGATTCTTTCAACGCACATCGTCGAAGATGTCACCAATCTTTGTTCTCACATGGCCATTATCTGCTTGGGGGAAGTGGTCGCTAAAGGAAACCCGAACGAATTGGTGAAAAGCCTTGAAGGAAAGGTGTTTAAGAAGAGTATTGAAAAACATGAGCTGACCAACTACCGCGAAAACTACCAAGTGATTTCTACTTCGCTAAAAATGGGTAAAACCCAGATTAGGGTTATTGCTGACGAGCCATTAGAAGGGTTTGAAGTTGCTACTCCCGACTTGGAGGATGTTTATTTCTCAGAAATTACAGTTCGACAAGGACTTGCCGTGTGATTTGTCATTCTGCGCCTTTTGTTATTCCGACGATAGGAGGAATCAAAATCCTTGTCCCCTTTTGCCGTTCAAAAACTATGAAAGATCACAGCTATTACGTGTATATCCTGACCAATTATACCAAAACTGTACTTTATGTAGGTGTAACAAATGATTTGGTGCGACGATTGGAGGAGCATAAACAGGGAGTAAGCGGATTTACCGCGAAGTACAATTGTTTCTATCTTCTCTATTGGGAGCATCACAAGTATGTTTTAAACGCTATTGAACGTGAAAAAGAAATCAAAGGTTGGAGACGGTCAAAGAAAGAGGCTCTTATCAAGGAGTTTAATCCTGATTGGAAATTCTTGAATGACGAAATTCAAGACTGACGAAAAAACTTTTGTCATTCCGACGATAGGAGGAATCAAAATCGACGAAGTACGCGGTGATAGGCCCCTCCTTCGTCGGGGTGACAAGGAATATGTCGGGGTGACAAAGGAGTGTTCTGTCATTTTGGTTTTTTGTCATTCCGACGAAGGAGAAATCAAAATCGACGAAGTACGCGGTGATAGACCCCTCCTTCGTCGGGGTGGCAAAAGAATAAGTTGGGGTGGCAAAGGAATAAGTCGGGGTGACAAAGGAGGGGTCTGTCATTTTGGTTTTTTGTCATTCCGACGATAGGAGGAATCAAAATCGACGAAGTACGCGGTGATAGACCCCTCCTTCGTCGGGGTGACAAGGAATATGTCGGGGTGACAAAAGAATAAGTCTTGGTGACAAAGGGGTGAGTCATTTGACAAAGAAGTAGATAAACTAAAAAATTGTAAACTCAGCTAAATGTATGTTTTCTAAAATACTCTCTTTTGAATTAAAATACCGCTTCAAGCGACCCGCTACTTGGGGGTATTGGGCGGTGATGTTTTTGTTTTCATTGGTGCTGGCGCTGTTTGGTTCGGTGAGCATCAGCGGTGGTTCGTCCGAAAAAGTATTCATCAACGGCCCCGCGATTGCGGGCGTTTTTATTGCGGTGATGAGTGTATTCGGAATCATGCTTGCGACAGCCGTGATGGGTGTCCCTGTCTATCGCGACATTGAACACAAGACCCAAAATTACTATTTCAGCTATCCTATTTCCGAAAAGGGCTATCTCATGGGGCGCTTTATGGGGTCTTTCCTGACGCTGTTGTTCATTGGGTCGGGGATGATTGTGGGGCACTTGTTTGGCTGTGTGATTGGTAAAACCTTCGAGGTCGGAGATAACGTCGAACGCATTGGTCCCTACAATTTACTCAATTACTTGTGGCCTTATTTGGTGGTTGGCGTTCCTAATTTATTCTTCGCGGGAAGCCTCTTTTTTAGCCTCGTAGCCTTGACAAAACGTGTGTTTGTTACCTACGCAGGTGGGGTAGTATTGCTGGTGACCTACCTAGTCGCGTCATCGCTGATGACCGATTTGGACAATAAAAGTTTGGCGGCTATTCTCGACCCTTTTGCGCTAGGGGCACTTGATGACTTGACGCGCTACTGGACGGTGTCCGAACAAAATACGCGCTTTTTTCCGTTGGAGGGCAATTTTCTCTGGAACCGTTTATTGTGGACGGGAGTAGGCTTGCTACCGTTGTTGTATTTATTGTTTCGTTTTGATTTTCAGCGGTTTATTGCGCCCAAAGCCCAAAAGCTTAAAAAATCAAAAACTGAAAAAACGATCGTGTCTCGCGCGTTGGCCGATTTGCCAGTGGCAGCTAAAGCCTACACCACGAGCCGCTACATTCGCCAGATGGTGAGTATGGCCAACGTTGAGTTTAGAAACATCATCCGTGATCCATTCTTTATTGCCATTTTGTTGGCAGCGGCGTTGTTTTTGTTTTTAGACAATCAGTATGCGGGAATGATGTACGGAACCGACTCATTACCAACGACCTATTTGATGCTGGAGTCGAAAGACAGTACGTTTTATTTTGTGGTAATTATCCTGATTATCTTCATTACGGGCGAGGTAGTCCACCGCGACCGAACCGTTAATTTTCACCTCATCGGTGATGCTTTGCCTTTGCCCAACTGGTTAGTGTATGGCTCCAAGTTTTTGGCCATGATTGGGGTGATGCTGTTCATTCCTGTCGTGGGTATTTTGTGCGGCGTTATTTGGCAAACCATCAAAGGATACTTCGATTACGACTTGGTGTTGTACCTGCAAGGCTACGTAGTGCCTATTTTGCAGTGGACGTTCCTGACCATGATTACGTTTTTGATTCATACCTTGGTCAATAACAAAATGACGGGGCACGTGGTCAATATTGCGTTTTGGGCGGTGTTGTACGGCACGCGGGCGTTTTCGGAGTATAAATACATGTTGCTGTACTTCAACGCCGTCCCTACTTCGACTTATTCAGACATGAATGGGTTTGGTTTTACCGAAAATACGATGTGGTATTTGTTGTGCTGGGGCGGATTGGCGGCAGTCTTTTTGGTGATTGGCAACCTATTTTGGTCGCGAGGTACCGAAACCAACTTCAAAAATCGTTGGCGGTTGGCCATGCAGCGTTTTACCCCCGCTACGGGAGCATTGCTTTCAGCATTTACCTTGGTTTGGTTGGGTTCAGCGGGTTTTATTTATTACAACCAAAGTGTGTTAAACAAATACCGCACGGCCGAAGAAGGCCGCAAGCGGAGCGCAGAGTACGAAGAAAAATACCGCAAATTGTACCTTAAACCCCAACCTAAAGTAACGTCGGTGAAGGTAGAGGTAGATTTGTTCCCTAAAAAACGAATGATAGACGCCCGAGGTCGATTTGTGATAAAAAATAAGCACAACCATCCGTTGGATTCGTTGATTTTGAACGTGGGAGGTGGTTTCCCTCATTACCGAATGAGCCTAAAAATCGACGGAGTAGAGCCTAAAAAATTGTTGAACGATACAATTCAACGTTTTTATATTTACCAATTGCCTAAAAGGCTGATGCCCAACGACTCGGCAGTGCTTGAAATTGTTTCGCACGGTGAATTTAGAGGTTTTCGCAATGGGGGAGAAGAGCAGTTTACGGTTACGGACAACGGTACTTTTGTGAACCAAGGCGATTTGTTCCCGAGCATTGGATACAGTCAGCAAGCCGAACTGTCGTCGGAGCGGTATCGGAAAAAGTATAAACTTCCAATTCGTGAATTTGAAATGCCCAAACGTACCGATTCCACAGGGTTAAAGAATTTTTTGTTTACCCAAGAAGGTGACTGGATTACGTTTGAAGGCACGGTCAGTACCGAACCCGACCAAATTGCGATTATGCCTGGGTATTTGCAAAAAGAATGGACGCAGAACGGTCGGAAGTACTTCCATTACCAACAAAACGAGTTCATGGATTTGTTTTTCAACGTAGCGTCGGCGCGTTATGCCGTCCATCGTGAAACGGTTAAAAACTCGGATGGACAGGATATTAAAGTGGAAATTTTCCACCATCCTACGCACAACAAAAACATTGGCCACTTTATGAATGGCTTGAAAGATGCGTTGCGGTATTGCTCGTCCAATTTCCGTCCGTACCAATTCCGTCAAATGCGTATTTTGGAATTTCCGCGTTATCAGACCTTTGCGCAGTCGTTTCCGAATACCATTATGTACTCCGAGAACTTTGGCTTCTTGGCCGATTTTTCTGACCCTAACAAAACCGATTATGCGTATTACGTGACGGCGCACGAAGTGGCGCACCAATGGTGGGGGCACCAAGTGATGCCGAGTTTTACGCGGGGAGCGAACAACATCGCGGAGGCATTGGCCGAGTACAGTTCGCACATGGTACTGCACCACGCCTACGGCCCCGATGTGATGCAAGAGCGCCTCAAGTACGCCCTCGACCAGTATTTGCGCGGTCGCGGAACGGAAAACAAAGGCGAACAGCCGCTGATGGACAACGAAAACGGGGCGTACATTTGGTACGGAAAAGGGACGTTGACGTTTTATGCCTTGCAAGACATGGTGGGCGAAAAACGACTCAACACGTGGTTGAAAGACTACGCCGAACGCACGGCTTTCCGTCAGCAAGCTCCTTTTACGACTACCGACGAATGGTACAACAGTATTTACTCCCAAACTCCTGACTCGTTGAAGTATTTTGTGGAGGACTGCATCAAAAAAATTGCCCTATACGAAAACAAAGTGACTGGCGTAGAAGCGACACCGTTGAAGGGTGATCAGTACAAAGTAAAACTGACGGTGGAAACCAAGAAGTTGTATTTTGATAAAACAGGTAAAGAAATTGCCCAAGGAAAAACGCCAAATTACATTGATATTGGAGTATTTACGGAGGAGTCTAAAAACAAGCTGGGCATGAAACAAAAAGTGCCATTGTACCTCAAAAAGCATAAACTAGCTCCTGGCAAACACACGATTGAGTTGGTGGTAAAAGGCAAGCCCGTCAAAGGCGGCATCGACCCCTACAACAAACTCATCGATAGAATGTCTGATGATAATGTGATGAAGGCTGATGTGCTTTAAAAACTTTCCCCCTCCCGAAAGTTTTAAACTTTCGGGAGGGTTTTTTGGGTATTTTTAATCTAAAAAATCTGGGGGTAGAAAAAGGTAAACAATGACCTGACTCACTCTTTCTACTAAGATTTAGCTCCTCTGGAGCAATAAATAGTCGCGCTATATTTTAATGAGTTTAACCTGTTACTAGGTAATTCTGGACTATCTCGCCCTTTTTTGTAAGTTGCAACAAAAACAGATTAACCACTTCAAAACATGCTTAAACTTGGATTTGTGAGTGCCATCTTGGCCGATTTTGGGTACGAACACGTGATAGATTTTGCCGCCAATCATGGCTTTTCGTGTGTAGAAATGATGTGCTGGCCATCTGATAATGCCGATGCGCGCCGCTACGCAGGGGTGACGCACATCAACGCCGAGCGCGTGCTGACCGACAGCGCCTACGCTCAAAACCTAGTGTATTATGCCAAAGAAAAGGGGATAACGATTTCGGGATTGGGCTATTATCCTAACCCTATGGACCCTGACGTTGAAAAAGCGGTGTTCTATCGCGAACACATTAAAACGCTCATCAAGGCTGCCGCAAAGCTAGGATTGCAGAATGTAAATACGTTTATCGGCCGCGACCCGTCAAAAAATGTGACCGAAAACCTCAAAACGTTTGGGGAAGTATGGCCCGAAATTATCAAGGTCGCTGAAGAACATAACGTGAAGATTGGTATCGAAAACTGCCCCATGTTTTTTACCAACGACGAATGGCCTGGGGGAAAAAATTTGGCCACTACACCCGCGATTTGGGATCGTATGTTTGAGATTATTCCTAGCCCGATTTTGGGACTCAACTACGATCCGTCGCACATGATTTGGCAAATGATGGACGAGGCCAAGCCAATTTACGATTACAAAGACCGCTTGCACCACATTCACCTCAAAGACGCCAAAGTCTATAAAGACAAACTCGACCGCGTGGGTATCATGGCCAATCCGCTCGAATACCATAGCCCCAAACTCCCTGGGCTAGGCGACGTCAACTGGCGGAAGTTTTTCGCCGCCCTCACCGACGTGCGCTACCGTGGGCCTGTCTGCATCGAAGTAGAAGACAAGGCGTATGAAGGAAGCATCGAAGACGTGAAGTCCGCGATTTTGACCAGCCGAAACTATTTGCGACAGTTTTTGGGTTAAACGGTAAAGTAGTCACATGAGAATCGAAGAAATCACGCTACGAAATTTTCGTAATTTTCAAGAACAGACGTTTCAATTCCCTAGCCTTTTTACCGTAGTCATCGGAGAAAATGGGAAAGGGAAGTCCACGTTGTTACAATCACTAAAGGTAGCAGCAGGGACATTTCTGCTGGGACTGAAGGAGGCCGAAAGGATTCATATTCTTTCGGAAGATATTCGTAGGGTTGATTTGAATACCCGATTTGCCCCACAATTTCCCTGTGAGTTTATGGTAAAGGGAGATTTTTATGGACAACCTGTGTCTTGGAAACGAAGCAAAAATACGCTTGATGGACGTACCACTTCGGCCGATGCCAATGAACTGATTGGCTTTGCCCAAGTGATAGAACAACGGGTAAATGAAAATTTGGAAGAAAAAATAAACCTTCCTGTGCTTGGTTTTTTTAGTACGGCGCGGCTTTGGGCAGAATCAAAACAGACGTTTAAACTGAAAACAAAAGGGTCGCGCTTGAAAGATGGCTACGCTCGCTGCCTCGACCAACGCTCCGACCGTATCACTCCGATGGAGTGGATAAAAAGTAATTATTATAAACAGCTTAAAGGAGCCGATTCGCAAGGGCTTTTGAAGGCTGTTTTGGAGGCAATAAGTACCTGTATTCCTAATTGGACTGCCGAAGAATGGGATGAAGATACCGATGATTTATTCGGAACACTCCATACGCCCGACGGGCAGCTTAGTAAGATGCCACTGTATTATCTCAGCGATGGCTTGCGTACGATGGCAGGACTTGTCGCTGAGATAGCCTACCGTTGCGTCATACTCAATAGCCATTTAGGAGAAGACGCAGTGAAACAGAGCAAAGGTATTGTACTGATTGACGAATTGGATATGCACTTGCATCCCAATTGGCAACGGCACGTAGTCAATGACCTAAAAACAGCCTTCCCGAACATACAATTTGTAGCTACTACTCATTCGCCTTTTATTGTACAGTCGCTGAATAGCAATGAGTTAATTAATTTGGATGCGGTTTCGGATGTGTCGCCTAAGGAATTGACCGTTGAAGAGGTTGCTCAAGAAATAATGGGAGTAGAAAGTGCGTACAGCATTGAAAACACGCAGCAAGAACAGCTAAGTAAAACGTATTTCGAGACATTAGAAACGGGCACACTTGCTGAACCCACTACGCGGGATAGACTGGAAGAAATAGAAGTTCAAATAGCCGACCCTGCGATGAGAGCGCTGCTTCAAATGAAAAAGCTCAAAAAGCAACTTAATCCTGAACAACCACTATGAGACCTGTTTTTCGTGGGCCAGTGCCTATCGACGAAAATGGGCAGATAAAAGTAGTGAGTGACTACAAGGATTGGCGAATGGACTTGATAGACCGAATTGGAAATTATTGCTCGTACTGTGACATGGTACTAAACGACAGCCCCCAAGTGGAGCACGTCGTTCCTAAAAATCCTCAGCCTAATCAGCCCCAAGGCTCTTTGTTGGCGTGGGACAATATGGTGCTAGCGTGTGGGCCGTGTAATAGAGCCAAAAGTAATAACCCGTGTGGAACAGATACCCATTATCTACCCGATTTTCACAATACAATATTGGCATTCGAAACAAGAAATGTTTCTTATCGTAGTAAAAATGCTTGTATTATTACGGTCAAATCGGGTTTGACGCCTGCTCAAGCGATTAAAGGCCAAAATACTGTTAATCTTTGCCAACTAGATAAAGTGGTAGTGACCCCTCGGGCAACAGATTTGCGGTGGAAATACCGTTTTGAAGCCCTACAAATGGCCAAGTATTGGCGAAATGAATGGAATGATTGGGGAAAAACTACTCCTGCATTTTTGAAACTTCTTCAAACCGCAGCTATTTCCAAAGGCTTTTTTATGGTTTGGTATGAAGTTTTTTCAGATGTACCCACGGTAGTAAAAGCGCTACTAGAAGCATTCCCAAATACGGCGGTCGATTGCTTTGATGAACAACAAGGGTATGGGCTTAAGCGTCGAAACCCCGTTGATTTTTAACAACCACTCCATGAATCGCAACCTACAAGATGGGCTTAATTTTTTCTCCAAACTCACGCGCAAGCGGGTTTGGAATGCCCTAAAAGTTATTTATAGTTTCTACGAATCGAAGGCGACGGGAAAAGCACTGCACCGTGGCCTGCCGATGAGTATCTCGTTTGAGCCGACTACTTCCTGCAATTTACGCTGCCCCGAATGCCCCAGTGGTTTGCGGTCGTTTACGCGCCCTACGGGGATGCTGGAGGGTGATTTGTTCAAACGCACCATCGACGAGCTCGCTGATACTCTTCTGTACCTCATTTTTTACTTTCAGGGCGAACCTTATTTGCACCCTAAGTTTTTGGAGTTGGTTAAATATGCTTCTCAAAAAGGAATTTATACCGCTACTTCCACCAACGCGCATTATTTGACCGATGCTGCTGCTCGCCGCACGGTAGAAAGCGGACTCGATCGCCTCATTGTGTCTATCGACGGCACAACGCAGGAAGTGTATCAACAGTACCGAGTAGGAGGGAAGCTAGAAAAAGTGTTGGAGGGAACGCGCACGATATTGAAATGGAAAAAACAACTAAAGTCTAAGACGCCTCACGTTGTTTTTCAGTTTTTGGTGGTACGGCCTAACGAACATCAAATCGAAGACGCCAAACGCCTTGCCAAAGAAATTGGCGTGGATGAAATTGGTTTTAAAACGGCTCAAATCTACGACTATGAGCACGGCGACCCGCTTATTCCGACGCTAGATAAGTATTCTCGCTATGCCGAAAACAACGACGGCACCTACCGAATCAAAAATAGCCTAGACGGTCACTGCTGGAAAATGTGGCATTCGTGCGTCATTACGTGGGATGGGAAAGTGGTACCTTGCTGCTTCGACAAAGATGCTCATTACCGCCTTGGCGACGTGTCTGAAACTTCTTTTCAAACCCTTTGGCAAAGTAAAGCCTACACCGATTTTCGCCAAGCTCTGATTCGCTCCCGCTCTGAAATTGAAATGTGTAAAAACTGCACCGAAGGAACGCAAGTGTGGGCATAAAGGAAGAGATGTTTGTCATGCTGACGGCAGGAAGCATCTCTACCTTTTTCTAGCGCTATTTCTTCAAAAACCCGTTTACCTCTTTCCAGACGTTTTCCAGTACAGGAACTCCCTGTTGACTGTTTTTGAGTCGGGTGGCTAGTACTCGCTCGCTGGGATAGCTTACGTTGCCTTGCTCTTTGATGGGAACGGAGGTTTTATAGTCTTTAATAATGGCGTCAATGGTCGAAGAAATACTTGAAAAGTTGCTTAGTTTCGACAAATCGAGCGCAATGAAAATCTGAGAAGAAGCCATTTCGGCGGGCTTCTGCGTGATTTCGTGCGTGGCTAATCCATTGGCTAAGGTAGCCGCCAGTACATCCAACAAAAACGAAAGACCCGCGCCCTTCCAAAAACCAACGGGCAGTGACCGCCACGACTCCAAAATCTTATCAGGCTCGTCGGTGAGGTTTCCGTCTTTATCGTAACCACCCACCACCGAAAGCTTTTCATTTTTCATCACGGCCAACTCCATCGCACCAAACGAATACTGCGACATGGCCATGTCTAGCACGATGGCTTCGTCGCCGTAAGGGGCGGCAAACACCAGTGGGTTGTTGCCTAGTTTAGGATTGGTGGCTCCCCAAGCGGGCATGTTGGCGGTGGTATTGGTCCAGCCGATGAATGCAAAACCAGCTTTTGCCGCTTGCCAACCGTACGCCCCGCCGCGCATCCAGTGGTTGGTATAAGCCAGCGCAACGCACCCAATCCCGTGTTTTTGGGCCAATTTCATGGCGCGTTCGGTGGCAAAAATAGCGTTAGAAGGACCTGCACCTAAGTTGCCGTTCCATTGCTCAATACCTCCAAAACGATGCACAATCGTAGGTTTCGCATCGGGGACGATGTAGCCTTTTTGAATATATTGAACAAAACGAGGGAAACGATTGATACCGTGGGTGTAAATACCATCAACGCTATTTTGGGTAAATACCGTGGCACATTCCTCCGCTCTCTTGTTGGGAAACTGGTGCTGAAGAAGAATCTTTTTCAAGGTCTTCTTCATCTTATCCGCCGAGATAGTGAGGAGTTTTGGGGTTGACATAGTGGATTGAATTTTTGCGGTTTTGGTTTCCTTAAACGTCTAAAATATATTTACCTTTTTCTCCAATGCGCTGGAGGGTAGCCTCGGTAATGTACTTTTTCTGGTCTATTTGTTGCGGTTGTTCTCTCGTGCAGAAATAGCTATGAATACTACGGCGGTCGTGGTCGGTTTGGTTGGTAGTGCCGCCGTGCCAAACATGAGAGTTAAAGATAAATACCGAGCCCGCAGGCGCAATGATACGAACCTCATCGGGGTGTTTATCGTTGGGGTCAGTCATGGCTTCGTCGGGCAAAAGGCTCAATTTATGTGTCTTGGGAACAATGCGGGTAGAGCCGTTGATAGGTGTAAAATCATCCAATAACCAAATGCTATTACAAACTTTATAAGCGCCCCCCGCGACGGAGTTGCGCCAATCGACGTGGAGTTTTTGGTGTCCCTTGCCAGGCTTGGCCGCTCGGTAGTTGAGCGATGATAACTTAAATTCGTGCCCCAAAACGGCTTCAATCCCTGCCAAAACGCGCGGATGCGTATAAAAAACGTCAAATACTTCTCCTTTGTTGACCAAATCGGCGAGGCGGTCGGCGCCTTCTTCTTTGGGATGGCGAATGTACTTCGACTCGGCCAATTCGGCCCCCGCGTTTTCGCCTTCTGACTCCATCAATTCGGCAAGGCGGTCGTTGACTTGTTTCACTTGCTCAGGTGATAATAGTTGCCCCAAATTGAGATAACCGTTGGTGTCCAAAAACTCAATTTCTTCCGTGGTAAGCATTATTTTTCTGCTTTAAGAGGTACATCTGGTATAGAGTTCAAAAGTAAAAATGAGCCAATTTTACTCTAATTTGGTTTGTGGAGCGGGTTGCTCCCAACCTGCCGCTTGCGTCGAATGGTCAGGGTATGAGTACCCTGACGCACCGTGGAGCGGGTTGCTTCTACCCGCTGTTATCGCCGAAAAAGGTCAGGGTATGAGTACCCTGACGCACGGTGGAGTGGGTTGCTCCCAACCCGCCGTTGTCGCCGAAAAGGTCAGGGTATGAGTACCCTGACGCACCGTGAAGCGGGTTGCTCTCAACCCGCCGCTTGCGTCGAATGGTCAGGGTACTCATACCCTGACGCACCGTGGAGCGGGTTGCTCCCAACCTGCCGCTTGCGTCGAATGGTCTGGGTATGAGTACCCTGACACACCGTGGAGCTATTCTCCCCCCATTGGGTTGGGAGTACTGATATTAGCTCCAAAAAATATGGCATTAAAAAGCATTTTCTCAGTGCCGTACCAAATGCCACGGAAACTTGGGTTGTCGGAGAAAAGAATGACGCGACCACTGCCTTCGGGAGAAACGACGACAGCGGCGGAACTGCTGATTTTTTTCAACGATTGAGGATGTACATAGCCCGTCAAATAGGGTTTGTCGGAATATTGAACCACCGTATTATAAGGGCTTGCCGATGGCTCTAAAAAAGTATTATTGTTTCGGTAAAGCGCGATTTTACGGTTTTTATACCCAAAACCAATCGGGTGCGTAATGTCCAAATCAGCTTCAAAAATGGTTCCGCCCGTGTTTTTTGAGCCTTCAGCCGCAGCGGCATCTTCGTAGTTGATGCGACCACGTTTGGCAAGAGCGGCGGAATCAGCTTTGCTGTTTATCCGTAGTTTTTCTTTGACAATATCGCTCCGAATCGCCCACTCGGTAGCTGTTTTGAGTGTAATGAGCGTACCGCCATTGGCCACCCACTGCTTGATTTTAGGGGCGAGGGTGCGGTCATATTGTCCTGATACCATCACAATGACGTTGTACTTGCTGAGGTTTAGCCGTGGAAGCGTACCCACATCCACTTTCGTAATGGGCATCCCAACGTGTGTATCGAGCCAATACCATATTTCACCCACTTCGTTGCCGTTCACACCCTGTCCAACGGCGATAAGTGCTTCGGGTTTGGTGACTTTTTGGAAGGTGTTACTCCCCAAATCAACTCCCATTTGGCTGTAACCTGTCGGTACACCTACAAACGAAACGTCTGCTTCCTGTCCTGCGGCTTTTACCGCTTCGTAAAGCGCATCGGGCGAAATACCCTGTTGGGTTTCAACGGGAATCATCAGCGCTCCGTGTGAATAGGTCTTGTCGCCAATCTTAAATGCTTTAGTGGCTACCTTTACCGAAATGCCTTGACTGATAAGGCGATACAGTGCCTTGGTGGCCATAAAGTCGGAATAGTCGAGCAGGTAGGCGTACGGTGATTTAGTAGGGGCAATGACCGTGCTTTTTACAAATTCATCCCCAATGCGCGCTCCTTTGGTGAGCGGTGTACGCACTTCTCCTTGGGCCAATCCAAACGCCAACGGTAAATTCCACGCAGAAGCGTCATAAAAAAGGCTGTCGGCAAACTTGGTAGGTTTTTCAAACACACTTTGCACGAGGCGGTACTGGGGCTGAGCTGTAGGGACAAAGAGGGCTTTCCCTTTCTCATATACTTTTCCATCAATGGTAAGGTTGTCGGTAAGCTGGTAACACTCAATGCGGTGATGCAACAGCGTTTGGGTAAAACGACGTAGCCGCGTTGCGTCCATACTTTCGCCAACTACGTAGCCTTTGATGGCATTTTTGTTGCCTTCTGAAATGGCTGAAGCAAAAAACTCGCGTTGGAATTTGAGCAAGTTTTGGCGCTCGTCCACCGAAGCTTGGCAGGTAGCCAAGGCGCACACGAGCTGGTTTCGTATCGTAAATGCAAAGGTAACGGGGCCGTTGGGGCTGTCTTGCACAAATCCCCGCGAGCTTGCCTGTTCAAATAACAATCCTAGTCCGCCTTGGATGTCGGGGTAGCTAGAGCCATAACCTGGGTACAAATTATCAAATGACTCTTTGGTATAATAAAACGACCCAATGGCGTTGAGTGCTTTTTCGTAGTACTTCGCAAACTTCCCGTTGAGGGTTCGGTAAACGTACTGCGGCACGAGCGGGTTTTCGGCGTTTTCTTTGGTGGGTTCAAAGAAAAAAGTGGCGTTAGTGCCCATTTCGTGGTGGTCGGTGACGACGTTGGGCAGCCACTGGTGGTAAAACTTCAAGCGATTCTGACTTTCGACGTGGACGGCCAAGTACCAGTCGCGGTTGAGGTCAAACCAATAGTGGTTGGTGCGGCCGCCTGGCCATACTTCGAGGTGTTCGCGGTCGTTGTTGTCCGATACCAAAGGCGTACCGCGATGTTGGTTCACCCAACTCACAAAACGGTCGCGACCGTCGGGGTTGAGCACGGGTTCAATCAAAACTACCGATTCGTCCAACATCTTTTTGGCATCTTCGTCTTCGCAAGCGGCGAAATAATACGCCGCCAAAATCATGGCCTCTCCTCCCGAAGTTTCGTTGCCGTGTACGTTGGCGCCAAGTTGCACAAAAACGGGCATTTTCGCCACATCAGGCAGGGGAGCGTTGGGGTCGGTGAGTTTTAGGTGTTCATTTTGTAATTCGGTCAACTTGGCCATGTTGGTAGGTGACGAGAAAAATACGACCAAGTGCGGGCGCTTTTCGTAGGTTTCTCCAATGACTTTCACCTGCACACGCTCCGACAAGCGGTCGAGCTCATACATGTAAGCCACCAAGCGGTCGTAGCGGGTTTGGTAATCGCCAATCGCGTGTCCCAAAAACTGTTTGGGGGTGGGTATCGAAGGATTAAATTTTTTGTTGGGAAAAAAGTAACCGTTTTGGGCATGAAGGCAGAGGGTCACGCCCATAAAAAAGGCAAGCAAAAGTTGTCTCATACGAGTAAGTAAATGGTTTGAAGTGAAGTTAGAAGGGCAATAGACAAATATACGTATTTCAGGTTATTGAAAACTTTTTTAAATAAAACTGATAAAACAGTTGTATAACTGAAAAATCAGGTGTAAGTTTGGGACATGGAAGAACTAACACGCACAGAAGAGCGCATCATGCAAATCATTTGGGATTTGGAACGATGCTTTGTCAAAGACATTATTGAGCGACTCGACGACGAGCCTAAGCCACCTTACAACACGATTTCTTCGGTCGTTCGTATTTTGGAGAAAAAAGGATTTGTTGGGTTCAAAGCCTACGGAAAGACGTACGAATATTTTCCCATTATCCCCAAAGAGTCGTACGGAAAACAAACCTTTCACAAGGTATTGGCCAATTATTTTGACAATTCACCCGCCAGTTTGTTGTCGTTTATGGTCAATGACAAAACGTTGGATGCGGCTGAAATTGAACGACTTCGCCAATTTATAAACAACCAGTAAGATGCTACTCTTGCTCTATTTGCTCAAAGTGTCGGCCTGTTTGGGGCTGTTTTATGGGTTGTACTATTTTCTATTCCGACGATTTACCTTTCATCGTCTCAATCGGATTTACCTGCTGCTGACTTTAGGGTTGAGCTTTATGATTCCGTGGGTAGAAATAGAGCAAAAGCGAATCGTAGAGGTCATTCCCGTAGCGGAAGAACCTGTCACTTCACCAGAAAGTGAGGTTTTTGAGCAAAGCACCCAATCGTTGGTTGAAGAATCTAGTCAACTGATTAACAGTAAATTAAGAGAGGTGGAGTCTATCCCTGAAAAGAAGGATTGGTTAGCGATGCTTACGTGGGAACAAGGGAGTATAGGGGGGTACGTTATGGGTCTTTTGGTATCCTTGTTGGCATTAGCACGACGACTTTGGGAAATAGTACGTTTGAGCAGAAAACGACAAAACGCCTCCCACAAAGACTGGGTAGAAGTGTCGGAATCATTTACGGCGGCCTCGTTTTTCGGGATTATTTTTATGAATTCAGAAGCATTGAGCGACGAAGAAGCCCAACAAGTGTTGTTGCATGAACAAACCCATGCTCGGCTATTTCATTCAGTAGATGTGCTGCTGATTGAGCTCTGCAAAGTGATTTTATGGTTCAATCCCGTAGTGTATTTTTATAAAAAATCACTTTCCGAAATTCATGAATATGAGGTAGATGAACAGTTAGCGGCTCGCATTGATGCCAAAACCTACGCTCATTTGATTTTGAAATTGGCGACCCAATCTTCGCATCCGCTGATCCATTCTTTTGGAAAACATCCTGTCACAAATCGTATTCATTTTTTATTTCAAAAACCAACTTCTGCCATGAAAAAACTATTGTATGCTTTTGGATTACCGCTGGGAGTAGCGGGAGTTTTGGCCTTTGCGCCGCGTAAAGAAGTGCTTGTGTACAACGAAAAGCCTGAAGCGCCCAAAAAGGTAAAAGAAATGCCTGTGAAAGCGTACCCTTTGAGGGGATATGACAAGAATTTAGCTGCGGAACGGACTGAAGCGATGAAAAAACATGGGCGTTTAACCCCTTTTGCTCCTCAAGAAACGTCTCAAAAAGAAACGCTTCCTGATGAAAATTCATTTGAAGAATTTAACAAGATTGTGCAAGAGATGCGCTCAAAGGATATGTTCTTCAAACGAGCTGAGATTACATCAAAAGCAGATGGGCCAAAAGAAATGTTGGTTTTTGCCCGAGGTGGTGAGGGCACAGCAGCAACAGGTTTGGTAGTGGGAATGGGCAAATTCCCGATTTATTATTTGGATGGTATAAAGGTGCAAGAGGATGTGGTAAAGTCGCTGAAGCCATCGCACATAAAAAAAGTAGATATACTTGAGCCTGAGTATAATAGATATTCTGCGTTTGTAAAGAAACACAAACTAGAAGTGAAAAATGAAAAAATTGTGTGGATAGAGAGAAAGGCGTTTGATTTCAAAAAAGTGCCAGCTCCTAAGCTTGATAAGAAACTATCGCTTCGCTCAGGAGGGCCTGCAGATATCATACGTACTTTTTTACCAGCAAATGAATTGGGCGAAAATCCGTTAGTTTTTATCAATGGAGAAGAATTTCCAGCAAGTGTCCTGACGCGCGTTGATCCAAGTAAATTTGGGATGACTTACACAGTAAAACCTAATGATTCTAAAGCCATTTTAAAATACGGAATTCGGGCAGTGGACGGAGTGGTGGATATAAAGACGATTGATGATTGCTTTTTCAAAACGGAACAAGAACGAATGTTGGCTGTAGAAAACATAAGAAAAATATTGAATACGACGAATAAACGATTGAGCAAGCGTTTTCTTAAAAACAATGAGGGCAATGAAGTGATGATGATTGTCGTGCGAGGTTTTGTGTATAATCAACCATTTTTTTCGGGTTTTGAAAAAAATGCTAGGCTGATTTATATGTTGGACGGCAGACCCGTGCAGGAGGAAGAAATCAATCGTTACGAAGGTAAATTTTACTCAGCGGTTTCGTGGAAAAAAAGTGACCGTAAATCCAAATTTGAAGAACAATACGCGACGCTTATTGAAGGATACGACGGGGGAATTGCACTAAAAACAACCCGCTAAAAATTACTTTTAAGGGCAAAATAGGCCAAAATGAGCGTTTTTTCCTACATTTGGGTAAGTTACACTTTTTCTTAACCCAAACTATGAAAAAAACGCTCTACACCGCACTGCTTTTGGTGGGATTAGGCATGGCTAGTTTTGCCCAATCCAAAAAAGCGCCCAAACTCACCCCCGAACAGGCTCGCCTCGAAAAACTCAAACAAGAAGCCGTCTCAGGCGTTGAAAAACGGGCTGAATTGGGACAACAAATCAACGACATGCTGTTTAGCTTCTCTGAATTAGGATTTCAGGAGGTCGAAAGTGCGCGTTATTTGACCGAACTGCTTCAAAAAAATGGCTTCACCATCGAGCGGGGTATTGCCAATATGCCCACGGCTTGGCTGGCCAAATGGGGCAGTGGTAAGCCCATCATCGCCATCGGCTCGGACGTGGACTGCATTCCCAAAGCCTCCCAAAAACCTGGGGTAGCTTATCAAGATCCCATCGTGGTAGGGGCACCAGGTCACGGTGAGGGGCACAACTCGGGGCAAGCGCTCAATATCATTTCGGCGTTGGCTGTGAAAGAAATCATGGAACGTGAGAAAATCCCAGGCACGTTGGTGTTGTGGCCTGGCGTAGCCGAAGAATTGGTAGGAGCGAAGGCATTTTATGTGCGTGATGGTTATTTCAAAGACGTTGATGCCTGTATTTTTACCCACGTGGCCAACAATTTGGGCGTTTCTTACGGCGATGCAGGCAACAATGGTTTGGTGTCGGTTCGTTTCAATTTTGAAGGGGCGGCTGCCCATGCCGCAGGTGCGCCTTGGCGTGGCCGTAGTGCCTTGGATGCGGTTGAATTGATGAACATAGGATGGAACTTTCGTCGTGAGCACTTGGAAGTAACGCAGCGTTCGCATTATGTCATTCCAGATGGTGGCGACCAGCCCAACGTTGTGCCATCTAAAGCGGCGGTTTGGTATTATTTCCGCGAGCGTTCTTATCCTAAAATCAAAAAGCTGTTTGACATTGGCGTGAAAATCGCGGAAGGTGCGGCTTTGATGACCGATACGAAGTTTACCTACGAAATTTTGGGGTCGGCTTGGCCTGGGCACTTCAATAAGCCAATTGCAGAAGCGATGTACCAAAACATCAAAAAAGTAGGATTACCTACGTGGTCGGAAGAAGATCAAATGTTGGCAAAAGCATCCCAAAAAGAACTTGAAGCACCGAAAATTTCAGGATTGGCCACAAAACTCGACACGTTGAGTTTGCCTGCGGATTCGCCTACGCGGATGATGGGTGGACAGGCCATGTCGGTGGGAGGTGGCTCCGACGACATTGCGGATATTTCGTGGTCGTTGCCAACCATCGTGCTGCGTTACCCTTCCAATATTCCTGGGCTTCCAGGTCACCACTGGTCGAACGCCATTTCAATGGCGACGCCGATTGCGCACAAAGGCGTAGTGTACGGTGCCAAAGCCGAAGCAATGACCTTGATTGATATGTTGCTGAAACCCGAAATTATCAAAGAAGCGTGGGAGTATTACCGCAACGAACAAACCAAAGATCAGAAGTATGAGCCGTTGATTTCGCCCAAAGAAGTACCTGCGGTGTATTTGAATCGCAACATCATGGAGAAGTTCAAACCAGAGTTGTCGAAGTATTATTATGACCCTACCAAGTACAAGACGTATTTGGAACAATTAGGCATCAAATACCCCACGTTGCGCGACGATCAGAAGGAAGATTTGAAAAAAATGAAAGAAAGTGAAAAATAATTGAAAACGATTCCAACCTTTTCCTCAGTTGGTGCGTCTTTAGAACGGTAGCTACCTATTAACGCTGATATTCCCGTTTGAATATAAAGACATCTATTGGGGTAAACAATAGAAATTAGTGAAAAAGAGCGTGACCTATGGCCACGCTCTTTTTGCTTTACAGTAAGTACATTCCGTCGTCTTTCAATTCAATCTTTCGCTCTTTTAAAAGCGCTCCTACGGCTTTTTTGAAGTCTTTTTTCGACATTCCAAAGGTTTTATAAATCAGTTCAGGAGCTGATTTGTCCGTAAAAGGCAAAAATCCTTGGGCTTCTTGGAGCATACTGTACAAATCATTTTTACTGCCTTCGATACGGCCATACGACTGCTCCACGAGGGCTAAATCAATTTTTTGGTCTTCCCTAATTTTTTTGATGTAGCCTACAACGGGTTTTCCTAATTCGATGTTTTTGAAAACCTCGTCACGGTACAAAACCCCCAAATGCCGCTGATTGATGAGTGCTTTGATGCCCATGTCGGTGTATTCGTAGGGAACAAGATCCACTTGCATCCCTTCCGAAAGGGCTGAGATGTCTTCCTCCAAAAAGCGTTCAATCTTGGCTGAACCCACTATACGGTCGGTTTTGGTATCGAGGTGGATAAAAATCAAGAAACTTTTACCCACGAGCATGTTATCCCGTTGTTGTTTGAACGGAATAAAAAGGTCTTTAGGAAGTCCCCAATCCATAAAAACGCCCAATGATGTAACCATTGTGACCGTCAAATAGGCAAATTCGCCCACTGTTCCGTAAGGGTCAAGGGTAGTCCCAATGACGCGGTCTTCGGAGTCGCGATAGATGAAGACGTCCAAAAAATCCCCGATTTCTATGTCGGCAGGGACGTACTGTTTAGGAACCAAAATCTCATCTTCAAATCCATCGAGATAAATCCCAAAATCCAACTGCTTAATAACTTTCAAGCGGTTGTACTGTCCCATTCGCAAACGACGATTGCTCATATTTATAGTTACTTTTTCTAGTTTCTGTTATCATTTTGAGGAATCTAAGGCTATAGACCCCTCCTAACGTCGGGGTGACAAAAGCATTCGTCGGGTTGTGAGCAACCCTCTTCACAACAGCAATTCTCCCCACATTATTCCGAGGAATCTAGGGCTAAGCCGTCACAGACCCCTCCTAACGTCGGGGTGACAAAAGCATTCGTCGGGTTGTGAGCAACCCTCTTCACGATAGCAACCCTCCCCACATTCATCATTTTGAGGAATCTAAGGCTATAGACCCCTCCTAACGTCGGGGTGACAAAAGTATTCGTCGGGTTGTGAGCAACCCTCTTCACATTAGCAACCCTCTCCACGAGAGCAATTTTCCCCACATTCGACATTCTACCTTCTGCACTCGACATTCCCTATTACAGTTCTTCGATTTTCAAAATAAGATTCGGATTGGGGCAAAGTTGCAAAAACTTTTGCCGTTCACCCAATGTACAAACCCCAGGGAAGTCGCCTTTGAGCCCCAGCATGTCGGTCATAAGCTGGAAGTGTAGGTGCGGAGGCCAGTCGCCGTTAATAGGGTAATTGCCAAAACTCGCAAAACGTTCACCCTCTTCAATGACCTTGCCTTCATACAGCCCTCGCAACGACTCTTCGCTGAGGTGGCCGTACAACGAATAGAAAGTCGTTCCTTCAAGTTGATGTTCCAAAATAATTGTTGGGCCATAGTCACCAAAGTTATCATTATTGGCAAAACTATGCACTTTCCCGTCAAGCGGGGCAAAAACAGGGGTGCCCACCGATGCCCAAATGTCAATTCCTAGGTGAATACAACGTGGTTCGTCGGTTTGTTGGAAATGCGCACTGCGGCGGTAGATTGTACGGTGTTCGTTGTAGCCACCTACCCCTACAACGACTTTGGCTTGTTGCAGCTTTCCAAAAACATAGTCCGAAAACGTCTCGCTCGACTGTAAATCAAGCGTGGCTAGGTCGGGGTTGTTATCCGTAAAATCAAGCACAAGGTAATTGCCTTTCGACCACTGAAAAGGAACTACAGGTGCAAAGTCATGACGAAGAAGTAGTTGCTCAATCAAAACAAGTTAAAATTACGATGGTTGACAAAAAGAATTGACACAACAAAAGTAGTAATAACCCCTCGACATCCTTATACAGTTTTAAACCTTTATATCCATAACACAGATGAAAAAAACGTTGAGTCTCGTTGCGCTTCTTATCTGGGCGACGGTTGGATTTGCCCAAAAAGTAAAAACAGGAAAATGGATTTCACTCTTTGATGGTAAATCGTTGGCAGGCTGGAAAGTAGGAGAAAATGCTGCTTCGTTTAAAGTCGAAGATGGTGCTATCGTGGTCAATGGCCCACGCGGGCATTTGTTTTACGATGGCGAAATCAACGGCCACGACTTCAAAAATTTTGAATACAAAGCCCAAGTGATGACCTTCCCAAGTGCCAATTCGGGTATGTACATTCACACTAAATACCAAGAAAAAGGTTGGCCTTCAAAGGGGTACGAAATACAGGTAAACAACTCGCACACCGACTGGCGCCGTACGGGAAGTGTTTATGGCGTGCAAGATTTGAAAGATGTGTTTGTCAACGACAACGAATGGTACACCGAGCACATCATTGTGGAAGGCAAGCGTATTCGGGTCAAAATCAATGACAAAACCGTGATTGACTATACCGAGCCTGAGGAAGTAGGGCAGAAAATTACGGAAGGACGTAAACTTAGCAGCGGTACTTTTGCCCTCCAAGCCCACGACCCCAAAAGCAAAGTGATGTACAAAGACATCATGGTAAAGATACTGCCAGATTAATTTTTGATTGGTTAAATTTTCTTAAATCCTTTTTGAAAACGCATTGAGCAGAAACTTATGCTAACTTTGCGGTGTGAAAAAGTGGTTATTCATCATCGTTTGTAGCATTTGGTCGGTAGTAAGCTACGGCCAAATTCGTATGCCAGGAAACGGGTCGTTTGGCGGCGGCGGGGGAGGTGGCTTAGGTCAAGGTGGACAAGTCAAACTCGACGATTCGACCAAAATGATTTATGGGCCGCATACGTCGCGCTATTTTTTGGAAGAAGATGTCTTCAACAATCGTAAGACGCTCTATGCCATAGACACGTCTTACGACGGTTTTCATCGCTATAATTTCGTCCAGCGGGCTGATTTTCAGCTGGTCGATTTGGGAAATTTGGGAACGGCTTCTCGTTCCCTCTTTTACCGTCCTATTGAGCAGATTGGGACGCAGTTTGGGTACGAAGCGTACACGCCCTACGCTTATGCTGTTCAGGATGTTAAGTATTTTGATACGAAGTCGCCCTACACCAATCTGTATTTAGCACTGGGTGGCTTAGGGCAAAATATCGCCCGTTTTGACCACAGCCAAAACATCACGCCTCGCCTCAATTTGGGCATCAACGCCCAGCGTTTTACCACCAACAAGTACTTCGGCACCAGTGGGACCAGCGATTCCCAAAACAACTTGACGCAAAACTGGGCCTTTGTGTTTCATGGAAATTATCGTTCCAAAGATGAGAAATATCTGCTAATGGGGCAGTTTAACCACTTGAACCACAGCGCATACGAGCAAGGGGGTATGTCGTCGGATACACTGAATTTTCGGTCGGATGGGACGATAGAATACAACAACCCTTCGGCAATTTTAAAGACCGCTCAATCGTGGGAACGCCGTAACAATTGGCATATTTACCAGCAATATGTATTGGCGCAAGGTTTTCAGGTATATCATGTGTTTGATTATAAAAGGACGATAGATCAGTACGTTGATGCCGACCTGTCACAAGCTCAAGCCAATAATTTTTACCCCAATTATTACTATAGCAATACAAATACGCTCCAAAAGGTGCGGTTTAGGTTGTTTGAAAATAAGTTTGGTATCAAGGGGCGCTATCAAGGGTTCAACTATCGGGCGCATTATCGTCAGCGAATTTTGTCAATGAATGGCACGTACAACTTGGCGGATTCGACGAACGCAACGTACAAGTTAAATCGCTTTGAAAACTTTGTAGGGCTTTGGTTAGCGTATTACCTAAAAGACAGTACACAGCGCGCTACGGCAGAATTTGAGTATTCGTTGGGGCGTGATTTTAAAATAAAAGGTGAGATTATCAGTAAGTGGTTTACGGCGGGCTATTATTCGGTGTTTTCATCGCCGACGATGCTTCAATTGTTGTACACCAGTAATCACTTAAAATGGGAAAATACGTCGAGATTAGTCAATTCTAACAACATTTATGGTCAACTTAACGTAGCGGCTAAAAAAGTACGGTTTAGCCCCCGACTAGACTACCACCTTATTACCAATTATTTTTATTATGACACGGCGGCTGTAGCGCGACAATTTACGTCGCCTTTTAGCGTCGTCAGGGTAGGGGCATTGGCCGAATGGAAACCTCGGAAGTTTCAGTTTTTAACCCAAACCTACTACACGTTAGTCTCCAACGACGATATTCTACGGATTCCTCGTTTTGTAGCCAATTTTAGAGCCACCTTTGACTTTGTTTACTACAAAGTTCTCTTCTTGCAGCTAGGTGCAGAACTGCACTATAAATCAGCTTATTATGCGGATACATACATGCCGCTGACGCAGCAATTCCATCTTCAAAACTCAACAAAAGCGGAAGGTGTGGTTTACACTGAATTTTTTGTGAATGCACGTATTAATCGTGTGCGTTTATTTCTCAAAATGGCCAACGCGGGCCAAGGCTTCCAAGGGCCTTTTAATCCGGGCTATTTTTCTACTCCTCTTTATCCAGTTGTGGGGCGCTCTTTGGGCTTTGGTCTCAATTGGCCGCTATTTGACTAATAGTTCGTCTATAATTTACCCCCATTTAGTCGTCCAGACCTTGCATTTGGTCGTTTTTCTCTGAATACTAACAGAGAGTCAGCAACATTTGTACTTGAATTATTGTCTAAGAGATAGACAAGACTTTTTATAAATACAACAATGAAGAGAATATTTTACATTCTAACAGCCGTTTTAGGTATGAATTACGCCGCTTCTGCTCAGTTCCCAGGAGGAGGAGGCTTTGGTGGTGGTGGTATGGGAAGAGGAGGGGATCGCAACGGTTCAATGGGAGGAATGAATCAACAACAGAAAGCGTTGCCTGATCTTCCTAGAGGGAACGGCCGTATCTCAGGAATTGTGGTTGACTCAGTATCAGGCAAGCCAGTAGAATATGCTACTGTGGCCATTTTTGATGTAAAGTCAGGAAAGCCTGTCGATGGAACAGTAACGGACGTGAAAGGTGCATTTTTATTAAAGAGTGTGCCCGATGGTGATTTTAAATTTGTGGTAAGTTTTATCGGTTACAAAAACACCGAAGTTGCTAAATTGACCATTGGTAAAGGTCAAAAAGAGCAAAATTTAGGTAACGTAAGCCTTCCACCAGATGTACTTACCCTGACCGAAGTAACGGTAAAAGGTGAAAAAGCCCTTATTGAAGACAAAGTGGATCGCTTGGTCTATAATGCCGAAAAAGATATTTCTAACGCAGGTGGTGACGCTGGAGACGTACTTCGTAAAGTGCCGATGCTTTCGGTGGACTTGGACGGAAACGTGTCGATGCGTGGAAGCCAAAACATTCGCGTGCTCATCAATGGCAAGCCTTCGACCATCGTTGCCAATAGCGTGGCAGATGCGTTGAAGATGATTCCTTCGGACCAAATCAAAACGATTGAAGTAATCACGTCGCCTTCAGCAAAATACGACGCGGAAGGTTCGGCGGGGATTATCAACATCATTACCAAGAAAAATAACCTCCAAGGAATCACAGGGTCGATTGATATGGCAGGTGGTAACCGTTCAAGTAACTTGTTTGGAAACATCAACTTACGTACCAAGAAATTGGGGGTTGGCCTCAATGCAGGTGGACGTATGATGTACCCGCCAACGGGTGGTTATATCGACATCAGCCGCCAGCTGGCCAGTGGTGAAACACTTCGCACACGTCAAGAAAATAACGGACAACAGTTGGGCGGTTTTGGAAACATTCAGTTGAGCTTAGACTACTCGATTGATGCTAAAAATAGCCTTACGTTTAGTGCTCGCAATAGCCGTCGTGCGTTTAACCTTGATAACAATCAGCAGTCGTATAGCTTTATCAATAGTGTAAAAACGCCAACGTTTGGGAATGAAATTAATACCAAGAATTTAGGGAACAACTTAGACCTTAACTTGGACTATACACGCAAGTTTGAGAAAGAAGGAAAAGAGTTTAGTGTTTTGGCACAGTTTAGCCAAAATGCGGGTGACAATAGCTACACGCGTGACTTGTATCAAGGATTGTCAGTCGGAGAAATCACTTACCGCGAAAGCAATCCCAACAAGAGCAAGACGCAGGAGCGCACGGTACAGATTGACTACCAAGACCCGTTGAGCCAATACGTACAAGTTGAAACGGGGGCAAAGATGATTTTGCGCCACATTGAAAGTGATTTCCGCTTTAACTACGACAGCACGGGAACAGGCATATTGAAAGCCAATCCGCTTCGTACCAACGTATTTAGCTACGACCAAAATGTGTACTCAGGTTATTTGTCTTTCTTGTTCCAAACCAAAAACAAGTGGGGTTTCAAACCTGGTCTTCGTTATGAATACACGCAGCTAGCGGCCAAGTACCAAGATGCGCCTGAAACAGATTTACCTGATTTTGGCTCATTGATTCCAAGCTTGACGGTATCGAAAAGCTTGAGAGGAGGAAAAACAATTCGTTTTAGCTACAACCGCCGTATTCAGCGTCCTTCGATTCAGTTCTTGAATCCAAACGTTTCACAAAGTGATCCATTCAATATCTCGTTTGGTAATCCGAACTTGAATCCTGAATATACCAACAACTTTGAAGTGAACTTGAGTACGTTCTTCAAAACAACGACTTTGAACTTCTCAGCTTATACCCGTATGACTGATAACTCGATTGAGACGGTGCGTTACCGTGGTGGACAAGAGTTGTTTAACCAATTGACATTGGCACAAGGTGTAAGCACTGGAACGGTAGTTGTGAACAATAACTCTCTGTTAACGACTTTCCAAAACATCGGAAGCAACCGTGCATATGGACTTAACGTTTTTGCGATGGTAAAACCAGCCCGTGGATTGACCATCAATGGTAACTTCGATGTGCGTTATATCATGTTGAACAGCCCTGCGTTGGGTATCAGTAACCAAAACTGGACGTTCAATTTATTCGGACAAGTACAGTACCAATTGGGTAAAGATTGGAGCGCTCAGTTGTTCGGATTTGGTCGTGCCCGTGAAATCCAATTGCAAGGTACGCAAGGTGGATTTATGGGGTATAGCTTCAATATCTTGAAAGAATTTAAAAAGAAACAAGCAAGCCTTGGCTTTGGTGCTGAGAACTTCTTGCAAAATGCCTTCAAACAGCGTACTAATTTAAGCAGCAGCACACCGGGTAACGTATTTACTCAGGAGCAAGTCAACTACATGTACAACCGTGGTTTCCGTATTACGTTCCGCAAGCGTTTTGGTAAGATGTCTTTTGATGGCAACTTCTTCCAACGTAAAAAGAGCGTAAACAATGATGATGCAAAACAAGGTGGTGACAACTCAAACGACAGTGGCGGTGGCCAAGGTGGTGGAGGCGGCATGGGTGGACGCCGTGGTGGTTAGGACAGCTTTTTGATTATATCCATATCGTTAGAAAAAAGCCCCTACCGAGCAATCGGAGGGGCTTTTGCTTGTGATAGAGGAGGTTGTGAGCAACCTCCTCCACTGTGCGGGAGGTTGCTCACAACCTCCTATCAACCTTCTGTGGCAGAGATTTTTATTTTGCCAGTATTTACTTCAATTTTTTGTTAAACAACCCAATCGTCCGTTCCCAAGCTTGTTTGGCCACGGCCTCATTGTAGCGCGTTGGCGCTGTATCGTTGTTGAAAGCGTGTTGGGCACCTTCATACACAAAAATCTGGTAATCGGTACCTGCTTTTTTGAGGGCTTCTTCGTAGGCAGGAATCCCCGCATTAACGCGCTCATCGAGGCCACCGTAGTGGAGCATCAACGACGCCTTGATTTTAGGGACATCGGCGGCGTCGGCTTGGCGGCCGTAGTACGCGACCGCAGCGTTGAGTGAGGGCACGTTTACGGCAAGCTGATTGGCCATGGCACCGCCCCAACAGAACCCAACACAGCCAGTTTTGCCCGTACAATCGGCGCGCCCTTTTAAGTAATCAAAAGCTTTGATGAAATTACTGAGGTTTTTCTTGGCATCAAGTTGGCCAAAAAACGACCTCGCTTTTTCGTCGTCTCCGTTGGGAGTTCCTCCAAAAGGTGAAAGGGCATCGGGAGCAAGGGCAATAAAGCCTGCCAAAGCCACGCGGCGAGCGACATCTTCGATGTGAGGGTTAAGTCCACGGTTTTCGTGAATGACCACCACCGCAGGGTATTTGCCAGTTCCCACTGGGCGAGCTAAGTAACCCTTCATTTGGGTTTCTTCTCCTGGATAAGTGATGTACTCGGTCGTAAGGCGCTCATCGTTGCGTTTGACCGTCATTGCGTTGGCATAATTGACTTCCAAAAGCGGTAAAACGGCCATGGCGGCGGCGGTGCTGCCCGTGAGCGAAGTAAGACGTTGGAAGAAATCTTCGCGCTTGAGGGGCTTGTGGGTGTACTCGTCGAAGAGGTTAATAATGCGTTGATCCATGATGGTAAGTAGTTTAGTAATGGGTGTTGATTGTGAGTAAGTTAATAACACAGTTTGGGGGGAAAACTACTTGGTTTTTTGGGGATTTAAAAATAGTTATGGAAGAATTTGTGCATAAAAAAGGGCGGTTATGAGTAACCGCCCGCACTTTTTTAAACCTACCTAAACTCGCCCTAGCTACCTGCCAATTTCAAGCAGTCTTCCAAGGTGAGGGAAGCAGGGTCTGTATCTTTGGGTATTTTGATGTTACGTTTTCCAACGGCAATATAAGGGCCGTAAGGGCCACGGAGCACCTTTACTGTTGTATTTTCAGGAAATTCTTTGATGACTTTATTGCTTTCGGCTTCCCGCTTTTTCTGGATGATTTCCAGTGCTTCTTCGCGGGTAAGACGTTGTAAACTAGCACCTTTAGGCAACGAATAATATTTATCATCGTGCTTGATAAACGGCCCGTATCGCCCAGTGCCAGTGGTCATCGGTTTGCCTTCCAACTCGCCAAGCCCTTCGCCTTCGTTGGCAAGGTCGCCGCGTTTGAGCTTAATGGCCATCACACACGCCTCTTCGCCTACGGTATAAGGGTCGTCGTTGCGGTCGAGCGAATAAAACTTATCATCATGCTTTACGTAAGGCCCATATTTACCCACGCCTACAATCATCGGTTTGTCTTCAAAGAACCCAACTTCGCGTGGTAAGGCAAAGAGTTCGAGTGCTTCTTCGAGCGAAATAGTTTCTACCAACTGTCCTTTTTTGAGGTTGGCGTATTGCGGTTTGGGCTCACCTTCGATATTTTCTCCAATCTGAACGTATGGGCCAAATTTACCGATACGTGCCGAAACAGGTTTTCCACTCTTAGGGTCGATTCCTAGGTCGTGAACTGTATTTTTCTTAACGATGTTCGAGCCTTCAACATCCCCGATTTTTTGGTGAAAACCTTGGTAGAAACCATCAATCATTTGTTGCCACGACAGTTTACCTTCGGCAATTTCGTCAAACTCTTTTTCGACATTGGCCGTAAAAGAAAAATCAACGACATCGGGGAACAAGTCCACCAAAAAATCATTCACCACCATGCCTGTGTTGGTGGGGAAAAGTTTTGATTTTTCAGCCCCAAACGTCTCTTTACCTTTGGTTTCGGTAAGTTGGTCATTGCGGAGCGAAAGCTCATTATACTCGCGTTCTTGTCCTTTTTTGTCTTGCTTTACCACGTATTCGCGGCGAATGATGGTCGAAAGCGTAGGCGCATAGGTTGATGGTCGCCCAATACCCATTTCTTCGAGTTGCTTCACCAAACTCGCTTCCGTATAGCGTGGTTTTGGACGTGAAAACTTCTCTGTTGCTTTAAGGATATTTAAGGCCAACACCTGCCCAATGTTGAGCGGAGGAAGCATTCCTTTGGTATCTTCTTCCTCATCGTCTTTCGATTCGAGATATACCTTTAAGAAACCGTCAAATTTAATGACTTCTCCTTGGGCTACGAGTTCTTCTGAGGCAGTCGAAATGCCAATGGTAGCAATCGTACGTTCCAGCTGCGCATCAGACATTTGAGACGCAATGGCACGTTTCCAAATCAGCTCATACAAGCGTTGTTCGTTGCGGTCGCTACTGGCTTTTAGCTCTCCAAAATTGGTCGGACGAATGGCTTCGTGGGCTTCTTGTGCCGATTCCGATTTGGTTTTGAAAACCCGTTGCTGGTGATATTTGTCGCCGTATTCGGTCGTAATTTGGTCTTTTGCTTTTTGGAGGGCCTCTTCCGATAAGTTGGTAGAGTCTGTACGCATGTACGAGATTTTACCTGCTTCGTAAAGTTTTTGAGCTACCGTCATGGTTTGAGCCACCGAAAAACTCAACTTACGCGAAGCCTCTTGTTGTAAGGTAGAGGTGGTAAATGGCGGAGCAGGTGATTTTTTTGCAGGTTTAACTTCCAAGTTACGGATGCTAAACGTGGCTCCTTTACATTTTTCCAAAAAAGCGCGTGCTTGGGCTTCGGTTTCAAAGTTTTTAGGAAGTTCGGCTTCCAATACTTTGCCCCCTGCCAAATCGAAACGTGCCGTTACTTTATAGGTGGACTTTGATTCGTGCGCTTCTACTTCTCGCTCGCGTTCTACGATAAGGCGTACCGCCACCGACTGCACCCGCCCTGCTGAGAGCGCGCTGTTGTTGCCGATTTTGATTTTACGCCACAAGACAGGCGAAAGCTCATAACCCACCAGGCGGTCGAGGATTCGACGGGCCTGCTGGGCGTTAACCAAATCCATGTCTATCGCACGTGGACTCTGAATCGCTTTTTGTAGGGCGGTTTTGGTAATTTCCCTAAAAACAATCCGCTTGGTGCCATCAGACAAGCCTAATGCTTCTTTGAGGTGCCACGAAATGGCTTCTCCTTCACGGTCGTCGTCGGTAGCGAGCCATACTTCTTCGGAAGACTTGGCGAGCTTTTTCAACTCGTTGATAACTTTGGTTTTATCAGGCGATACTTCGTAGAGGGGTTGGAAACCATTTTTGACATCTACCCCTAAATCTTTATCGGGTAAGTCACGCACGTGCCCAAAGCTGGACTTGACGGTGAAGTCTTTTCCGAGGTATCCTTCAATGGTTTTGGCCTTAGCCGGCGACTCTACTATTACTAAGTTTTTTGACATGGAGGGTGTGTTTGGTCCCAATTCTGCCTTCAAATATAGGAGGGTTTTGTGTAAAAAATATCAAATCCTTATTTTGAGCAGACGATTTAAGGGGTTAAACAGGTACTAACTGGTAATAAATAATGCTAGAATAGGGGATTTTTTCGACTAAAAGGCGCACTTTTAGTCGCTGAAATTTTGATAAATCGAGTCCATAATCCGAACAAAATGCCCGTAATCTTCCTCGCTGAGCTGTCCCCAGCCTTGCCGACGTATCTCTTTGACTACAGGCAATACCGTTTCAAAGGTCTTTTGGCCTTCGGGTTTTAAATAAATATTAAATTTCCGACGGTCTTCTTCCGACATGCGCCGTTCGACCAAATCTTTTTTAACGAGCAAATCCAGAATACGAGTAACGGTGGGGGCATCTTTGGTGGTAAGCTCGGCAAGGGTGTTTTGGCTGATTCCCTCGTTACGAGCTACATGGTCAATAAGTACCCATTGGTCCACGGTCAGGTCAAAGCCAGCTTCATTAAAACGCTTTTGTAGGACGTTCCTGATTTTTTTAATGGTGGTGTCAATTTTAAAAAAATAAGCACGGGAATCAGATGGGTGAGTCATTTTTATCGTTTACTATAGACCTAGAAACACAAGTTGGCTTACTAACTATTGATTTGCAAAATAAAACAAGAATATCTGACTATCAAATCGTAAGCCATGATAGACGGTAATTTGCTACTAAAACCGTGCTAAAAAACTGTTTGATGAACAAAAAATAAGCCCGATATTTGGCCTGTATGAAGACGATGTTGCTTTTAGTGGGGGTGTGTGTAGGAGAAGCATGGGGCTCATTTGCTCTCCCAACCCGTTATTTTACCAAAAAAGAGGAGGTTTCGGTGACCGTTGCTGATACGGCCAAACCTAAGAAGACCAAAGAAACGGTCGTAAAATCGACGTTGGACAATAGCAAAGGGGAGTTAAAGGTTAGGGATGCTCAGATTGTTGATTCAGAAAAGCAGTCGGGATTAATCAAGGTCACCTTTGCGATTCGAGATGTGGAAACAAATGCGCTGCTTACACGGGTTAAATTGAGAACCAAAGATGCCAAAACTGGCCAGGAGTTTGAGCCTAAATTTAATAGCGCCGATAAAAATTTTTCCATCAATGTCTTGCCCAATACCGTCGTTAGCATCTACGTGACGGCCAAAGGATATACCGAGGCTTCGGCCAATATCAACGACATCAAACACGACCGAGTGTTGGGGTTTGAGCTTCAGAAAATAAAGCCATCAGTGCTGAAAATTAGGGTGTTAGACAAAGCGACTGACCGTCCCATTATCGGAAGTATTCTCAATGTACGTACCAAAAGCAATAATGACGTTGAGTTTATGGCCCTAAAAGATGGTTTTACTGAACTGACCTACGATGCCGAAGAGCAACTGGAAGTGGAAGCGTCGGCCAAAGGATTCACTCCTGATACCAAAAAAATAACGATAGAAACAGCCCTTACTGGTAAATCGTACGAACTAACTTACCGATTGGATAAAACGGCCGTAGCTGCTGCTCCTGCACCACCTGCGCCAACTCCTACGCCACCACCTGCGGTAGCGGCCACGCCACCCCCTGCTGCTCCTAAGGCTACTGCTGTGACCAACGAACCGCCTAGAACGTCCGTATTTTCTAAAGAACCACCCAAACCACCAGCACCTTCGCCTTTCAGCGAGTTGGTCAAAGGGAAGGTAATTACGCTCAATAATATTTATTTTGACCAAAGTAGCCCCGTGCTACGCCCCGAGTCGGCACCACAGTTGGATGAATTGGTGTCGATTTTGCAAAAAAATCCAACGGCACGAATCGAAATACGTGGTCATACCGATAATGCTGGTGACTTTGATTTGAACGTCAAACTTTCACGTGAGCGTTGTCAGGCAGTGGTAGAATATTTAAAAACAAAGGGCATCAGTGCCGACCGCCTCGAAAGCCGAGGCCGAGGACCGCTTGACCCAATTGCCCCCAATACGTCGGAAGAAAATCGCAAAAGGAACCGCCGAGTAGAGTTTGTCGCGCTTTAGAATGCTATTTGCAAACTTGCCTTTTGCCCATTTGTTTTTACTTCCAAAAAGGCCAACGAAGCAAGAAATGCTGTTTTGGTTGTTGTTGCCGAAAAAACACCAAGCCTACCGCAAACAGGTCGATGGTCGCTGAAACGGAAGGGTGGGCTTTGATATATTCCCATGCTTGTTCCATTTCGGGTGACCAGTGAATGTCGTCAAAAACAAAGAGGCTGTCGTTGTGTGCTTTGGTCAGGCATGTTTCAAAGTATCTTATTGTAGGTTCGTAGCGATGATTGGCATCAAAAAACACAAAATCAAGGCGTTGGGCGTCTTCAACGGCTTTGGGAAGTGTCTCGTCCAAGTTACCAACGACCGTTTCGATAGGTAATGGTTGTTGAGGAGACAAGGCACGGTTAGCCCAGGTCTTAAAATTTTGTTGCGCAACGCTTGCCGTTTCGGGGCAGCCTTCAAAGGTGGTAATTTGGGCTGAAAGATTGGCTTGCGCCATATATAGAGTGGTAAGGCCAAGTGACGTGCCTAAATCAAAAATAGAATTATACTCAAAACGCTGAATGAGGCGATAGAACAACCGCGCCAATCGCGCCGATTTTTTAGAATGCTGGGCGATGTCTTTTACTTGTCGGGTAGAGGAAGTATTGACCCGAGAACCTGCGCCATAATCAGTGATTTGGAGGGTTTCTTGGCTGTGAAGCATCGTTTGGCGAATGGCTTCAATGGCCTCAAACGAAGGGGGGTGGATGTCTTTTTTTATCGTATTGAGGTATAAGTCAAATACAAACGGAGAATGAAGTCCGTGCTCGTCTTGAGCTTTCAAAAAGTAGTTGAAAAGCGAACGTAATTGCAAAATAGTGTGATCAGGTAAGAAGTTTTTTTAATTCAAACGATAGGGCGCAATCATGGTAAATTCGGGAATGGCAACGTTAAACTGCTTTCCATCCACGAGGCGCTCCATGAGATAAGTGCCTACCATTTTGCCAATGCTGGTACGAAGATTACAGCCTGATACGTATTCGTGAATTTCTCCTGGTTCGAGCGTGGGTTGTTGACCCACTACGCCTTCCCCCTCTACTTCTCGAATAGTGCCATTGGAATCAAAAATATGCCAATGCCTGCGTAGAAGCTGAACCGTATGCTCGCTGTGGTTTTCGATGGTAATGCGATACGTAAACACAAAATGGGCTTGCGTAGGGCTCGAATACTCGGGCTGATACTGCGTCATGACGCTTACTCTTACACCTTCTGTTATCGCTGATGTCATGGTTGTTTGATACTTTCCTAACTTTGTAACCAAAATTAGGTCGTTGTAGTTGAAAAACCAATAGTTGACGCAAAAATTAGAAAAATGGACGTTAAAATCGACGCTTCGTGGAAAGCTCATTTGCAATCAGAATTTGAGCAACCGTATTTTACTGATTTGGTGGCATTTGTACGAGAAGAATACCAAACCCAAAAAGTCTATCCGCCTGGAAAACTGATGTTTAATGCTTTTGACAAATGTCCGTTTGACCAAACGAAAGTAGTGATTTTGGGACAAGACCCTTACCACGGGCGCGGGCAAGCCAATGGGTTGTGCTTTTCAGTTAATGACGGTGTTACCAAACCTCCATCGCTCATCAATATTTTCAAAGAAATTCAGGAAGACCTCGGGCAACCGTTTCCAGCATCGGGCAATTTGGAACGTTGGGCTGAGCAAGGGGTATTGCTGCTCAATTCGACGCTGACTGTACGAGAGGCAAGCCCAGGTTCGCACCAAGGGCGCGGCTGGGAGCGTTTTACGGATGCCGTCATTAAATGTATTAACGACGAAAAAGAAGGGGTTGTGTTTATGCTTTGGGGGCGATATGCGCAGGATAAAGGCAAGATAATTGACCCCAAACGTCATTTTGTGTTGAAAGCCAAACACCCGTCGCCAATGTCGGCCAACAGCGGAGGCTGGTTTGGTACCAAGCACTTTAGCCAAGCCAATAATTACCTTCGTGGGCGAGGACTGGAAGAAATCGTTTGGTAAATGAGGAAAAAGGTTGGGTTGTGCGCAACCCAACATACCCTACAAAAGCAAAAGCTGCGCCAGTAGATAATCGGCAATCAAAACCGCAATACAACTGTTGGTCACAGCGGCGGTAGAGGCTTGACCTACTTCGAGTGCTCCACCTTGGGTAAAAAAGCCTTTGAAAGAAGAAATAGATGTAATCAAAAAGGCAAAAAAGACCGATTTAATGATGGCAAAAGGAATGTTGAACGTACGGAAATCGAAACGTAAACCGCGAATATAATCTTCGGGGGTAATTACGCCCGTTGCGACGCCTGCCACGTATCCTCCAAAGATGGAGAGAAAACCCGAAAGGATGACCAACATGGGAAACATGACGATGGCCGCTACGATTTTGGGGAGTACTAGATACGAAATAGAATTGATTCCCATCACTTCAAGGGCGTCGATTTGCTCAGTAATACGCATTGTACCAAGCCCTCCTGCAATGTGAGAGCCTACTTTTCCTGAAAGCACAACGCATGTAATGGTAGGGGCAAATTCCAAAATACTGCTATCGCGCACAATGAGCGAAATGATGTAGTTGGGAACGAAAGGACTGACCAAGTTGTCGGCCGTTTGGACGCAGGTCACAGCACCCAAAAATGTTGCGACAATTGAAACAATAAAGACGGAGTTGATGCCAATCTCAATACATTCGTCGAGTACCAACTTCGAATATACCCGAAACTTCTCACGGTTTCGTAGCAAAGACCCCAAAAAAATAAAATACCTTCCTAACGTTTTCATGGTTTTTGAGACAGTCGATAGTTTATGGTCGATAGTCCACAGTAATTTTACTATCGACCATCGACCATCGACTGTGGACTATCGGCTAATCAACAATAAACGGATAATCAGGTTCTACGTACATATCCGTAAAGATTTCAGATGGATCTGGCCACGGAGACTCTTCCGCGAATTTCACAGATTCTTCCACGATTTGTTTGATTTTGGCATCAATCGCAGCAAGTTCTTCTTCCGTTGCGATGCCATTTGTCAAAATGCGGTCTTTCGTCATTTCGATTGGGTCACGCTTTTTGTACTCCTCTACCTCCTCTTTGGTACGGTATTTTTGAGGGTCAGACATAGAGTGACCACGGTAACGGTACGTTTTGAATTCGAGGAAAGTAGGGCCATCGCCACGGCGAGCGCGCTCTGCAGCACGGCTAACGGCATCGTGTACGGCTTCTACATCCATGCCATCCACGGGTTCTGATGGCATATCGTAACCTTCGCCAATGGTATATAGATCGGTCACGTTAGAAGTACGATTGACTGACGTACCCATTGCGTATCCGTTGTTTTCAACGACGAAAATTACGGGGAGTTTCCACGTCATTGCCATGTTAAACGCTTCGTGTAGTGCACCTTGGCGAACGGCTCCGTCACCAAAAAAGCACATACAAAGGTTTGAGGTCTTGTTGTATTTTTCCGCAAAAGCAATACCAGCACCTAGTGGAATTTGCGCTCCTACGATACCATGGCCGCCAATAAAATTACGCTCTTTGTCAAAAATGTGCATTGAGCCACCTTTTCCTTTGGTGGTACCCGTTGCTTTTCCGTACAACTCGGCCATGACGGCTTTAGGTTCTGTACCTAGCGCCAATGGGAAGCCGTGGTCGCGGTAAGCTGTAATCCACTTGTCGTCTTTGGTAAGGGCACTGACACTTCCTGAAGAGCAGGCTTCCTGACCAATATAAAGGTGACAAAAACCACGTATTTTTTGTTGCCCATAGAGTTGTCCTGCTTTTTCTTCAAACTTACGTTGAAGCAACATCGACTCATACCAATACATGTATCTCTCTTTGGGATGGGTTATTTTAGCTGGGGTTGCTTTGGTTTTGGTTGCCATTTTTTACAATAAATAAGGTTTTCTGGTCAAACAATGAACGGTGAACTGTTGACTGTTCTATCTTTGCCACGCGAAATTAAGCATAAAACTATTCAATGCCACAGCTATACCTAGAAAAACTCCAACTTATGGGATTTAAAAACTACGAGGAGGGACGTTTTGAGTTTAGTCGTTCCCTTAACTGTATCGTGGGGGAAAACGGTAGTGGCAAAACCAACTTGCTGGATGCTATTTATTGGTTGGGGCTGACCAAAAGCGCGTTTCAGGTGCAAGATGCTTTTAGTATTCAGCACGAAGCTGATTTTATGATGGTGGATGGGTTATTCTGGAAAGATCATAAAACCACGCAAATTACGTGTAGTTTGCAACGTGGACAGAGAAAGGTAATTTTGTCAGATAAAAAGCCCTATGAGCGTATCAGCGACCACATTGGGCTGTATCCCGTGGTGTTGGTAGCGCCTAATGATACTGATTTAGTCCGCGACGGGAGCGAAGAACGACGCCGTTTTTTTGACGGGGTATTGTCGCAGCTTGATCAGCACTATCTCCAAGATTTGCTTCAATACAATAAATTATTGGCGCAGCGAAACGGGGTTTTGAAGCTATTTTACGACCGCCGCTACGTGGATGATGACTTGCTAGATACTTACGACGAGCCACTCGTTGCCCTCGCTAATCGAATTTTTGAGCGCCGTCAGCGATTTTTAGAGGGTTTTGAACCTTTGGTGCAGCATTATTATTCGTTTTTGGGAGAGGGGCGAGAGGCGGTAACGATTAAGTATGAATCAGAAGTTGAAAACCTCGATTTTCGTGATCATTTTCGGGAGCACAGAACGCGCGATTTGAACGCTCAAAGGACAATCATGGGCATCCATAAAGATGATTTTGGGTTTGAAATGGACGGGGTAGCACTGCGGAAATTTGGTTCCCAAGGACAACAAAAGTCGTTTGTATTGGCTTTAAAATTGGCGCAATTTGATCTTATTGCCATTGAAAAAGAAATGAAGCCGTTGTTGTTGCTCGATGATGTTTTTGATAAACTCGACGACCGTCGCATTCAAAAGCTGATTCACCTCATTGAAAAAGATACCTTTGGGCAAGTTTTTTTGACCGATGCCCGTCCTGACCGAACGCGTGAATTGTTGAAAGATACCGCAATGGAAGTGCGTTATTTTGTGTCAGATGCTACGACTAAGCAGTGATTTTATGAGCTAAGAGTCATTTGAAGAAATGAAATAAAAGTTTGTTACCTTTGCCTATGTGGGATAATCATTTTAGTCATGATTGCGTGGTTAAATTAGTATCTATTCTCAGAATAAAATAAGTTGTTATGCAATCTCAAACATTGGATACTCAATTGAGTAATTTACAATTAGAATTACTCAAGTTATATTCTCGAAATATTTCAGAGGCGGATTTAGCTGAGATAAGAGAGTTGTTATCTCAATTTTTTGCAAAAAAAGCCACTCGCTTAGCTGACATCGCTTGGGACGAGAAGGGACTGACTGCTGAATCTATCTCAAAGGAACATCAACGACTTCCTTACAAAAACCGACCAATAGAATGAAGCGATACGTTCTTGACACAAACGTACTTGTTGCCTCTATCTCTAGTCGCTCACCACACCATTGGATATGGCAAACTTTGATATACGAAAAGGGATTTCAATTATGTGTAACCACTGAGATTTTGCAAGAGTATGAAGAAGTGCTACAAAGGTTCTACGGGAAAGAAGTGGCTGAAACGGTGCTTGAGGCGCTAGAAATGCTTCCTAATATTGCCTTTATCATACGGTATTATGCTTGGAATCTAATTAAGGAGGATCCTGATGACAACAAATTTGTTGATTGTGCGATAGCTGGCCAAGCAGAGTTAATTGTTTCAGAAGACAAACATTTCAATGTGTTAAAATCATATCCATTTCCTAAAGTACTTGTTGTTAGAATTGCTGAATTTAAAGAAATACTGGCAAAGTAAGCACTTTTGGAACGGACTTAAAGTTGATAAGTATGAATAATCCGCAAGCCAATAATCCCTTACACGGCATTACGCTCGAAATGATGTTGCATCATTTGGTAGCACATTATGGATGGGAAACCATGGCCGAATACGTCAACATTCGTTGTTTTCAATTTGACCCAAGTATCAAATCAAGCCTAGCATTCCTCCGTAAAACTCCGTGGGCTAGGCAAAAAGTAGAAACACTCTATTTGATGAGTTTGGACGAGAAGTAAGCAAGGTTTGGCGTGTTTTACACTTCTTCGCCTTGCAACTGCTTGTCGTATAGTTCTTTATAAGGGCCGTTTCGTTCGAGAAGCTCGGTGTGCGTACCTTGTTCGATGATTTCGCCGTCGTTTAAGACCACGATGAAATCGGCGAGTTTGGCTGACGATACACGGTGAGAAATAATCACCGAGGTGCGGTCCTGCATTATACGTTGGAGGTTGCTCAAAATCGTGTTTTCGGTTTGCGTATCTACGGCAGAAAGGCAATCGTCCAAAATCAAAATTTTAGGGTCTCGGGCAATGGCGCGCGCAATCGAAAGTCGCTGTTTTTGACCTCCTGACAGCGTGATGCCGCGCTCACCCACCTTCGTATCAAAACCTTCGGGGAAATCAATGATATTGGCGTACAAATCAGCGTCTTTGGCTGCTTGTTCAATTTTAGAAAATGGCAAGCCCGTTGTTCCAAACGCTACGTTTTGAGCAATAGAATCTGAAAACAAAAACACGTCTTGAGGCACGTAGCCCGTTTGGCTTCGGAGCGATTGAAGGTTATACTCTTTGAGAGGAACACCATCGACCAAAATTTGCCCTTCGGTAGGGTCGTACAAGCGCGTAAGAAGGCTGGCTACGGTACTTTTTCCCGAACCTGTTGTTCCCAAAATAGCCACCGTTTCCCCCGCTTTCACGCTTAGATTAAATTCCTTGATGGCTTTGATACCCGTGTCGGGATAAACAAACGAAACGTTGTCAAAACGGATGGCGCCTTGGATATCGCGTACTGTATTTTTCTCTGAGACAATATCGGTTTTGGTGGTCAAAAACTCATTGATACGTACCTGCGACGCCGCCGCTCGTTGGGTTTGGCTGGTTGTCCAGCCGAGCGCCATCACAGGCCATGTCAACATACTTACGTACAAAATAAACTCAGTGATGTTGCCAGGGGTGAGCCGTCCTGCCATGATTTCCTGCCCACCAATATAGACTACGAGAATGTTACTCAAACCTACTAAGACGACAATAAACGGATAAAACAGCGAATCGACGAGCGTTAATCCAAGCGATTTGTTGCGATAGTCGTTACTTTGATTAATAAAATGGCGAAGTTGTTCCCGCTCCCGAACGAAGGCTTTGACAACGCGTATTCCCGAAAAAGATTCTTGTACAAATGTAGAAACCGACGACAATTGGGCTTGCAGCGCTTCCGACCTTTTCATGATGATGTTGTTGACATAATAAATACTCAACGACAAGACGGGGAGAGGGAGCAACACATAAAAAGTCAGTTTGGCGTTGACCGATACCATGTAGCTAATCACCAAAATAAACAGCGTTATGAGATTGATGCCGTACATTATTGACGGCCCTACGTACATCCGCACCTTGCTGACATCTTCCGAAATCCGCGCCATGAGGTCGCCTGTGTTGTGGCGTCGATAAAAACTCAGCGGTAGGGTTTGGTAATGCGTATAAATCTCGTTCTTCAAATCGAATTCGATGTTCCGCGACATCACAATGAGTGTTTGCCGCACCATAAATAAGAAAACTCCTTTCAGTAGCGCCATGGTCAAAATCAGCAGGCCGTATAATAGAATACTGAAGGCAAAAATGTCGTAAAAACTGGACTGAATTTTGGAGCCTTCAAACAAAAAATAGACGTCGAGGGTATCTTTTACCAAGTCGAGGGCATAGCGTACCAATTGGGCGGGAATGATGCCAAAAAGGTTGGAAATAATGGTGAAAAGTGTTCCAAGAATAAGGTACCACTTATATTTGACGAGGTATTTGTTGAGGTGGGCAAGTGCTTTCAAAGGCGCGCGAATTGGTTACGTTTGCTGTTTGGTATGATGGTCTAACACTATTTTTACGGAAAACGTTTAATTCGTTGGGAGGATTAAGGCTTTAAAGACCTTTTAGCTATTTTTGTGATAAATAACAATAAATTCTTTGCGCATGATTAAAAGTATTGAGGTAGAAAATTTCTTTGGTACAAGAGCTTCCCAGAAGGTTTGTCTTAATGCAGGAATTAACCTTCTGGTAGGTATTAATGGGAGCGGGAAATCAAATTTCATCAAAGCATTTACCTTACTCAATAATGCCATAAGGAAGAAAAATGGATTTCAAGAGACATTTAATTTGTGGGGAGGATTCAATTCGGTAGCTAACTTTTCTCAAGAAGCGTCCAAACAAATTAGGCTGGTTTTTGAGTTTGATAAAACATACCTCAATTCAGTAATAGAAGATAAAAAAGGGTTCGCTTTCCCGAATAACCCATTTTATGAAATTGTAATTCACAGCTTGGGGAACGATTCTTCTTATTTTATTTCTGAAAAGCTATACAATGAAGGGGTAGGAGGAAAACGCCCATTTGTCTATTTAGACATGCAAAATGGAAAAGGGTTTATCTCTGAAAGAAAAGATGGAAAAAGTAGGCTGGTTTGGAAGGAAACGGATACAATACAGATAGAATACAAGGAAGTAGGGGGAGTTTTTGATGATAAAGAATTAGTAATTAGTCAGGTAGGAACCGATACGCTACGCTTTTTTCCTCTGTTTTTAATTCGTAAGGCCATCGAAGACCTAGATGTCTATACTTATTTTGATGTGACATTGAATAGTCGAGCTCGTCAATGGAATAAAGATTTAGGCGAGGATAGACTACATGGTGATGCTGGTAATTTGTCGCTTGTTTTTCAGCGCCTTAACGCGAAATATCCGCTGGCTTTTGGAAAAATTCAAGAAGCTGTTACGAAGGTTAATCCTTATTTTAAAAACATTACTTTTGATTATATAGGGGGTAATTTTCGGATTATTCTTACCGAAAAACAACTCATTCAGAATATTCCATTGGAAAGTATTTCTGATGGGACATTACGGTACTTGATTTTGTTAGCAATTATTTACAACCCGAGTGCTGGAAAACTGATTTGTTTTGATGAGCCAGAATTGGGCTTGCATCCTGATATGATTAGTATTCTTGCTGAAACGTTGCGAGAAGGGGTAAAGTTAGGGAAGCAGTTTATTATTGCGACTCATTCGCCAATGCTATTAAATTGCTTTGAGTTAGATGATGTTTGGATTTTTGAAAAAGATGAGGCAAACCAAACATTAATAACCTCAAAATCGGAAGAAGATTTTGAAAACTGGTTCGAAGAGTTTTTACCTGGTAAATTGTGGTTGAGTGGTTTGTTAGGAGGCAGACGCTGGGGGTAGATGAAAGATACGGTATTTATTGAAGGAGGAGGGCCACCTACTACTGAGTTAAAGGGAGAGTTTGCAGGGTTAACAGAGCAAGCTTTTTTGCTGCAAACGGCATTTTATCGCTTATTTGAGCAAGAAATTCCGAATTTAAAAGTAGTTTTTGATATACGTCCGAGCGGTGGGTATAAGCAAACGTTATTTGCCTTTGTAAATTTTTTGAGTAGATTTTCAGATGTAAGAGCCTATACAGTTCTTGATTTTCAAGAATTAAAACGTGATTTTGGAGGAGAAAATGCAGAAGAACATAAAAAGAATCTGTTTGCTTTCGCGGATGAAAAAATAGCATTTGGGTATTGGCCACAACCACGAAAAGAATGGACATATTATCAGGATGTTGTGTTTTTTATGATTCAGACGATGGAAGCTTGGATACTTTCCCAGCCTGACATAATTTACAATGAGTTTCGATACCTAAAACACCGTAGAGAGGCTTGGGAAGAAAAAGTAAATACGCATTTGAGTTCCAAAGTTGTGAGCCAGATTTCAAGTCCAGATAGTGTTTTAGGATATTTATTGGGGTGTTTTGAAGAAGAGAAAAAAGGTAAATGGAAAAAAGTGAAATACAGTAAAATTCAAACAGCTTCTCAGCTGCTCCCTAAATTGTCGTTGAAAAAATTGATGCAAGATTTTGAAGATGTAGAGCAACTTGTAATCAAGCTTAAATAACCTTCCTCAAGGCACTGTCTCTAACATCCAATCAAATGGTTTTTTGGCCAAGGGAAATGTTTTGTTTTTTCTCTTTAAGACCACTTTCAACGAGTCATTTTGCACTTTTCCTTTGAGGATTAGGGTGTTGGTGTCGGGTAAAGCGCATTGGAGTATGAACAAATGAGCGCTATCGCTGGAGCGTTTTTTGAAGGAAATCGTTTGGTGTAGAGAATCCAATTTATAACCAAAATACGCCCGCCCGTACCGAATTCTGAACAGGGTGTCGGTGGTCTGAATGCTTCCGCTGTTGTTTTTCTCAAAAATCACATCCTTCCAGCGGAGGCTATCGGCTGCCATTCGCCCCGAGGTTTCAAACGAGGCCACGTCGAAAACACCCGTCGTCAAGACTTCTTTGGGAGGGGCGTCGTTGAAAGGATGAAGGCTCGATTGGTAGGAGGAGTAAAAAGGAAAAACGATAAATAAACCGATGAAAGCAACTTTTAGCAAAATGCGAGACGTCTGCATCCATTTTTGCGAAAATACATAAGCGGGCGGAAGTGGCTCGGTAGGCTGATTGAGCACAAAAAAGCGAAGAAGGCGCTGGGCATCGGTAAATAATAAAATACAACTAAAGACAAACAAGTGCATCGAAAACAGCTTTACAGGGATGTTGTAGGCCAAATTCATCATTGCCACGTTTAGAAAAACGCCCGCAGCCACCAACGCCCCCAAGGTACTTGTGCGTCGGAAAATGAGCAACGCTCCCGCAACGCATTCCATCACCCCCGAAAATACCTCGTAGGGCTGCGAATACCCAATAAAAAACCAAGCAAGGCGCATCGGAGACAAATCGCCAATGAGTGTGGCGAACTGGCTCAAATTGGGAAAAGGCATTTGTTGGGCATACACTTTGATAATCCCATACACGAACGAAACCATGCTGACGTAATACCGAAGCCCTACAATGAGCCAATAGTAGGCAGTTTCGTAACTTGGTCTTTTGCGGTCGAGCAGCGACCAAAGTGCCGTTCCGACGACGGCCATGAGGCTGTGAAAGCATAACTCTGCGTACCCAAACGAGGTGTCGCCGCTGCCCGCTATGGGAACCAATGTGTCTTTGATATGAAATAAGGACTGGTTGAGCCATTCCACCATTGCTTTTTCAGCGGCGGTATAAATGCCGTACACCGTGTTTATTAAAGGTAGCTGCGCCAAACCAAAGAAATTGATACAGTACAAACCGAGGTAAATGGCTGTGAAACGAAAAATGATTTTACGCCAAAGTGGCCAATCGGAGGGTGATGTGAGCATGTAACAAAAGGAAAGAGGTTGGTTATTTTAGGGCTATTTACAAAAAAACAAAAAATAGCTAACTTGTGCACAATTCTAGTGTATTTGTACGGCTTTTGAGATAAAAGAGGTAGCCCTCGGATTACGTTTAATGATGGAGTGGAGTTCTACATTGACGACTATTGTGTGGTCGTCTAAGAAAAAGTCTATCGAGTGATTGCGCCCATGGACGTACCATTGGCAGGGGCCATTTGTGCAATTAGCTGGGCTACGTTTCCAAATACTTCAACTACACTCATTGCTTTGTAGGACTTATTGTTTTTACAAAAATACTGTTTTCTGTCAGATTCCCTATAAATGGACTAACTTGCGTACCTCGAAAACAAGTTAGTTTTTCATTTATGTTCAAAATTGTCAGCTCATCGGCAGGGTCGGGAAAAACTTATACCCTTACCAAAGAATACCTCAAGCTCGTTCTTCAAAACGATAACGCTTATTATTTTAAGCACATTCTTGCCATTACGTTTACCAAAGCCGCTACCCGCGAAATGAAGGAACGTATTTTGGGACGTTTGCAGGTATTTGCCGAAGGCGGAAACGACCCCATGTTAGGTGATATTATTCGTGAACTTTACCCCGAAACACTCAATGATTTAGAAGGTGCCTACAAAGTACAAGAACAGTCGCTGAGGACGCGAGCAGAACGTGTTTTTAAGCAAATCTTGCACGATTATAGTGATTTTGCAGTGATGACGATTGATAGCTTCGTCCAACGGGTAGTGAGCGCATTTACGGACGAACTGGGAATGCCGTTTTCGTTTGAAGTGGAGATGGAAGCGGGTGAACTTTTATTGATGGCGGTAGAACGTTTGCTCGAACATACGGGCGATGATTCCTACGGAGAATTGACTGATATTCTGGAGTCGTTTTACTTGGAAGCAGGGCAGGATGGTCAAAACTATCATAATTTGCCCGAAGCATTGGCGAGTTTTGCCACCGATTTGCTCAACGAACAACGCTACGCGGCCATTGTTCAAAATTCGGAGTTAACGGCCAAAGACTTTAAAAAAATCCGTCGGCAGTTAGTGGCAGCCATCAAAATGTGGGAGAATCAAATCATTAAATGGGCGGAGGAAGGGCAACGGCTAATTTTGGAAAAAGGGCTTGACGAGAAAGATTTTGCGTACGGAACCGTCTTTAAGTATTTTAAAAAACGCACCGAAGATTCGGAAACGATGTCTGAGCCTGGTAGTCGCGAGAAAGATGCGTTTGAAAATGACAAAGGGTGGTTGACAAAGTCGGCGCGTCCGTTTGTGGTGGAGGCAGTTGAAACCCTTAAACCGCAATTGGCCGATTGCTACGGGCACATTGAGAAAATTCGCCTCGAAAACAGCAAACAGTATTTCTTGTATCAACAGCTGATTCCGCACTTGTACCATTTGTCGTTGTTGAACGAAATTAAGGAAGAATTTGACCGTCAACTTCGAGAAAATAACCGCGTCCACATTTCGGAATTTAACCAAAAAATCCTCAAAATCGTCACCGAAGACCCCGTACCGTTTATTTACGAACGACTGGGAGAGAAATTTAATCACATACTAATTGACGAGTTTCAAGATACTTCAAAATTGCAGTTTGCCAACCTCTTGCCACTGATTGACAATAGTTTAGGGTATGAACACTTCAACTTGGCCGTGGGTGATTCTAAGCAAGCAATTTATCGTTTTCGCGGTGGTGACATGGACCAAATCATTGCGCTTCATTCCAAAAAAATGGATCGCCTGTACCGCTCTTTGGGCGACAGTGAACTGACGGTGGAGCGCCTCGAAAATATTCGCTGGCACCTCAAAGACGACGTGCTTCGTACCAACCGCCGAAGCGCCCGCGAAATCATTGAATTTAACAATGCCTTTTTTGAAACGGTCGAAAAACTATACCGCGACCAATTTCCTTTGGCGCAGGAAGTGTTTGCCCAAGTTGCCCAAGAAATTCCACCTACTCCTAAAACGGGTGGACAAGTGAACATCGAATTTGTGGAAGGAAAAGAAGGCGATGACGAAAACGACACTCCAGTGATGATTACCCGAACGCTGGAGTTGATTCGGCAAGTGACAGAGCAAGAGGGCTTTTCGTTGGGAGACGTGTCGGTGTTGTGCCGTTTTAAACGAGATGCCAAAAAAATTGCCAACCACTTAAAAGAAAACGGCTATAACATTATTTCGGATGATTCTTTGTCGTTGCGGTTTTCGGCAGCGGTTAACTTAGTGACGGCGTTTATGCGGGTATTGGTAAAACCCGACAGCCGATTGGACAAATACGAAGCACTGTATCTTTATTTTCGCCTGATTTTGGAACGGATTCCCGATGCCAACGACAATCGACTCATCAAGGCGGCTGTAGAGTCCACCGATGTGCATTTGTTTTACGACTACGTGAATAAATTGCAAGAAGCGGTTTACGGTCAAAAAAAACTCGACACTCTGCCTTCTACCCTCGACACTCAACTAACGCCTTATAAGTTTTTGCAAATGAGCGCTTATGAGCTTTCGGAAAAACTAATTCAGGTGTTTCGTTTATTCCAATTGGTGGACGAAAGAGACTATTTGTTCCGCTTCTTGGACGTAGTACTTGAATTTAGCACGCAACGCGGTAGTCACTTGGCCGACTTTTTAGAGTATTGGGAAACCCAAAAAGATAAAATTTCGATTTCGGCTCCTTCCGACCCCAACGCCATTACCGTCCAGACTATCCACCGTTCCAAAGGGCTTGAATATCCTATTGTTATCATTCCGTATGCCGATTGGGAGTTTGTGCCTAGTGCCAAACGGGATACCATGTGGGTGAATTTAGAGCCAGCTGACGCATTGGGTGTGTCGTCGTGGGAAACCGCTAATGTAGAAGCAGGTGAATCCGTTGAACACATCGAAGAAAAATTCTTAAAAACAGGCTCAGTAAGAGTCACTTCGGCCCTCGACCAAACCCCCGATGCCATCGCAACCCAGTACCGCGAAGAATGCGAGCGGGTATTTGTCGAAAACTTGAATTTGTTGTACGTGGCTTTTACTCGCCCTACGCGTCGGTTGTACGTACTGGCCAAAGGGGAAAATTTTGAAAAAATCAAAACACCTCGCCGCATTAGTTATTGGTTGTATCAATACCAGCAGTCAGCGGGCAGCGAGGAGAAGTTGGTAGTTAGCAATCAGCCTTTAGTAGGGGATGGCTCTCAAACTCGACATTCTGCACTCGACCCTCGACATTCCTTCTACATTCCTAATGTCATTTCGACCGACCGAAGTCGTGAATTGCGCCTTCGTCGGTTGGCCAATCGGGTGTTTGACGTGGAGACTTTTGAAAGAAAAAAAGACCACGGAAATAAAGTTCACTACGCGTTATCGAAGGTTAAAACGCCCAGTGATGTTCCAATGGCTTTGGCTCAAATGCAAACCGACGGCGTCATTGACGCCTCCGAATCCGCAGAAATTCAAAAAAGCCTCGAAAATATTTTGAAACATCCTGATTTGAAAGGTCTGTTTGACGCTGAGAATACGGTACTCAACGAGCGCGAAATCTTAACGCCCGATGGTAACCTTCATCGCCCCGACCGCGTTGTGTTTTTACCAGAAGAGCGTGTCGTAATTTTAGACTACAAAACGGGTATTCCGCTCGACAGCCATTCACGGCAAATCAAACGTTATGTTAATTTATTCAAAGAAATGGGGAAAAAGCACGTAGAGGCGTTGCTGGTCTATATCGAACGAAACGAAGTGGTGAAGGTGTAGGTCGGACGACAGTGAAGGACAAGGTCAGACGATAGTCAGACCGGATTCAAAGTGCGGGTGTAGGACGGACGACAGTGAAGGACAAGGTCAGACGATAGTCAGACCGGATTCAAAGTGCGGGTGTAGGTCGGACGACCGTGAAGGACAAGGTCAGACGATAGTCAGACCGATTTCTAGGAAAGCAGTCTTCGGGTCAGACGATAGCCCGACCTGACAAGCTACTATCGGGTTTGACTATCGTCTGACCCTGAATAATATAAGTAGAATATTTTTATAAAAAAATGTGACATCAGGGTATGTTTTCTCGTATATATGACAAACACAGTTGTCAAAACAAACCCCGACAAAACATGGATCCATTTTTTTACTTTGGCGAAGATGAGTTTGAGTCAGACGAGCCGACTCAAACTCCTGATACAATGGCTACTTCGACAAGCGATACACAGGATACCGCAAGTATGATTTCTCCGAATATGGAGAGTTTTTGTAGATAAATTCTAACTGCGCAGCACCATTTTTGGCGAAAGATTCGTCTGCTTTTTTACGTTCTTCCAACTTCTGCTTTAACGTGGCGTCTTTGCGGAGCAAGTCGGCCGCTACGTCTTCAAACACATAGGCCGAAAAGTGCTCTTTTTGTGCCAAAATACTATCAAAGAAATTCCACGAAAAAAACGAATCGGGCGCTTGTGGTTCAAGGGTCTCGATAATGTATCGATTGCTCGGCTGATTGGTCGAGATGACGTAGTCACCTTGGTAAAACGGCAATTTTTGGGTTTCCTTACGGAGCGTTACTCCCGTGTGGTTATAGTGCCCTTCGTAAGGCTTGGCGGGGCTTTTGTAGTCTTCAATGTAATATACCTCTACTTCCATTTCGGTATCTTTTGGCAGTGTTTGCATTTGTACACCGTTGAGTTTTAAAAGCTCAATCACCCGCCCCCAACTTTGTGGAATGATGTAAGATGTTGGTTTTTCTATTTGTAAATCAGGGACGTAGTGGTCGTAAAAAGGGATTCGTTTGGTAAACGGCTCATTTCTATCATAATAGAGTCGATTAAGTCCGCTCACTTCGCTGGGCTTGTATTTGGCGGCAAACCCTTTAAATGTAATAGAATCTGCCACCGAGCGATCCAATTTCCAACTTAACGGAAACTTTGTTTGAGCCGCCACTGCGGCATCAGCTTTTTGTTTGTTGGCTACAATTGTGTTGGCGTGTTTTGCGGCAAGCTCCAAAGTAATTTCCATAAAGGCATACGTTCCTTTGACGCGTGTCGGGTAATCCTTGAGCATGTGAAGTTCTACTACAAAAGTTTCGCAGTTGAACAACGACGCGTACCCAGAGCTGTAACGTGGCCCGTCGTTAAAGCCCAAATAACCCGTTTCGGGGGTTGCGCCAAACGCATTGACGTACGGAACGGGAGGGAAACCAAAAGCGGACAGTTTTTGATCGAGAGCAGGATTAAATTCTTTGCTAAAAAAGCCTGAAACCAGCGCGTTGAATTTGTCTTTTTGGGTCGAAAAATACGTGACTGCGTGTTGATAGTCAGCACCGTTAGAGGTGTGATTGTCGATAATGATGTGTGGTTTCCAGGCTTGGAACATCCGTTGCCACGACTCCGAATTTTTTGAATCCGTTTTGATAAAATCACGATTCAGGTCGTAGTTTCGTGAATTAGCACGGAATCCGTAAGTATTGGGGCCGTTTTGATTGATGCGCGAAACCCCGCGATTGAGCGCGCCGTCCACGTTGTAAACAGGTACAATACAGAGTACGACGTTGGCAGGAAGGGCTTTCTTCTCCAACAATTCCCGCGTCCACATCATGCTGGCGTCAATCCCTTCGGGTTCGCCAGGGTGAATACCGTTGTTGACCAATAAAGTAACTTTTCCCGCCTGTGGTTTAAAGATTTTGTTGGCCGAAAGTACAAACAAATGAATAGGTTTGCCGATGTCGGTTGTTCCTACTTCAATCAGCGACGCTTGGTCATATTTTTTGTCCAAAGCCTGATAGAAGCGAATAATTTCGTCGTAAGTAGCCGTTTCTTGGCCTTTACTGGTTTCGTACGAAATGGTTTGTGCCCATAAAATAGGCGACCACAAAAGCAATAGTAGCACTTTTTTCATGCGGTGTGATTGATTAGTTTGTTAGATGGTTTTGACAATAAATGTGTGTGTACGACCCGAAGTTAAACGATACTTGCGAAGGCCGTTGGCAGGTTGCCCAATGGCAGGTAGGCTTTTTAGCTCTTCGGCAGCAGGTACCACAAGCTCAGCTTCGCATCCTTGCGGAAGTGAAATTTCGAGGGTTCGGTTGCCGAGTTTTCCCGTTGCACTAAATAAAATAGAACCTTGCGCCGTATAATTGATGAGCGAAAGCTGTTCCAAATCACCCAATTGAGGCCTTATTTGGGCTTTTTTAAACGCTGGACTGAGTGGCTGAATACCCGCCAACCCCATGTAGGTTACAAAAAGGGGCGCTACGGGGCAATGGCTCCATTGTTGTGTAGTATCGTGACGAACGTGCCATGTTTCGGCCAAGGTGTTGTTCTCAGCTACGGACTCCATTCCATACCAACGCGCACGAAAATCGTCGAGAATAGGCTGGACGTTTCCTGCTTTTGCCAGTGCCCAGTAGCGCCAGTTGGCATTGGCGGGGTAGGAAAGACCCAAGTTGGCAGGCGGATTGGCCAGCGCTTTTACACAAAATTTGGTGATTCCCTCGGGGCATTGGTCGTATAAAATGGCTGTAGCTAACGAACGGTCGCAGATGCGCTCTTCTTTTTCTTCGGCTACCCAGGGCAAGTTATTGATAAACATTCCTCTGGCCGAACTCCAAAAGAGCTTTACCGTAGTTGTCTGAATTTCGTTTCCAACGGCGCGTGCTTTGTTGGCAAGGTCGCTCATGCCCACGGCATCGCAAAGCGGAGCGAAAGCCTTTTGCATCATAGCTGCCGTGTAGAGGTTAAATGCGCACTGCTTATGTCGTTGTTTTTTGTAGGCATCATGATCCATCCAAACGGTTGGTACCCCTAAATTCTCGACAGGAAGAAGTCCGTTGGAAGTGCGAAGTTTGAGGAGGTAATTAAAAAACTTAACCAGTCGAGGCATTACTTCTGTCAAAGCTAGCTTGTCGCCTGTATAAAGATAATAATACCAACAATCGAAATTGAAGCCCACGCCGTGGTCGAGCAAAGGCCCCCAAGGAGTCAGGCCTACTTGCCGCTCCATGACGCGCGCGAGTCGGTCAAAAGCGGGCCATGCGTCCAGAAAATACCCGTCGAGGGTTAGTCCTTGGCTGTAGGTATTTATAAAACGAGCGTGTAAAAGACGGTCGCCAAAGGTGTTTTGGAGGCTATGGATTTGGTGGCCACAATCGCCGCTGTATTGCTGACGTTCGCGCGCCATCCCATCGATAATCGTTTCTTGACATGAGTTATGCAAGGTATTAATCGCAGCTTCGAGTACTTTTTGAATTTTAGCATCGCTGCACTGAACTTGGGCAGGATTCGGCCAAGGATACTGCCGACGGCGAACGCCCACATTGCTCACAATGGCTTGTCCTTCGCCCCCGTGTATGTGAAGCTGCAACCACCGCAATGATTCATAATCAAAGGTTTCGAAGCGGTTGGTGCCCGTGCGGCAAATAAAGCGAGTCCACGAATTAAATTTGGTATTCAGCAGCGGTTCTCCTCCCACAAGGTGCGCTTCTTGCACCATGAGTTCGATGATGGTTCCGCTGGGGGCGTCAATTGTAAAATAGGGAAAACCAACGACCTGCTCTTTCAACTCAAATGTCAAAATGGCACCACGCTCTTTGTCCACATTAACAGTCCATCTTTGCGGCGTACTACTTACCACACACGGTAGGCGCTGAACAACGTACGCATCGGGCGTACCAAATTCAAAATACTCCTGCGGGCTTCGTTTCCATCGAACGGTCATCGACTCAGCCAGTTTTGTAACCGAAACGAGGTTTTCTTTGAGCAGTGGAATCGTTCGGCTGCGTAGTTGCGACGCTTCCACGCGGCCACTGATGTCTAAGGCATATTCGTTGAAGGTACTGTTGATGGGGGGCTTGTTGGCGGGGTTGTTGAGTTCTTGTGCCAAAAGCCATTCTTCAAACGGGACATATTCGGCGGTGTACCATTTGTGGGGGTAATGGCGTGCGTCAAATTCTTCTTGAAAAGCCCGTAAATACCAGCGTTTGTAGTGCCCAGGTTGCCAACTGCGCGCAATGAGGGTCTGCCAAGTCCCATCCGAAATTACTTGAAGGGTATTTCCGTTGGCAAATTCAATATCAATTTTAAAAAGAAACCCAGGTTTTCCTACGGGCCAGGTTCCATCACCGTGCCCATAAAACAACACCTGCGCGCCCAAAACGTTGGTGCCTGCGTTGAGGTGATTGGTCAGGTCAAGTGGGTCGGCTTCTGTCCAACGGGGATCTGAAGGTGCGGGGCCAAACTGAATACGTTGCCCATTGGCAAAAAATAGATACCGACTATCGCCAATGATATACCCTTTTGCGCTGCGTGGCTTAGAAGGTAAATTTACTTCTTTTCTAAAAAGCACTACGGTATTGGGCAGGCACCGCTGCATTGGGTACCAAATCCATTTGGCGGGGCTTAAATCGAGGGCAAGGGTAGGTGAGGGACCAAAAAAGGGTTGGGGGGAGATTGGCAAAGAAGAGGGCGTAGAGGTTTCTGGAGCGTTCGGAGCTAACCATAAGGAAAGGCTACTGACTGACGAATTTTTCAGAAACGTACGGCGGGATGTAGTAAAATCTATCATACGTGAGGTTAGGTAAATGCGCCTACAAGTTACACAAGCCCACGGATTTTTAACAAAAAAGGCAGGGAATTTACATTGCCCTGCCTAACCTTTATACGACATATTTTTTTAATTACTCTTTTCCCGAACGTGGGTTGCGGTTGAGGCGTTGTAAAAGCATTTGCGTGAACATCTGTTCTGCTTTATAAAGCTCTGCTAACTGCCTGACGTTGATAACTTTGAGGAATTTTGTAACGTATTCTTTCTCCAAATCAACTTCTTTTTGCTGCAAATTCAGCGATTCTTTGATATTGGCAAGAATTTTTTCGTCGGGCGTTGTCAGGGTATTGGTTTCGACAATAAGACGACGCATTTGTTTGCGAATCTCTTTTTTCTTCCCGTCAAAATCGTTGTAAATTGGCCAAAACTGCTGAGATTGTTCGGCAGATAAATTGAGGCGATTGGTGATGAGACCAATTTTGGCGTTTTCTATTTTTTGGTTTCCTCCGTCCTGTGCCATAGCGGCGTGGGTGAGAAGGAAAACGATGGCGACAAACAATAACTTTTTCATGGTTGGTATGTAAGTTGACTACTAAATATTTTCTTCAATATCTGCTTCTTGAATCGCTTTTCGAAGGGCTTCGTCATCGACGTTGAGTTGTTGTAACAATACGTCTTCGTTGGAATAAAGTTCATTGAGAGACGTTTGTTCGCCCATTTCTTGTTGGGTAATTTGTGTATCTTTTAAATAATTATAGATTTCTTGGTCAGAGACTTGACTGAGGCTTTCTTCGCTCAGCGACAATTGTTTTTGGGGATATGTCACCCACAGAAGTGCCCCAACCACGCTGGCCGCTGCTCCTACGATGGCCGTACGCCGCCACGACCAACCGATGGTAAATTTTGTTTCTTTTTCGTCGATATGCTCGTGCAAACGCGTCTGAACCATTGAAGGAAGTTTGTCAAAATATCCTTCGGGGGTTTCAAATGGAAGTTTGCGGTCAAGTTGTTCAAGTTTTATCTTTTTCATGGATGTGGTAGTTTGCCCAATGCCCTTTTACGATTCCTTTTTTGTTTTTGACAAACCTGCGACAATAAAGTTTAATCTTCCCCGTTTAAAATCTTCTCAATTTTTGCTACAGCATGGTGATAGCTCGCCTTCAATGCACCCACGGAGGTTTTCGTAATTTCAGAAATATCCTCGTAGGTAAGGTCATCAAAATACTTCATATTGAAGACCAAACGCTGCTTTTCGGGCAGCGTAAGTACGGCTTTTTGTAGTTTTAATTGTATTTCATCGCCTGCCATGGGGTAGTCGGAATGGCCTGTGGCGCTTTCTAATTTTTCGAGCAGTTCGCCCTCAACGTCGTTAATAGAAAGAAAAAAACGACGACGTTTTTTGTTTAAAAAATTAAGACACTCATTGGTGGCAATGCGATAAAGCCACGTATAAAGCTGGGAGTCGCCGCGAAAATTTTCGAGCGACTGCCAGGCTTTTATGAAGGTTTCTTGCGTCAAATCGTCAGCATCATCATGATCAATCACCATCTTGCGAATGTGCCAATACATTTTCTGCTGGTACTTTCGAACCAGTTGATTGAAAGCAAAATTACGGCTTTCAGGATTGGCAAATTTCTCAATAATGGTTTGGTCAGTCATGCGCTACACTTTATGTTATTAGTTATCTGTTATTGGTTAACCGTTTTGGTCGAAAGCATACAAACTCAAACGTTTGACTAATAACAGATAACTGTTAACAATTATTTCTTTCTAGAGATAGCACGTTTGGCGGCTTCTACGATGGCTTTGGCCGAAAGACCGTATTTTTCCATCAATTGAGCAGGTGTGCCACTTTCGCCAAATGTATCTTTTACTCCTACGTATTCCAACGGAGCAAGGTGTTTTTGAATCAACACCTGTGCGATACTGTCGCCCAATCCGCCTGCGACTTGGTGTTCTTCAGCCGAAACAGCACATCCCGTTTTCTTTACAGAAGCTAAGATAGCTTTTTCATCCAAAGGTTTAATGGTATGGATGTTGATGATTTCGGCGTTGATGCCTTCTGCTTCGAGCATTTCACCCGCCTGAATCGCTTCCCATACCAAATGGCCTGTGGCAAAGATACTTACGTCAGTACCTTCGTTGACCATCCATGCTTTCCCGATTTCAAATTTTTGGTCAGCATCCGTAAATACGGGGATGACAGGACGGCCAAAACGCAAATATACTGGGCCATCGTGCTCAGCAATCGCGATGGTCGCGGCTTTGGTTTGATTGTAGTCGCATGGGTTAATGACGGTCATGCCAGGAAGCATTTTCATCATACCTAAATCTTCCAACACTTGGTGCGTAGCCCCATCTTCGCCTAAGGTAAGACCTGCGTGCGAAGCACAAATCTTTACGTTTTTGTGCGAATACGCTACGCTTTGGCGTACTTGGTCATATACGCGGCTGGTAGCGAAGTTGGCGAATGTTGTAGCAAATGGAATTTTACCACCAATGGTAAGTCCAGCCGCCATGCCAATCATGTTGGCTTCCGAAATCCCGCACTGAATAAAGCGCTCTGGGTTTTCTTTGATAAACGCGTCAAGTTTCAACGAGCCCACGAGGTCGGCGCAAAGCGCAACGACGTTAGGGTTGGTCTGACCTAATACTTGCATACCCGCACCGAAACCGCTACGAGTGTCTTTTTTTTCTGTGAACGTGTATTTTTTCATATAAAAACGTGAATTGCAAAGTTAGAGATTGAGTGATTCTAATTTATTTAAAAAGTAACGAGCACTAGGGCAATTGGGATGCGCAGCGGCATTTCGAAGGGAAAAGCCATATTTAAGCATTCTCGCGGCCAAAATATCTTTTGTACCTACACCCCGTTTTGTTTTTTCTAAGAAAAGAGTTCTTAATTTCTCAAAAGGAGACGTTTCTTTTTCTGGAAAATCGAAAAAGAAACCAGCATCATCCATCAATTGGCGAAGCGTATCACTATCGGCCAAAAACCAAGCCTCAATTTGTTTTACGGCAACGACGATAATGGTATCATCTCCACCTCCGATTCTCTGACGAGTTTTAGTGATACAAGCATCTTCATCTAAATCCGTCAAAATGAATATTTTTTTAGCCCCTGCCGATTTCAAAACGTCAAGGTCTTCTTTTAATTTTTCTGGTAACAAATTCCCGTTTCCGTCGGCATTGATGACAGGCAAAAGTAATTCTAGCTTATGCTCGTGAAGAGTTTTTATAAACTCTTCCGACTCAATGATTTTTCGCTCGGTTTTGCCCTCTACAATAAATCCTATTTTTACCACGGTAACCCACCTCCGAGGGCATTGGTAAGCCAAGCTTCGTCCATGCGTAAGCCAAAATAATCTTTGCCTTTAAACTGTTTGATTTGGGTAGCTCCTTGTTTTTTATCCACCACAATCAGTTCGTCAGCCCTTAAATGGCGGACAAGCGTAGGAGAATGGGTATTTAACCAAATATAATGTCCCTTTTCCTGACAAGCATTGCGAAAAAGCTCCACAAATTGCTCAATAACATAAGGTGTAAGCCCATTTTCAGGCTCTTCGATGCATAAAAATTGGGGTTCATCCGATTGATAAACAGCAGCTAAAAGTGCCAACATATTGTAAGTACCGTCGGAAAGTAAATCTTTGGTAAAAGGTTTTTTTATTCCTTTTTCATACATTACCAAGGTATCGGTGCCACTTAAATCGCTTGAGACGATTTCTATATTCTCAAAACCTGGAATAAATAAATCAAGCCATTCTTTAATTTCTTCTCGCTTTGTTTCGTCTAATAGAATGCGTTTTAATACTTTTTCGAGGTTAGAAGCTGCGATATTTAAGCGTGCGTTATCGTTTATAGCAAGTTTTAATAGTTGATGTTTAGCTATAAAAATTCTATGGAACTCGTCAATGAATTGTTTGTAATTGCCTTGCTTTGAAATTCCAAGTATCTTGAAGGGTTTGTCTTTGTCAAAGACTGTTTGTATATTATTGAAATTTTCTACTATTCTATTATTAGAAAAAGTTAATTCAGCTTCTGAAGCAAATTGTTCAAAATTATATTTAACCTCAAAAGTTAGCTGTTGTTTAGAAAATAAACTGTAATTTAAAAAAAAACTGTGGCCGCCGAAGAGGCTTTCTACTTGGCTGGCTTTGCTCTTACTTAGGTGGCTAAAAAATTCCAATGCCTCAAAAATATTCGACTTACCAGACCCATTTGGCCCGACAAAGACCGTAAATGGATTAGGTTCGACGATTTCCAAATCGACAATGGATTTGAAGTTTTTGATATGGAGGCGTTGGAGCTTCATTTAATTTGATGGTTCCACTTCTGTCATTTAACTTTTGTCATTCCGACGAAGGAGGAATCTATATCGCTTGTAGATTCCTCCTTCGTCGGAATGACAGAAAAGACTATTTCGGAATGACAAAAAATTCGATTTATTAATAATCACCCAACGTCTCAGGCAACTGTGCCAGTGCTTGTTCCAATTGCGCATCGTTAGGGGCTACACCGTGCCACTTGTGCGAGTGCATCATGAAGTCAACACCTTGGCCCATTTCGGTTTTCATCATCACAGCGATAGGCTGGCCTTTGCCTACCAAACGCTTGATTTTGCGAAGAAGAGTGGTGAGCTCGTCCATGTTGTTGCCATCTACGTGCAATACCCGCCAGCCAAACGCTTTGTATTTAGCTCCCAAATCGCGGTTATCGTTTACTTTCTTCGTAGAACCGTCAATCTGTTGTCCGTTTACATCGACAAATGCAACGAGGTTATCGACGTTGTTGTTAGGGGCAAACTGAACGGCTTCCCAGATTTGGCCTTCTTGCTGCTCGCCGTCACCCATCAAACAGTACACAAGTGACTTGTCACCGTTGAGTTTTTTTGACAAAGCGGCACCAATAGCTACCGAAAGTCCTTGTCCCAACGAACCAGAGGCGATGCGTACACCCGGAAGGTGCTCATGGGTAGTAGGGTGGCCTTGCAAACGTGAATTAAGTTTACGGAAGGTAGCGAGTTCTTTGACATCGAAGTACCCACGACGCGCCAAAACACTGTAAAAAACAGGCGAAATGTGACCGTTTGACAAGAAGAAGAGGTCTTCTCCTTTGGCGTCCATATTAAACGATAAGTACCCGCCTTTGCCTTTGCGGTTATTGATTTTCATTTGTTGAAAATACAAGGCCACTAACAAATCGGCACAGCCCAACGACCCACCTGGGTGGCCCGATTGGCAGCCGTGAACCATTCGTAAAATATCGCGTCTTACTTGCGAAGCAATGCTTTGTAGCTCAGTCATTTGGATTAGTAAAGTATTGGTAGATTGGAAATTGTTGCAAATATAATTGTCAAAGTGACACTTTAAGGATAATTACTTAGAAAAAACAAGATATTTTCATAAACTGAGTCTTTAACTCCCAATGACTGCCTTATCCAAGTACTTGTGCAGCATGGTTTTTGGTATCAATTTTTGAAATAACTTCTTGAATCACCCCTGCTTCGTCAATGATAAATGTCGTACGAATTGTGCCCATGTACTTACGCCCATATAGCATCTTTTCACCCCAAACTCCGAAGGCTTCGACGATGTTGTGGTCAGGGTCTGCAAGGAGCGGGAAGGGCAAACTATACTTATTAGCAAACTTTTTGTGTGATTTTTCGTCATCGACACTCACGCCCAGCACTACAAAGCCTTTGGCAAGTAAGGCGTCATAGTTGTCGCGAAGACTGCAGGCTTGAGCAGTGCAAGCAGGGGTGCTATCTTTGGGATAAAAATAAATAACAATCTTTTTGCCTTGGAAATCAGAGAGTTTGATGGAGTTTCCGTCTTGGTCTTTGGCCTCAAACGAGGGCGCTTTGTCACCAACTTGAAGTGCCATGTCGTACTGCGTGAAGGGGTTATTCTCAGTTAGAATTGTTTTGAGGCCGCAAGATACTAATAATTGTGAAAGGAGTCTGTAACTTTGCCCCCAAACCCAAAATCACTAGAAAGATGCCTTTCCAAAAAGCCTGATGCCGAAAAAGGCTATTTATGAATGGTTTGAGGTAACTGACGGCAACCAACTGGATAACTGTAACAGTGTGCAGGAACGGGTAAAAGAATAACAATTAACGGACAAAAAATAACAGATAACAGTGTTTGATACTAACAAAAAAGTAGGCGTATTGGGCGGAGGACAGCTGGGATTAATGCTGTTGCAAGCGGCCATTGACTGGAATTTGAACGTAAAAATCATTGATGCGGCCGATGCTCCTTGTGCTCCGATTGCTCCTGAGTTTGTAACAGGCTCGTTGCAAGATTATGAAGCAGTGTATCAGTTTGGGCAAGACGTAGATGTCGTAACCATCGAAATTGAAAAGGTGAATGTGGATGCCCTCGAAGCCCTCGAACGAGAAGGTAAAAAGGTATTTCCACAGCCGCATCTGATTCGCTTGATTCAAGATAAGCGTACCCAAAAGCAGTTTTATCGTGAACACGGTTTGCCAACCGCCGATTTTATTTTAACCGATAATCGGGCAGATGTGGCCAATTATGTTGATTTTCTGCCTGCTTTTCACAAATTAGGTCGCGATGGCTACGATGGCAAAGGAGTGCAACGCATTGCCACCCCCGCCGATTTCGAGAAAGCTTTTGATGCACCTGGGCTATTGGAAAAAGCCGTGGATTTTGAAAAAGAATTGGCGGTGATTGTCGCGCGTAATGAAAAAGGCGAAATGGCCACTTTCCCAACGGTAGAGATGGTTTTTCATCCCGAAGCGAATTTGGTGGAATACTTGTTTGCGCCTGCCGAAATCTCAGTCGAGGTAGAACAACAAGCCGAAAGCCTTGCCAAAAAAACGGCCGAAGCGCTGGGCATTGTGGGGTTGTTGGCCGTTGAAATGTTTTTAACCAAAGACGGTCACGTACTTATTAACGAAGTAGCACCGCGCCCACACAACAGTGGCCACCACACGATTCGGGCCAATGTGACGTCTCAGTTTGAGCAGCATTGGCGGGCTATTCTGAACTTACCTTTGGGAGATACCACGGCCTACACACCTGCGGCCATGGTAAACTTGCTGGGGGAAGAAGGCCATACGGGTCCTGCATATTACGAAGGCATGGACGAAGTGCTTGCTACGCACGGCGTTTTTCCTTTCTTGTACGGTAAAAAAATCACGAAGCCATTCCGTAAAATGGGTCACATCACCGTGACAGACAGTAGCCTAGAAAAGCTAAAAACAAAAGCGGAGTGGGTAAAAGGAGTGTTGAAAGTAGTGACAAAATAAAGAACCAACCACCCGTTGGATGTGTTCTTGAGATAGGAAGCTGTGTTGGCTTCCGATATTCATAACGCCATTTAATTTACATTGAGCAAATAAGCTAGAAAAGGTAAGCTAAATCAACATTTTACTTGCCTTTTATCAACTTGCTTATTTGCTCACTTCTTCTTCAAACATGACTCCCAATCTTCCCAAAACCGAGCTTAAGCGCGTCGTCATCGTTGGCGCGGGTTTCGGTGGGCTTGTGCTTGCACGCAAGCTTTCGCAACGTTCAGATGTACAAATCGTACTTGTTGATAAAAATAACTACCATCAATTTCAGCCCTTGTTTTATCAAGTGGCTATGGCGGGGTTAGAGCCGAGTTCTATTTCGTTTCCGTTGAGGAAAGTGTTTCAATCAAAAAAGAACGTTCACATCCGAGTGACGGACGTGAAGCACATCAATACCGAAACCAACGTCATTGAAACGGGTTTAGGAATGATTGAGTACGATTATTTGGTATTGGCGACAGGGGCAGATACCAACTTTTTTGGGATGAAAAACATCATCGAAAATGCCATGCCGATGAAATCAGTGAGCGAGGCGTTGGCAATTCGAAATCGGATGTTACAGAATTTTGAAGAGGCACTTAGTACGCAATCGCTCGAAGAACGGCTGGGGCTGATGAACATCGTCATTGTAGGAGGAGGCCCGACGGGCGTGGAAATTGCGGGGACGTTGGCCGAAATGAAACGTCATATTTTGCCAAAAGATTATCCCGAACTGAACTTCGATTCGATGCAGATTTACCTCTACGAATCGTCGCCTGCGGTACTGGAAGTGATGTCGCAAGAGGCGTCGGTCAAAGCCAAAGAGTACCTCACCGACTTGGGCGTAAACCTCCGCCTCGGAATGCGAATTACTGACTTTGACGGAAAATATGCGTACACCAATACAGGCGACCGTTTACGAACCAACAACTTGATTTGGGCGGCAGGAGTAAAAGCCAATGGTATCGACGGAATCCCAACGGAAGCGTACGGCCGAGGTGGGCGTATCAAAGTAAACCGTTTTAATCAGGTAGAAGGCTTCGCTAACGTTTTTGCGCTGGGTGACGTGGCATTGATGACCGAAGAAAAATATCCCAATGGACACCCTCAGTTGGCGCAACCCGCCATGCAGCAAGGGGAGTTGTTGGCCAAAAATTTCAGTCGATTATTGAAAGGTCAAGAAATGCAGCCTTTTACCTACAAAGATTTAGGCTCTATGGCAACCGTGGGGCGTAATTTGGCGGTAGTGGACTTGCCGTTCTGGAAGTTTCAGGGCTTTTTTGCTTGGGTGACGTGGATGTTTGTGCACCTGATTTCGATTGTAGGGGTGAAAAACCGCCTTTTGATTTTTATCAACTGGCTTTGGAATTATGTCACTTACGACCAATCATTACGCCTGATTATCAAACCAAAAATACTCAAAGAACGAGCGGAAGTGCCTGAAAAGGAAACGGTCTAACTTACCATTCTTCCTGTTTTTTTACTTTTCTTGTTCTCCCAAAACCATTCTTCCCAATCGGGAATAATCAGCGCAAGAAGCATGTACGTTTGTGCCGTAAATTTTAACCTCAAACTACTATGTTTCTGATAGTTATTGGTGCCATTGTTCTGATAGCAGGCTTTGCTATCAACACCCCTGCGTTGGCTTTTGCCAAATTTTCTCGTCCTGTTAAAACAATAGGTGTTATTGTGATGGTTATTGGTTTTCTTACGGCTTGTATCAAGCAAATTGATGCGGGTACGGTGGGAGTTCAATCTCTTTTTGGAAAAGTAAGTGATGGTATTCTAACGAGTGGGCTAAACTTCGTCAATCCGTTGGTAGATGTGGAGTCCATTGACGTAAAAACCCAAAACTACACGATGTCGGCAGTGCGCGATGAAGGCGACAAAGAAGGCGACGATGCGATTCGGGTGTTGACTTCGGACGGGTTGGAGGTCATCGTCGATTTGACGGTGCTTTACCGCGTGATTCCGACCGAAGCGCCTAAGATTTTGCGGGAAATTGGGCCTAATTACCAAGATAAAATTGTCCGCCCCGTTACCCGTACGCGCATCCGTGACAATGCCGTCAACTACGAAGCCGTAGCCTTGTATTCGAATAAACGTCAGCAGTTTCAAGACAAAATTTTTCAACAAATTGAGAAGGATTTTAAAGTACGGGGCTTGTTCCTAGAGAGCTTGCTGATTCGGAATATCAATTTGCCCGAGTCGGTTAAAAAGACGATTGAATCGAAAATTAACGCCGAGCAAGAATCGCAAAAAATGCAATTTGTCCTAAGTAAAGAAAAGCAAGAAGCGGAGCGGAAGCGCGTAGAAGCGCAAGGGATTTCTGACTACCAAAAGATTATTTCGGAAAGCCTCACCGACCGTCAGTTGCAATACGAACAAATTAAAGCCCAAAAAGAACTCGCGACCTCTCCAAACGCCAAAGTGGTGATTATGGGTGGGGGCAAAGGCGTGCCCGTGATTTTGGGAAATCAATAAGAAGAATCAAACTGACCGAATGTATAAATCTGTTGGTTGATTTTATATAGAACGAGTGTAAAAGTGGCTGGTTTCTCTTTTTGGAAATCAGCCACTTTGTTTTATTTTTGAGTAAAATAACTTCCAAACCAATGATTCAAGCAAAAGATACAGTAACCCTGCCCAAAACTTTGGAGGAATTTAAGGCTTGGGAACCAGCAGATGAATTCAAATACGAATGGAATGATGGTGAAGTCATCAAATTTGTTGGTATGAACAAAACACAATTTCACATTTTTGGAATACTGAATCGCTTTTTTATTTCAAAAGGCTATTGGCAAACTGGTACGTTCATTACTGAGCAGGATGTTCAATTGACAGGAATTCAAATGAGAAGACCTGATATTGCCTATTTTTCAATTGAGCAAGAAGGCAAAATGAGGCAAGGTGAAGACGAAATCCCCGAATTTTTGATTGAGATTATTTCTGGAAGCGACAATGCCTACAAAATAGAAGAAAAAATAACAGAATATTTCAAAGCGGGAGTTCGAGTAATGTGGTTGATTTATCCTGAAAATCAGATAATTCATGTTTATACCTCACGCAAGCAAGTACAAATCTGCACCGATGATGATATTTGTTCGGCCAAGCCTATTCTTCCCGAATTTGAGTTGAGTGTTAATGCCATTTTTGCTTGATACCAAAAGGTTTAAAAAAAGCTTCGAAATTCATACACTACCAAAGTAATAATTACCCCCAAAACTACGCCCCAAAATAACATTTGGGCAATGACTGTGAGACGCGGGACTTTGAACGACAAGGCTATCAATGTCCCCCCGATGGGCGTAAAAAGTAAGGGCGTCAGAAAGGCAATGCCCGTCATACCCGATTTTTTCCAGACCCGTACCGCTAACCGCGTTTGCTTACTAAACAGTGTTGGCTTTTGCTTGCGGTAGCGATTCATCAAGTGCTGGATGGCTGTTCCCAAAAACAAAAATATAACTACACTGAGCATCATCCCGACTACGGTGCAAAGGGCTGTTTCCCACCATTGCAAGCCCAAAGCCACGCCCGTAATAGGCCCTGCCACAAACTTTACCATACTAGCAAGCACGACCGAAATGTATTTTGCCCAAGGCATAATGAGAAAGGATTTAATTGATTTTTGGGATTTAAAGCGGCAAAATAGCGCTTGTTATGGGATGAACAACTTAAATTCAAAAAAATCTGCTTAAAAGCAAACAACAAATTGTGTAAGTTTGAGCCAAATATGAGTTGAAAATGGAAATTCTCGAACAAGTAAAAAAATACGGATACGTGCGCGAAACCGCCGCACCTGACCTAGATTTGGTTGCTGAAATCAACCGACTTCGTAAAGAAAAAAACGCCGTTATTTTGGCGCACTACTACGTGGATGGCGCGATTCAAGACCTTGCTGATTATATTGGCGATAGCCTTGGTTTGTCGCAACAAGCCGCTAGTACGCCTGCCGACATGATTGTGTTTTGTGGGGTGCATTTTATGGGAGAAACGGCCAAAATCCTCAGCCCAGAGAAAAAGGTGGTCATCCCTGACTTGAACGCGGGTTGCTCGCTCGCCGATTCGGCGCCTGCGGATAAATTTGCGGCGTTCAAGGCGCAATATCCTGACCACTTGGTGCTTTCGTACATCAACTGCTCGGCTGAAATTAAGGCATTGTCGGACATCATTGTGACGTCGTCCAACGCCGTGAAGATTGTAGAACAGTTGCCCAAAGACCAGAAAATCATCTTTGCGCCCGATGCCAACTTAGGCCGTTACGTAGCCAAAAAAACGGGCCGTGACATGGTGCTCTGGGACGGTGCGTGTATTGTTCACGTGGACATTTCGGAGGCAAAATTGAAGGCATTGCGCGAAAAATACCCGAAGGCGTTGTTGGTTGCCCACCCCGAATGTAAAGACAATATCTTGCTTCAAGCCGATTTTGTAGGCTCTACCACGGCGATTTTGAAGTTTGTGAGTGAAAGTGCTCACGATGAGTTTATTGTGGCGACCGAAGCGGGGATTTTGCACAAAATGAAGCAAGCGGCGGCTGGAACAGGCAAAAAAATTATTCCTGCCCCTGCCACCGAAAACAATACCTGCGCGTGCAGCGAGTGTCCGTACATGAAGATGAATACGGTGGAAAAACTGTACAACGCACTTTTGTACGAACAACCCGAAATCAACGTCCCTGAAGATATTCGCTTGAGAGCCTACGAGTCGGTAGATAGAATGCTGGAAATGAGCAAAAATCTTTAAAAGAGTGTCGAATGTAAAGTGCAAAGTGTCGAATATGAACTCACTCGACATTCTGCACTCTACCTTCGACATTGAATGCCTGGTATCTCCTCAACTAAGTTATTATAAAAAAATGAAACCCACCCTCTTAATTCTTGCGGCTGGTATGGGAAGCCGTTATGGCGGTATCAAACAGCTTGACCAATTTGGCCCCAACGGCGAAACAATTATTGATTATTCTCTCTACGACGCCATTCGCGCGGGATTTGGCAAGATTGTCTTTATCATCCGCGAAGAGCTAAAAAACGATTTTGAAGAAATTTTTGGCCCTAAACTTCGGGGAAAAATTGACTACGATTACGCCATTCAAGGGTTTCAAAGCTACGTGCCCGAAGAACTAGGGACGATTGAGCGCTCAAAACCTTGGGGAACAGGTCACGCCATGTTGTGCGGATGGGAACAAACCCAAACGCCTTTTGCCATCATCAATGCCGATGACTTTTATGGTCTCGAAGCGTTTCAATTGGTAGCGGAGTTTTTGACTACGAGCGCCGACGACACGGAGCACACCCTCATTGCTTACCAAGTGCAAAAGACGCTTTCCGAAAACGGAACGGTGTCGCGTGGGGTGTGTGAAGTAAACGAAGAGGGCTACCTCGACGTAGTGACCGAGCGTACCAAAATTTTCCCGCAAGACGGAAAGATTTTTTTCGATGAAAGCGGTGAGCTTACGGAATTGACCCCTGAAACCCCCGTTTCGATGAATTTTTGGGGTTTTAAACCTTCGGTGTTTCCGATTACCAACGAATTGTTTGCCGATTATGCACGCCACAACTACAACGCACCCAAAGCGGAGTTTTATATTCCCGTGGTAGCAACGCACCTTATCAAGAGCGGCAAAGGAAAGCTAAAAGTAATTCCTAACGCCTCAGAATGGTTTGGCGTGACCTACCCAGAAGACAAACCGACGGTGCAGTCAGCCCTCCAAAAACTACACGAAGACGGGAAATACCCGAATCAGTTGTGGTAACCTCACCCTAAATCCCTCTCCAAAAAGGAGAGGGACTTGGAAAATTAAAACGAAAAACAATATTCCCCCATTGGGGGCTAGGGGGCAATGAAAACCATCCTTATCTTTTTTGTGCGGGCGTATCAGGTGATGTTGTCGCCGTATTTGCCCAACTCGTGCCGATACTCTCCGACCTGCTCTCAGTACATGATTGAGGCAGTGCAAAAGCACGGTGTACTGAAAGGCGGTTGGTTAGGGCTCAAGCGTATTGGCCGCTGCCATCCTTGGGGTGGCCACGGCCATGATCCCGTACCTTAGCAGCTTCCCGAAAGTTTTATTACTTTCGGGAAGTTTTGTTTTTGGGCATAAAAAAAAATAAAATGAAATACCCGCGCCGATACGACCCATGGATTATCGTGCCTACGAAGTAGAAATACGCGAATTGTGGTTGGATGTGTTTGAAGACGAGCTTCGTGCGTTGCATCAGGCGGGATTTGTTCACCGCGACTTAAAGCGTCCTTCTGACATTGGAGGGCTGGCTTTTGATAATATTTTGTTGACCGAACAAGGACTTCGTCTTATTGATGTGGGTATCTCAGCCCTGCGCCCGCAAGTGGGGGAGGTGATTTTTGAGAAACAGGTAGAAATTGAGTTACAGGAAATGCGGATATTTAGGGACTATTTTTTGAATCGTTGATGTAGGTTCGGAAAATCCCGATAGCGCGAGGCCCTGCCTCGTGATAATTATTGAAAGGCTTCTAGCCTTTTTGTTGACTTAGCTAGGCTGGAAGCCTCTTAATACTTCGCAGGGGGAGAGTACGCTCACGTCATCGGCGGATTTTTATCTTCTATCCCGATAGCGCGAGGCTATGCCTCGTGATAATTATTGAAAGGCTTCTAGCCTTTTTGTTGACTTAGCTTGGCTGGGAGCCTCTTAATACTTCGCAGGGGGAGTACGCTCACGTCATCGGCGGATTTTTATCTCTATCACCACGGTTTTTTCATGTACTGACTAGTTGGGGCGATGCACTCTTCGGATTTGGAGCTACAGCCGACAAATAAAACAGCAATCATGAAAAAAGCAGCAAGGTGTTTGAACATAAATAAATGGTTAAATGAAATGAATTATTGAATGTGTTGGGGGTCATGAAATATTGATGAACGGGTTTTGATAATCACTCTAAAATAGGATTTTTCAAAGGCTTTATATCTTTTAAATCCTCATAGACTTTATCAAAAACGCGTAGCATTCGCTTTCCATCTTCTTCTTCCGTTGCCCACTCCACCAGTGTGCCTCTGACGAGCTGATAGATTTGCTCATAATTAGGATTGCCTGCTAACTTGGCAATAATGAGTTTGTGAAATTCAATACTATATCCTATTGGCTCAATTTCTCCGAAGTATTTAAATTTTAGAAGTTTGGCATTAATCTTCTGATCTAACCACCTTACATCTCTCGACTTTTCCAAAACGGGCATCAATAGATTTTCATACTGCCATTTGAACTCTTCAAAATATTGTTCTATGTCCTCTTTCTCGTGGTTTTTCCTTATTAAATCAGCCCCACCATACATCATGGCATCGTCAGGATATTTTTCATATTTTTTATCAATGGCTGTGGAATGGACTCCTATTGTAGGTACATCAGGAGTCAATGAATACCCCATTATCTCATAATATTTCTCCAAGTGTTTTTCAATGTCATTATATCCTCTGACGAGAACATATTTTATACTACAACCATGAAATAATTCGGAAACATCAAAAGTAATTCTATCAAAACCAAAAGGGAGTAATCGGGTAAATACATAAGCAGGGGCTTCTGCCAAATGCTCAAAACCTTGGCTTTTGAGGTAGTTGGTTGCTATCTCAATTAGGTATTTTTCTGTGTCTTCAAAATGTACCATATCAAAAAGATTTTTGATTTATTTCTATACGTCGTACCAGATTTACTTGGCCCCCCCCCAATAGCGGAGGCTCTGCCTCGTGATAATTATAAAAAAGCTGCTAGCTTTTTTATTGACTCAGCTAGGCTTGGAAGCCTCTTAATACTTTGCACGAGCGGTACGCTCGCGCTATCGGGGGTACTGAAACAACGCCCAAAGAACGATGATTATTTGTACGATTTAGAAACGTTTACCCGAAAAGTAGGTAAAGAAGAGCACCTACCCAAGCAAAACCAACCAACGAAAAGATACGCCCTAAATAACATCCTAGCTAGAAAAACAGCGCTTTGGACAAGGATTCGGAAAAATCAAAACCGACAAGCATATTTGTAGAAAAAACTACGACTATGCCAAACTGGATTACGGCCAAAGAATACACCGATATTACCTACAAAAAATGCGACGGAGTGGCACGCATTGCCTTCAACCGTCCCGAAGTGCGCAACGCCTTCCGCCCCAAAACGACCTTTGAACTCCTCAATGCTTTTGAAGATGCCACCCACGATCCCAAGGTAGGGGTGGTGTTGCTATCGGGTGAAGGGCCTTCTCCCAAAGATGGGATTTGGGCGTTTTGTTCGGGAGGGGATCAAAAAGCCCGCCAAAAAGGAGGCTACCGCGCCGAAGATGGCCGCGACCGCCTCAATATTTTGGAAGTACAGCGCCAAATTCGCTTTATGACCAAGCCCGTCATTGCGGTAGTGCCAGGGTGGGCCGTAGGAGGGGGGCACAGCCTTCACGTAGTCTGCGATTTGACGTTAGCGAGTAAAGAACACGCTATTTTTAAACAAACCGACGCCGACGTGGCAAGTTACGACGCGGGCTATGGTTCGGCCTATTTGGCGCGGATGATTGGCCAGAAACGCGCCCGCGAAATCTTCTTTTTGGGGCGGAGTTATTCGGCGCAAGAGGCTTTTGAAATGGGCATGGTCAACGCCGTGGTGCCACACGATGAATTGGAAGATACGGCTTTCCAATGGGCGCAGGAGATTTTAGGAAAAAGCCCCATGGCCATTCGGATGTTGAAATTTGCGTTTAACCTCGTTGATGATGGGCTCGTAGGGCAACAGCTTTTCGCGGGAGAAGCCACGCGTTTGGGCTATATGACCGAAGAGGCACAAGAAGGGCGTGACGCGTTCCTCGAAAAACGTAAACCGAATTGGGATAAGTTTGAGCGGTTTTCGTAAAAAAACTATAATCAAACCTATAAGGTTTTTAAAACCTTATAGGTTTCGAGTTTTTATTACACTTCTTCAACTCATGAAAAAACTCTTCCTTCTTTTACTCCTTGGGTGCAGCATCGCGAGCAACACACTACTTGCTCAAACCTCGTGGATACGTATCAATCAACTGGGATACTTGCCCAATTCAACCAAAGTCGCGGTGTTGGTCAGTAAAGAATGGCCCACTATTTCATCGTTTGACGTATGCGAAGCCCTCACCGACAAAGTTGTTTGGTCGTCGAAATCGGTGAAAACGTATGGCGCCTATGCGGCGTTTAAGTCAGGATTTCGACTCAATTTCAGCGCTTTCAAAAAAACGGGAGCCTATTATCTTCGCGCTGCGGGCGTACGTTCGCCCAATTTCCGAATTGCCAACAACGTCTATGACGGTACGGCCGATTTTGTGTTGAAATACATGCGTCAACAACGCAGCGGCTATAATCCTTTTCTCAAAGATTCCTGCCATCGTCAAGACGGCTACATCATTTATCACCCCGATTCTACCAAAAACGGTACGTTTATGGACGCGTCGGGTGGATGGCACGACGCGTCGGACTATTTGCAGTACGTCACTACCTCGGCCAATGCGACTTACCAATTGTTGTTTGCGTACCAACAAAACCCCCAATCTTTTGGTGATAAACACGATGCTTGGGGGCATCCTAAACCCAACGGTATTCCAGACGTTTTGGACGAAGCCAAGTGGGGGCTGGATTGGTTGGTAAAAATGAATCCAGAAAAAGAGGTTATGTACAACCAATTGGCCGACGACCGCGACCACGCAGGAATGCGTTTGCCCAACAAAGACGTCATTGTTTATAACCCCAATTGGGGATTAGGCCGTCCCGTTTACCGCGTAACTGGTCAACCACAAGGACTTTTTAAGTACAAAAACCGCACAACGGGAGTGGCTTCCACGGCGGGTAAGTACGCGTCTGCTTTTGCGTTGGGAAGCCAAGTGTTAGCCAAGTATTATCCGACATTTGCCGAAAAATTGCTACAAAAGGCCAAGGAAGCGTATGAGTACGGCAAACGCTTTCCTGGGGTGTGTCAAACCGCACCAGGGCGTGCTCCGTATTTTTACGAGGAAGACAATTACGTGGACGATATGGAGTTGGCGGCAGCGCAGTTGGCACAAACTACGACGGCGGGTACGACGCTTTGGAAAGAAGCGGCGGCGTTTGGACGCCAAGAACCCAGCACTCCGTGGATGGGTGCCGACACGGCCAAACATTATCAGTGGTATCCGTTTGTGAATTTAGGGCATTATTGGTTGTCGAAACACACCAACGCGATGCAAGCGGAGTTTCGTCAGTTCATGAAATTGGGAATAGATAAAGTAAAAGCGCGGGGAGAAAACAATCCTTTTTTGAATGGAGTGCCGTTTATTTGGTGTTCTAACAACTTGACTGTCGGTATTTTAACCCAGCTTCACCTTTACCGTAACCTTACCCAAGATGGGCAATACGAAGAAATAGAAGCCGCCATGCGCGATTGGTTGTTTGGCTGTAACCCGTGGGGAACGAGTATGATTTGCGGTTTACCCGAAGGAGGCGATTGGCCCAATGACCCACATTCGGCGTTTACACATTTGTATAATTACCGCATTGACGGTGGATTGATAGACGGGCCTATTTACGGTAGTATTTTTGGTAAACTAATTGGAATTACCCTGTACAGCCCCGACGAATACGCTGATTTTCAGTCGAAATTGGTGGTGTATCACGATGATTACGGTGATTATTCGACCAACGAACCGACCATGGACGGCACGGCGAGTTTGAGTTATATCTTGTCGGCGTACCAAAAAGAAGGTCAGTCGTACGTGAAAAATGGCTTACAAGAGCCACAAGGTGCGTGGGTGCGGATGGATACTACTCAAAAGCAGGTGTATTTGACCTTTACGGGGCACGAGTTTGGGGAAGGAAATCTGAGTGTACTGGATGCTTTGAAGCAACACAATGCGAAGGCTTCCTTCTTTCTGACGGGAGATTTTTTACGAAACCCGACGTTCAAACCAGCCATTAAAAGGATGTTACAAGAGGGACATTACGTAGGAATGCACTCCGACAAACACCTGCTGTATTGCGATTGGGGAAAACGTGATTCGTTGTTGGTCACCCAAGCGCAATTTGAAAAAGACCTTCGCGATAATTTTGCTGAATTGGCCAAATTGGGGCTGCGTCCTGAGCAAACTTCTGTATTCATGCCCCCGTACGAATGGTATAATGCCGTTACCAACGACTGGGCGTCGCACTTGGGACTCACTTTAGTAAACTTTACGCCAGGGACAGGAACCAACGCAGACTACACCTGGCCCGAACTCCCCAACTACCGTACCAGTCAGCAGCTTTACGACCGACTAATGTATGCGGAAAAGACGTCGGCAAATGGTTTGAACGGGGCGATTGTACTCATCCATAGTGGGAGAGACCCTCGCCGCACTGATAAATTTTACACGTTACTTCCCCAGTTACTAAAAGACCTCAAAGCCAAAGGGTATCGTTTTGGGAGGTTTTGATTAGGAGTGATTCTTTCAATAATATCTTTATATTTGCCTCAAAACCTAACCTTCACGTTTTCCACATGTCTGATTCTACTTCTGCGCGATTTAAACAGTCGCTAGGGTTGCTCGATGCAACTATGCTGGTCTCTGGTGCCATGATTGGCTCTGGTATTTTTATTGTGAGTGCCGATATGTCCCGAAACGTCGGTTCTACAGGATGGCTTTTGCTGACTTGGCTCGTTACGGGATTAGTCACGGTGGCGGCCGCTTTGAGTTACGGAGAGCTGGCGGGGATGATGCCCAGAGCAGGGGGGCAATACATTTACATTCAGCGGGCGTTTGGGCCGTTGTTAAGTTTCGTCTATGGCTGGACGGTTTTTATGGTCATCCAAACAGGGACGATTGCGGCGGTAGCCGTGGCTTTTACAAAATTCTCTGCGGTGTTTTTTCCCATTCTTAATCCAGAAAATATCCTTGTTACCCTTGGCTCTATCAAGGTATCGGTAGGGTCGCTGTATGCCATTGCGAGTATTATTTTGCTTACTTTTATCAATACCAAAGGGATTCAGAGCGGCAAAATGATTCAAAATACCTTTACCATGGCCAAATTGGTGGCCTTATTTGGACTCATTGTGGTAGGACTTGGTTATGGTTTTAAAAGTGGGATGTTGTCCCAAAATTTTGAAAACGCGTGGGATGCTTCAAAGGCAACCAACGAAGGTGGCATCACTGCCATCGGAGGCATGGCGTTGGTGATGGCTTTGGGGGTGTCGATGATTGGCTCGTTGTTTTCGTCGGATGCGTGGAACAACGTAACCTTTATCGCGGGCGAAATCAAAGACCCTAAGCGGAATATTCCGCGTAGTTTGTTTTTAGGAACACTTATCGTAACCGTCATTTATTTATTGGCCAACCTTGCTTATTTGAGTATTCTCCCGCTGAAAGGTAGTCCCGACGGCGCCGATGTACTAGCTAAAGGGATTCAATTTGCGGACTACGACCGCGTAGCTACGGCAGCCATGTCAGTGATTTTTAGCGATTCGGCGGCAGGAATCATGGCAGCACTCATTATGATTTCGACGTTTGGTTGTAACAATGGCCTTATTTTGGCGGGTGCTCGTTTGTATTACGCCATGGCGGAAGATGGCCTTTTCTTGAAACAAGCCTCTACCCTCAACGAAAACGGCGTACCTGCCAAAGCGCTTTGGTTGCAGTGTTTGTGGGCGAGTTTGTTGTGTCTCTCGGGCACGTACGGCGAACTTCTCAACTACTGCACCTTTGGTTCGTTGTTGTTTTACATGGTTACTATCGCAGGTATTTTTGTGCTTCGCCGCAAAGAACCCAATACTGAGCGCCCTTACAAAGCGGTTGGTTATCCGTTGGTGCCCATTTTGTACCTCGTTGTTACATTTGGTATTTGTTTGATTTTGTTGATTGATGACAAAACCCGTTTTGATACTGGCATGGGGCTATTGATTGCAGCGATTGGCGTGCCCGTGTATTATTTTACAACGAAAACAAGAAAGGCTTAACTCTATTTATGGAAAAGAATAAACCCTCCATCCTGAACGCATGGTGCATGTACGACTGGGCCAATTCCGTCCATGCGCTGGTGATTGTATCGGCAATTTTTCCCATTTATTTTAGCAATACCGCCGTCAATGCGCAAGGTGGTCCCGACGTGGAGTTTTTGGGGGTGACTGTCAACAACTCGGCGTTATTTTCCTTTGCCGTATCGTTTGCGTTTCTGTTTATTGCGGTCATCAACCCAATCTTGGGGGCGATTGCCGACTTTAGTGGGAAGAAAAAGCGCTTTATGCAGTTTTTTGTGTACTTGGGTGCTTTGAGTTGTTTAGGGTTGTATTTTTTTGATCGTGAGCACCTTACCACTGGTGTTTTAGCCTTTACACTTTCACTCATTGGCTGGTCGGGGAGTATTGTTTTTTACAATGCCTATCTTCCCGAAATCGCTACCGAAAACCGTTTCGACAAGCTCTCTGCCCGTGGTTTTACGATGGGCTACGTAGGAAGCGTCCTGTTGTTGGTTTTTAACCTAACCATGCTCATCAAACCCGAATGGTACGGGGGTATTGACTCAGGAACGGCCTGCCGTATTTCGTTTGTGACGGTGGCCGTGTGGTGGATTGGGTTTTCGCTTATCCCGTTTTACTATTTACCTAATGGTACACCTTCCACCGAAGAGCGTACGGGCGGATGGATTTGGAATGGATTTCGAGAACTGAAGAAAGTGCTTTTAGAGCTCAACCATTTGCCCATTACCAAACGCTTTTTGGTTTCTTTTTTCTTTTACAATATGGGTGTTCAAACCGTGATGTACATCGGGACGTTGTTTGGAAGCAACGAACTTCATTTACCTGACAATGCACTGATTGTGACCATTTTGTTGTTGCAAATCTTGGCGATTGTTGGGGCTTACTGTGCGGCGGTTTTGTCGGGAAAATGGGGGAATACGAAGACCATTGCGCTGATTTTATTCATCTGGATTGGTGTGTGTGTATCGGGCTATTTTGTTTATACCGAACTGGAGTTTTATGGCTTGGCTGCCATGATTGGTTTTGTAATGGGAGGTGTTCAATCGCTTTCGCGCTCTACTTATGCCAAGCTTTTACCCGAAAATACAACCGATACGGCTTCGTACTTTAGCTTTTACGACGCTTGCGACAAGTTTTCAACATTTCTTGGAACAACCATTTTCGGGATTATTACCCAACTTTCGGGAATGCGTAACAGTCTTTTGTTCTTGGCGGTGATTTTTGTGCTGGGTCTTTTGATTTTGCGTAGAATCCCTTCGCAAAAAATTTACCGAACTCCCTTGAGTGGTACATAAAGTTGCTATATTTGTGGCCGAAACCTGCTAGGATCTTAGCTCAGTTGGTTCAGAGCGCTGCCTTGACAGGGCAGAGGTCATCGGTTCGAGCCCGTTAGGTCCTACAAAAACCCTCAAAACACGCTGTTTTGAGGGTTTTTTATTGATGAATAATGCGATTATTCCCCTTTTTTTACAAACGAGACCGTATAATACGTTACCACATTGACGTCCTTGCCGCGTACCGTGCCAGGCTTCCATTTCAACGGAATTTCTTTTAACAGTCGTTGTGCTTCGCTGTCGAACGGATCCCCAATACCGCGCCAAACCATTGGTTTAAGCGCATTTCCTTGGTCATCAACCGTGAGCACCAACGTTACTTTTTCAACACCTTTGAGGGCTGCTGCTGCTTGGAGTTGTTTATTATGTTCGTACAGCCATTGTTCAAAGGCCGCTTTATCAACTGGCTCAGGTTTGGTGCTCAACTCTCTATCATCTTCTTTATAAACGGCCCGAACTTGCCCTTTGGAGGCCGATTGAGTGGGTGCGCATGATTTGAACGTAATAGCAACCACGAAAAGACTAAAAACGAACGCAGCTTTCATCATTAGGGTTAAGTTTTGTAATTACAATTTAGGGTGTTGTTTGTGCCAAGTAGTGGCATCTTGATATACTTTAGCGACGGCCAACAGCTTGGCTTCGGCATACAGTTGGGCACTGAACGTAATGCTGGTTGGCATACGGTTGCGGTTGAAACCGTTTGGTACACAGATACTTGGGTGTCCCGATAAGTTGGTGTATGTAAGGTTGCCACCTGCATAAGTGGGTGTAATATACACGTCGATTTTCTCTTTTTTGAGGACTTGGTACAAATCTTGAATCATTTTGCTACGAACGCGCTGGGCCTGTACGTACTCAATAGCAGGAATGTATCGAGCCGAACGGAACTCGTTAGGCCACGCATTTTTACCCTGACGAACCATTTGATCGTCTTTGTTGCTCAATGTAAGTTCGTCAAACGCGGCGCCACCTTCTACCCCAATCGTGATGGTAAGATCACCAACGGGATACGACGGGAGTTCAAACGGCACCAACTCTGCCCCAAGCTGACGAAGTTTGGCAAGCGTTAAAGAGTCGTTGGCGCGGTTGGGATAATTGGATTCAAACGCTTTTTTCAAATAACCGATGCGGGTGCCTTTGAGCGTGGCAAGTGGGGCATAATTGAATGGTAAATCCCGAACGGTGGCGTCTCTGCCGTCGGGGCCAACGATGGCATTAAACACCAGCGCACAATCCTCGACCGAACGAGTCATGGGGCCAATTTTGTCCATGCTCCAGCTCAACGCCATCGCGCCAAAGCGACTCACCCGTCCAAAGGTAGGGCGCAGTCCCGTAACACCGTTGACGGTTGATGGCGAAACGATAGAACCTAACGTTTCGGTTCCGATGGCAAACGGCAAACAGCCCGCCGATACTGCCGAGCCCGACCCTGCCGAAGAACCACTTGCCCCCGTTTTGGTATTCCAAGGGTTGCGGGTCATACCTTCAAACCAGACGTCACCCCAGGCAAACTCGCCTACCGACATTTTTGCCACTAAAACCGCTCCCGCTTTTTCGAGGCGCGCAATAACTGTAGCGTCGTAGGGCAATTGTTGATTTTTATAAATATTTGAGCCCCACGTGGTCGGATATCCTGTTTTGGCCAATAAATCTTTAGCGCCGTACGGAATTCCGTGCAGCGGCCCGCGGTACTTACCTGCCTTGATTTCGGCATCGGCCTGCGCGGCTTGTTTGAGGGCTAAATCTTCGGTGAGGGTAATGACATTAAGCAGGGTGGGGCGGTATTTTTTGAGGCGTTCAAGAAAAAATGTTGTTAGCTCCACCGACGTTATTTGCTTGCTACGAATCAGTGCTCCTAATTCAGCCACGGTATAAAATGCCAAACTATCGCGGTTTTGAGGCAAAGCCATTTTTCCTACGACACTGGCCTGAAAAGGCTTTTTTGTTTTTTCAAACTCAAATCCAACGGGAACAGGGTCAAAAAGCAATGCTGGAGCAACGTCGTTGGTAAGTGGCACTTTACGAACGCGCTCAAAACCTTTGAATTGGTCGTTGAGGTTGTCGAGCATGGAATCTCGTTCGGCGGCCGAAAATTCGATTCCAAATACCTTAGAGGCGTAATTGGCGATGTCGGCGGTAATGGGTGCTTCGGCAGGTCGGTAGGCCGTTCCCAGCAAAAAGCTGCCTGTACAAGCAGCAATAACCCCTAAGGGAAGTAAAAGTTTTCTCATTGATTTTTAGGTTGATGGTAAAGTAGAACTAATAATAGCAACGATTAAAGCCCGAATGGTGTTTGCAATTTAGTACAAATCTGTATATTTGCAGCCCGATTCACTCAAAATGCGCCCGTAGTTCAATGTGCGGAAGGCCGCCCCAAAGAATTATGGTTTCCGATATCAACGATAGGTATCTATGTCATTTTGAAATTTTTGCGCCCGTAGTTCAATGGATAGAATTTTGGTTTCCGGTACCAACGATAGGGGTTCGAGTCCCTTCGGGCGCACATTTAGCCAAACATAAAAGAGGCTCTCTGACTTATCAGAGAGCCTCTTTTATGTTTGGCTTTTATAAGAAGTTACACTTTCTTCGCAGGGTTTCCGAATACTCTTCCGCCCGCAGGGACGCTTTCGACCACCACTGAACCAGCACCTACACTTGCTCCTTGGCCGATGGTCACTCCCGCGATGATGGTTACGCCTGAGCCAATGAAGGCGTCGTTTTCAATCGTTACGTTGCTTCCAACGACGCTTCCTGCGCCAATATTCACAAAGTCGCCTACTTCGGCACCGTGTTCTACGATGGCTCCCGTTTGGAGGATGCTGTGACTACCCACTTTGGCGGTAGCGTTAACGACGCTTCGTGGTGCAAACAAATTTCCGTGGCCAATTTCGGACAATGCCGAAATAACCGCCGTATCGTGAATGGCATTGACAGGCATCACGTGGCGGCGCTCGTTGAGCATTTCGACGAGGTCGCGACGGATAGTCCGTTCTTCGATGGCCACAAACGCTTCACATTTTTTGCCAATAAGTTTTAAAAAACCGTCGTCGTCGGTATTGCCTAAAACTGAGTATTCTCCGATTTCGCTGCCGTGAAGTGTGGCATCGTCATCGAGCAAGCCATACACAACAACATTATTACGTTGAAAAATATCTAAGGCAACAAGCCCTAAGCCTTTTGCCCCAAAAATAAGAACTGGATTTTCCATAAATGATTTTCAGATGATTTCTGGATGCGGCCGCCTTCGCTATTTCTTTTCAGGAAATGGAATAATGAGCTTTTCGCCGCGTGCAGTGATGTTTTGGGTCTTTTTGTTGGCGGCCATGAGTTGCTCTACAGTCACTCCATATTTGGCAGCTACCACCCGTAAAATATCGCCTGGGCCAACGGTATGAACCGCCTGTACCCGAATTTTAATTTTGGTTACGCCAGATTTGACGTCTTTGCTTTCGTCCTGAATATTTGGATTGTTACCTTTGAGCGTAGTGCCACGCACATTGTAGCGATTGGCAATACCATAAAATGTTTCTCCTGCCTGAACAACGTGCGTGATTTCAATTCCACCAGGGTCAACGGCCACGGGTTTGGGCTTTTCATCTGGTTTTTCTTCTGTTTTTTTAGGCGTTTCTTCCTCTTCTGGGCGTGGCGTAGCGGTTGCTAATTCTTCGTCCGCAGCGGGTGCAGGTGTCGATTTATCGTCGATAGCAACATCAGCGTTTTCGGTCTGCTCAGTGGGCGCAACAGCCGCGGGGTCTGTATTTTCAGGTACAGGCTGAAGCTCACGGGCGTTAGGGTCAACGGGCGTGTTTAAGAGCTGGTCCACGTCGGCGGCATCGTCGGCGATATACTCATAGCCAACATAAAGTAGCCCAGCAATCATCGCAACCAAAACAAGTAAAGAGATGTAGGGTAGTTTAGAAGCCTCGTCAGGACGGCGGTTTCTATTTTCGTTTTCAGACATGTGTATTAAAAAAAAGTTGAGAACATTTGAGGATACTTCCGATTTGTACTATTCTCAGAAATAACGCCGTGATAAGCTACGGAACTACAAAACAAAGGCAAATTTTATGCCACAGTTTTTTGGGCTTCTAGGCTCATTTCGGCTACTTTTTGCTTCAAAGACTCTTTGTAGTCGGCGAGTTGGTTGGCTACGTTTTCGTCGAAAGTACCTACAATTTGTACGGCCAACAACCCCGCATTTTTAGCGCCGTTGAGCGCAACCGTTGCTACTGGAACACCACTTGGCATTTGTAAGATAGAAAGTACCGAGTCCCAGCCGTCGATAGAATTACTACTTTTTACTGGAACTCCAATCACGGGAAGGGTAGTGAGTGAGGCAATCATGCCAGGCAAATGAGCGGCTCCACCTGCTCCCGCTATAATGGCTTTTAGTCCCCGCGCACGGGCGGTTTTTCCGTACTCAACCATTTTTTCGGGGGTACGGTGCGCCGACACTATGTCTATTTCGTAAGCGATACCAAATTCTTTTAAAACGTCAGCAGCTTCTTGCATGACCTTGAGGTCTGAGAGGCTGCCCATTATGATTCCTACCATGCTGTTTTTGTGTGTATTAGTTGCTATAATACGAGCTTTTGACGGCTTTGTCAACTCTATCGCATTAATTCTCGTTTGATTTTGCGTAAATTGCGGCACAAAAATAGTATTTTTCTAATGAGTAACGAATTAGAACAAACCATTATTCAGCTCACAACGCCTTTGTATGCCCTTTTGATTGGGCTGGAGGCTTTGTTGAGCCACCGCCAACATCGTGATTTTTACACTTGGCGTGACACCCTTACCAACTTCGTTTTGATGCTCCTCAACGGAGGCATTGATTTGGCCTTTCGGGCGGTTTATGTTGTTGTTTTGGTATGGTTTTATCAATTCCACTTCACGGTCATTGATAACGTTTATTTGTACTGGTTTTTGTTGTTTTTGGCCGAAGATTTTGTGTTTTATGTTTTGCACGTCGTCGATCACTATTGTCGATTGTTTTGGGCAGTACACGTCACGCATCATTCGTCCGAGCATTTCAACTTAACGACAGGCTTCCGTTCGTCGGTATTTCAGCCCTTGTATCGTTTTGTTTATTTTATTCCGTTGGTACTTTTTGGTTTTAAGCCCGCAGATATTGTCCTAATGTATTCGATTACCCAGACCTACGGAATTTTGGTACATACCAATTACTTAGGGAAATTGGGCTGGCTTGGGTATGTATTTGTGACACCTTCCCATCACCGAGTGCACCACGCCTCGAATGTGGCCTATTTGGACAAAAACATGGGCATGTGCCTTATTATTTGGGATAGATTGTTTGGTACTTTCCAAGAAGAGCTTGACCAAGAGCCTGTACGTTATGGACTTACGAAGGCGTTGGAAGATACAAGTTTAGGTAATACCATCTTTCACGAATGGAAGGCTATTGCCAAGGATTTAGGACGGAATGTGGGGGTTGGGACAAAATTAAAATACCTCCTCAATCCCCCTGGCTGGTCGCACGATGGGAGCACCATGACGAGCAATCAGTTGAGGGAGATGGAGGAAAAACAAAAGTCTAGCTCTTCAGTGACGACTCTCTAATCACCAAAGCGGCAGGAAGCATCAGGCTTTCTGCCGAACTTTTTTGTACGGCTTCGTTCAAAAAAATACGGGCAGCTTCGGCCCCAATTTGTTTGCCAGGACGCCGCACCGTCGTAAGCGAAGGAAAGATATAGGCGGAAATGGGAGAGTCATCAAAACCAACGACGGCCACTTGGTTGGGAATGTGTAAACCGCGCTCTTTGATGACGTGCATGGCACCAATGGCGACTTGGTCATTGACCCCAAAAATGCCGTCGGGAGGTTGTGGTAAATCCAGCAGCCGTTGGGTTGGAATGATGGCACTTTCGATTTTAAAATTGGTACTCACAATCAATTCTTCTACAACAGGCAGATTGTATTTTTTCAAGCATTCGGTATAACCCAGAAAACGCTGTTCGGTAATGGCCAAACCCTGTGGTCCTTTGAGGTGTGCAATGCGCTTACAGCCCATTTTGATGAGGTGCTCGGTGGCGGCAAAAGCCCCCAAATAATCGTCGATAGTGACGCGCCCTGCTTCAAAACCTTCGTATTCGCGGTCAATAAAAATCAAAGGTACTTTGCGCTGGATAATGCTTTCGAGGTGTTCATAATGTCCCGAATCATAGGTTTCTTGCGAAATCGACAGAAATATACCTTCTACGCGGTTGGCCAATAGTTTTTCTACGTATTCTTTTTCCAACGCATAACTTTCATTGGTAACACAAATATTCATCAAATAGCCTTGTGGCTGAAGCACACTCTGAAGCCCTTCGATGATGGTCGTTTCGTGTTGGTGATTGAGTGAAGGTACGATGACGCCCAACGTGCCCGTTCGTTTATTGAGCAGGCTCAACGACACCGAATTGCGCTGATAACCCACTTTTTGGGCATATTCTTGCAAGTTTCGGCGGGTATCTTCATTGATCAACGGATGATTGTTCAATGCCCTCGAAACAGTAGATGGAGAGCACTTAAACTTCCGTGCAATGTCTTTGATGGTAACGGGGCGGTCGGTGGCCATGCGAGTTGGGGTAAATTTGCTAGCTCGAAAGTACAGAATAGTGCTGAAATGAGCGTTATATTTGGAAGAAATGTACCTTTACATCTTCATCATCAACTCACTATGCTAACGAACGTAGAACACCTCGGTATTGCCGTAAAAAGCCTAGCTGCTTCGGACGAATTGTTTACCAAATTATTCAATGTTGCTCCTTACAAACACGAAGAAGTAGCTTCGGAAGGTGTGACTACTTCCTTTTTCAAAATCAACCAAACCAAAATCGAATTACTCGAAGCGACCCATCCCGACAGTCCGATTGCGAAATTTGTGGAGAAAAAAGGAGAGGGGATTCACCACATTGCGTTTGAGGTGGACGATATTTTGTCTGAAATGGAACGGCTTAAAAATGAGGGGTTTGTGCTGTTGAACGAAACGCCTAAAAACGGCGCAGACAACAAACTGGTGTGTTTTCTTCACCCCAAAGGCACCAATGGCGTGTTGATTGAGCTTTGTCAAGAAAAAAATACTGATTGAAGATGAACATAAAACTATTTATCTACATGGCCATCGTAGTTGTCGAAATCATCTGCGGCTATGTGGGTTTTCGGGAAGGCGTATATGTATTGAAGCCCCTCATTATGTTATCGCTCATTTATTGGCACCTCGACTACCTAAAAACGCATCCGTTGCTGTGGATTGGGATGTGGTTTGGTCTTGGCGGTGATGTATTTTTGATGTTTAGCGGCACTCAGATGTTCATGGCTGGCCTTGGGTCTTTTTTGGTGATGCAATTGTTTTATATAACAGCATTCACAAAGCAAAAAACGACGAAAGGAAGGCAGGAATTAGCAGGTAAAACTTGGCAACTTGTCGTACCCTTTGCGCTGTATGGACTGAGTTTTTTGGCGATATTATACCCTTCGATGATGAATAATGCGGCTACCAAGGGGCTTTGGATTCCCGTAGTGGCTTATTCGGTGTGTTTGTGCAGTATGGGAGTAGCGGCGGCCTTGCGCAAATACTCGGTTTCTCAGGTGAGCTACGTATGGGTGTTGGCGGGAGCAGTGCTGTTCATTTTGTCCGATTCTACCATCGCGCTTAATAAATTTATGCAGCCTTTTGACGCTTCATCGCTCTTGGTGATGACGACCTACGCGGCTGCTCAGTGGCTGATTATTTGGGGAGTGAAGAAGTAAGGGGGCAATTTGTGGGTCGGGCTGCTCCACAACCCGATGAGTGCTTTTGACACGCTCGCGCTATCTGAAAACCCCAAACCCCCAAACAGTAAACCCAAAACGGGAAACCAAAACCTTTAAAAAGGATACCCAATCCCGATGTTAAACACTGGCAAATTGGCGCTGGAGCGACGAAATGAAAACCGTGGCAGAATATAACGCTCGTCGATGGTAACAGGTTTGCCTTCGGCATCTGTAGTTTCAAAAATGCGGCTCGGGTCATAGACTTTGATCCCCATGTCGAGGCGAAAAATGAAATAAGAAAGGTCATAGCGCAGCCCTACACCAGTACCTACTGCAATCTCTTTGTAAAAACGGCTGACGTCAAAGGCGCCTTTGAGGGTATTTTGGTTGGGTGTGGCGTTTTTGTCGAGGCGTAAGCGCCACGCGTTACCAGCGTCGATGAACAAAGCGTAATTAACATCGCCCACAAACCGAAACAAATGCCCCCGAAGTTCGAGGTTGGTTTCCATCAAAACATCTCCTAGTTGCTCAAAACGATACTCAAAGCTGCTGTATTCTGTGACGCCAGGCTGCAAAGTGGTGGTCGTACCGTTGCGGAAAATCGGACTTCCCGTTTGCAAATCGACGTTAGGGTAGGCCGAACCAAGCCCTAGCCGTCGAGGAGGCCACGCCCTGAGGCTGTTGCTACCACCGCCCGTGAGCGATTTTTCGTAGGGAGCAACGCGTCGGTTGTTATAATTAAAAATCAAACCAGCATTGGCACGATAGACTAGCGTGCTTTTGGGGCCAATGGGGAGGTAGGTTCGGTATTCTCCGTTGAATTTCAGGAATTTATACAATTCAAAGCCATCGAGGATGAGAGGGAGTTTTTGTTGTCGGAGAATGTTGAGCGATGTCCCTCCAGCTTCTACAAACCAGCGCAAATAATGCGCTTTTCGGTTTTGACCAATGATGTTATTATTAAACACATACGAAAAACTCATGCTCGAAATAACCGCTGATTGAAAGCTGAATTTCAGTGGATTGCCTCCGTAGGTGTAAAGCGAGTCTAGCAGATAGGAAAACTTCTGGCTTTGTTTACTTTCCAAAATACTCAAATCAATGGGCGTAAAGTTGAGGTATTCGTACTCGCTTTTTTTCCAGTTGTACCGCAAACTCGCCTGAAAACCACTGCGTACAAAGTCGGGGTCAGCACCTAAGAAGTCGCGGTTGGTGTAGTTATAGCCAAGGCTCAGGATGCTTCGTGGGGTTTTGCGGTTGAGGCGCGACGCGAGTTTGCCAGGGAATAAAATACGGGGAAAAATAAGGGCGGTATTGGCGCCAAGTTCCAGCGTGCGAACGAGTTGAGAGGTATTATTTAACCCAAAATTGGCATCCAATGCGCCGCGCAGCGATACTTCGAAGTTTTCGAGCCGTCCAAAAATATTACGAACTCGAAATGTACCGTTTAGAAACGGCCCAGGGAGGTTTTGTACTACGTTGACACCACTTTCGCCTGTTACTTGGTATTTGTCTTGGGGCAATACCCGAATGAGTGTCCGAATTTGGCCGTTGGTGGTATCCGATTCGATGTTAATAAATTGAAATTGGTCAAGCACACTCAACTGACGGTAGGTTTCTTCCCAATCGCTTTGTTTATACAATGCCCCTGGGCGAAGCAAAATTTTACTATCCAAAACGCGTGGGGCGTAGTTTTGTTTGGGCAAAAATGAATACGTAATCCCGCGAAAAGAGGTAGTAGAGCGTGGCGTACTATTGGGGTCGCTGGGAAGCGGTTCAACCCGAAAACCTACGCTGCTAAACCGATATTGGGTATGTTTGGTCTGATTGCGGGGGTAATTGACCTGTAAACCTTTAATGTCCACGATATGAAACAGAGAGTCGGTGGCGGGGTCGTGCGCGCTGGTATCCACCAAAAAACCGCCGTAGCGCTTTCCAAGGGCATTTTGAACGGGGCGAAGGTAGTTTTTGTCAAAGCCATAGTAGCCATTTTCACGCATAAGGCGTTCAATGCGTCCGCTTTCGTTGATGACGTCGCTATTGCGGTAGTTTTTGTTGGATTTCAAAAAAGACACTTCCTTATTTTTTTGCAACAAGGAGTCAATGGCGGCATCTTTGTGGGTAAAAATATCGACGTTTCGGAGGCGGTGCGGAAGCCCTTCTTTGATGATATAGGTGGTTCGAACGTGGCGCAAGAGGGTATCGGTATCAAAAGAAACGTGGGCATCGCGGTAGCCTTGATTAATCAAATAATTTTTGATTTTCTGGGCGTTACTTTGCGCATCTTTGTCTGAAAAATAAACGGGAGCTTCTCCTACGGTTTGCATCCACCAATTGCCCGACTCGATGCGTTTTTGGTATTTTGTTCCCAATCGCGTGTATTTGCGACGCAGTTTGGCAAGCTTTCGGCTATCGTTGGCATAGCGCTCAAACTGGAGTTCGTAGTAGCTGGTAAGGGAGTCAAGTTTTTGGCGGGCAGGTTCTCGGTCGTAGCGTTTGTCGAAATACTGATATACCCACAGCGAAACCGTCGCCCCAGGAATGGCCAAGAAGCGCTTGTTGGGGCGTTGGGGGAGGAGGGTGGTCAAATCTTCGGTTTTGACGGCACTATTTCCACGGAAACTTTGGTTTCCAAGCAAAAATTCATCTTTTTTGAGGGTACTTTTGGGAGAACAAGCACCTAAAATAAGAAGAAAAATCAGCGACAAATACCCCAAAAAGGGGCGAAAATGAGTTGCCTTATTGTGCATTATCGACAATTATATACCTGATGCTTTCTAAGAACGTATTAAAATATCTCACCTCGCTCCAGCAAAAAAAATACCGTCAAGAATACGGCGCTTTTTTGGTGGAAGGGGCTAAAAGTGTCCTTGAACTACTTGCCTCCGATTTCGAGGTAGAAATGGTGGTGGCAACCGACAAATTTTACAAAGAAAACACGCTAAGCTTAGAGAAACAACCTTTTCGGGTTGAAATAGCTACGCCTGATGAGCTTGTACGGGCAGGAACGCTGCAATCCAATGATGCGGCGCTTGCCGTGGTTAAAACGAAATCGAACGATTTTTTGTATGCCGAACAGAACGAATACGTGCTGGTGTTGGATGATATTCGCGACCCTGGGAACCTAGGAACCATGATTCGGATTGCCGACTGGTACGGGATTCGCAAAATGGTGTGCTCGACTACTACTACCGACTGGTACAATCCGAAAGTAATTGCTGCCAGCAAAGGCTCGTTTACGCGGGTTCGCGGCTTTTACACTGATTTAGGGGCTTATTTTGAACGAATTAGCGTTGGAAACGCTGGGCCAGATGCGCCCCGATTGGAAATCGGGGCGAGCGCGAGCGTGTACGGGACGTTTTTGGAAGGGAAAAATATTCACGAAACTACCTTTGCCAAAACAGGCTACATCGTGATGGGCAATGAGTCGAATGGCATTGGTAGCATTGTTGAAAAATTTGTGACGGACAAGGTGACAATTCCTCGTTTCGGAGAGGCGGAATCACTCAATGTGGGCATTGCCACGGCGATTGTGCTGGACAATTGGCGGCGAAAGTAGGGAGGAAGAGTTTTGGCTAAAAAATTGTATTTTTGAAAAAAGAATTACCACCATGATACAAACTTCACAAAATACTGTGCAATTACCTCGTACGCTGGAAGAGTTTCTTGATTGGGAATCTAATGACGGTTACAAATATGAATGGAACGACGGGGATATAATTCAATTTACAGGAATGAAAAAAGAGCAGCTTTATATCTACGATCTACTGCTTGGTTTATTTTTTGAACAAGGATATAAAAAAGTAGGAACTTTAGTCGCAGAACAGGATGTGATGTTGTCAGGCATTCAAATGCGCCGACCAGATATTTCCTATTTTACCCGAGAGCAAATACAGAAGAGTAAAGCAGGGGAGGACGTAATTCCTGAGTTTGTGATTGAGATTATTTCCAACAATGACCAAATCAATCAATTGGAAAAGAAAATCACTGAATATTTTAAAGCTGGGGTAAAAGTTATTTGGAATATTATCCCTGAACACGAAGTGGTCTATGTCTATACTTCTCGTCGGGAGGTGAAAATATGTATCGAAGAGGATGTCTGTTCGGCTAAGCCTGTATTACCGCTGTTTGAAATAAAGGCATCGGCTCTATTTTCGGGAGAAATGGACTAGCCGTTTTTCAAAATGAATCACCATGCGTCGGGATGTTGGTATCTCGACGTTTTTTTTGCGTCAGAGACGCTGGGCCGTTGTGTCCCCAAATCGGAGTTTGGGAACAGCAGAATAAATAGTGTCGTTGAAATGGGCTTTATTCCCCTTTACTATGATGAGCAGAGGCAAGTTTCCAACCATTTGCTGTTTTCACGTACATGTAAGTAACTGTCTCCGTTCCATAATCAGTAAGCACGTTGTCTTGGGTATTTTGGTATTTGTGGGTCATTTGGGCCGTTACCATCATCGTAGTGCCATACAGCTTGCAAACAAGTTGGGTAATGTCACGTTGGAGTACTTTTTTTGGCAAAAAAGAATTTCGTATGATTGGCAGTGAAACGATGGAGCCTTTAGAAGTAACATACTGAAAATCAGGGGTGCATTCCTCGTCGAAGAACTTGACAGGGTTTGCAAGGAAGGCAAGTCGAGAGGTTTCAAAATAAGTTTTAAATGTTTCAATCGTATTGGCGACTTCGTTGGGTCTGTTGTAGGCTACTTCAGTGTGTTGAGCAGATACATTCAGCCATTTTCCGTCCCGTTTTTGAAAGGTATAAGTAAATGCATCTTTGTAGGTATTGACTGCATATTTGATTGTAATATACCCACTGACAACGCCTAATGAGCCTGACTCAAAAAACTTCACGTCAGAATACGTTAATTCTGTTACGTTTAATGGAGCCAAAGACCTAACCATAGTATTTTTATCAGTAAATTTACCACTCGGGGGTCCTACAAAACGGTAGTCGTCCGAATAATAATTTTTGGCAAAATCGCTTGGACTTTTCTTGTACTCGTCCATAAGTTTAGCAAAAGTTTGTTCTAAATTTTGAGCAGAACCAGCCAAACTTATCAATAAAACAGACAGGGTAATTAATAGTGTTTTCATTGGAATAGAAGTTAAGTGTACCAATGCAAAAGTAGTGTAAGTAGCTTGTGCAATTCCCCATGGTTTTCCATAGGTTTTGCTAAGGAAAACCATGATTTTTTAGCCTTTGTATGTTTCGACCCATTACTTTTTTTTGCCTCTTTTGGCTGCTGTTGCTTGAATGCTCAGGACAAGTAACTACGATTGACAGCCTCAAAAAAATCATTACTTTGTCACAAAAAGGCGAACAAAAAACTTTTGCAATGGCCCGTTTGGCCGAAGTGTATGCCAATAACCAACGGTCAGACTCGTGTTTGGTTATTGCCCAAATGGCATTGCAGGAAGCCAAAAACATATCCTCTAAAAAAGCGGAAGCGATGGCGTTGTACGCTCTAGGGCAAGGTTATAAGTCTCAAAGCCATACCCTTGCGTTGACCCATTATAAGAAGGCTTTGGCTCTGTGCCGAGAGTTGAATTTTTATGGATTAAACCCGTATTCAGAGGATAATTTGCTACTTAAAATTTTGCAAGAAATGGCCGATCAGTACGACGGTTATCAGATAGATAGTAGCTTGAGGTGTCGTATGGAGGCTCTCCTGCTGGCAGTCCGTTTTCAAACCCACCGCCTTGAGGCTAAAATTACTTTACAGATTGGCAACAGCTATATTAATAGAGGTGATTATGCCAAGGCGTTAGACTTTTATTTTAGAGCGCTAGAACTTAAAAAGCGTTATCAACTTCGTGATTTGTTAGGAGAAGATTGCCACCGAGCTATTGGGTATTTGTACGTTACTTTAGGTGACTTTCAGAAAGCCAAAACCTACTTGTACATTGCCAAAAAATTTAAAGAGTTCACTCGTCAAGGAACTCATTATGAGCAAGCACATTTGAGTAATGCCTATGAAGGGCTTAATCAATTGGATTCGGCTTTATACTTTGCCAAAGGAGCGGTAAAAGAAGCAGAGTTCCACCAAGTAAAACATGAGCTGGGATACATCTATATGACGTATGCAAAAGCGTTAGAACGCTTGGGTCGTTTTTCAGCCGCAATCGGTTGGTACCGCCGTGGTATAGAGACGTGCCTTCAACAAAACAATAAAAAAACGTTAAGTGTCGTCTGTGCAGAAACGGCTAATTTGTATAGTCGAATGGGAAAAATTGATTCAAGTTATTACTGTGCCAAAGAAGGAATCCAGGTCGCCGTCGAATCAAACTTCCCTCGGGGTTTATGGGAGTCGAGCTATGCTTTATCACGAGTCTATAAGATACGTCGTCAAGCAGACAGCGCCCTAAAATACCAAGACCTCGCCGTGATGATTAAGGATAGTTTATTTAAGCATGAAAAAGTACAACGGGTGGAGGTGATAGAAGTAGAACAACGTCGCCTAGAGCGAGCTCGACTACTTGCACAAGAGCAAGAGAAGCAGCAGCAGAAAATGCTCGCGATAGCGTCCTTGATTGCGCTGGTTGTTTTTCTTTCATTTGTTTACTACCGTAACTTTCTTCTCCGCCGCCAAAATAAAGCGCTTCAAGCAGCCTTGCTCGAAGGACAAACGCAGGAGCGAAAACGAGTAGCCGCCGACTTGCACGATAATCTCGGAAGTACGTTGTCGGCCTTGCGTTGGAGTATCGAAGCCATCAATCAAACAAAACTGGAACCTACCGAACAAGAAGTGTATCGGCACGTCCAGTCCACCATTGAGCAGGCATACAACCAAGTTCGATTGCTGTCTCATAATCTCTTCCCCGAAGAGTTAGAAAAACAAGGAATTTGGAAAGCCCTCGAACAACTTGTACGTAAACTAAACCGAACTACGTCGATAACGTTTTTGCTTACTCTTCCTGAACAACAACAACGGTTAACATCGAGAATGGAGTTTGAGCTGTATAGCATTTGCCTCGAACTCATCAATAATATTCTCAAACACGCCGAGGCTACAGAAGCCCAACTTGTTTTTGAAATAACAGGGGCCGAGTTACATCTTAGGGTTGTGGACAACGGAAAAGGAATGTCATCGCCAAACATTGAAGGAAAAGGCTTGAGGAATATTGCCGAGCGAGTAAAAGCTTTAGACGGAACTTGGAAAGTATTGGGGAATACCTCGCTAGGAACAACACACTTGCTGCGATTGCCATTGTAGTTTTAAATTAAACCGTGTTTCATCGCGTATTTGACTAGGCCAACAACGTTTTTGGCATTGAGCTTTATCATTAAACTACGTCGATGAAACTCTACAGTAGGAATACTTATACAAAGTTTATCAGCGATTTCGGCGGTCGTTTGTTCTTCCGAAATCAGTTTCAAAATTTCTACCTCACGTCCTGTAAGCGGTTGAATGGTATGGGGAGTTAAATCGTTGAGGTCATCGGTCGAAGCACTGGCTAACTCTTCAATTACATCGTTGCTGTAGTAACGTTTGCCTGCCAAAATCGTTTGTAGTGCCTGCTCTAATTCTCGCTTGCTCGTTTTTTTGAGAAGATATCCGTGTACACCTGCTTTGATGGCTTCACGAATATGGGCAGCGTCTTCGGCCATAGTCAACAAAAGTACTTTGAGCCGAGGAAACAGTTGACGGGCTTGCAACGTTAAATCAATGCCTGTCAGATGGGGCATGTGTAAATCAGCTACCAAAAGATCTACTTCGTGTAGTTGTAAATAGGGTATAACTTGGCGACTATCGGTAAAGGTCGCTGCTACTTCTACATTGTCGAGCGATGAAAACAAAAACCGCAAACCATCTACAATGATTTGGTGGTCATCTACTAGGATGATTTTGATGGGATTGAGCATACGCTAAAAATGAAAAACCATTAAAAATAATAGATAGTCACCGTACTTGGTCATGGCAAAAGGTACTATTTGTCAAAATTTATCCAGCGGTCATTCTTGATTTTTAACCACTCATCAACTTTTTTTGAAATTATTTGGTTGATATGTCAACTATATTTACATTTGCAGCATGGAATCTAATCAAAGCATACATATTAAGGAAAACATCTGGAAACATTTGGGCCAGTATCTCACCTTCAACATCAACCACGTATCGCACTTATTTGTGCGAAAAGTCAATCGTGAGTTGGGACAGACGGGGTTGTCCATTCAAATTGAACAGTTCCCGATTCTGTTTTTGGTTCGTTATGCGGCAGATGAGCCTCTTTCTCAGCAAGACATTGCCAATTTGCTCCAGAAGGATAAATCGGCGATTCAACGCTCGATTCGTACGTTAGAGAGAGACGGTTATATCCGAATTGTGAGCGACGATGTTGACCGCCGTCGTAACCTTATCCACCTGACGCCCGCAGGGAAATTTGCCGTGGATAAAATTGCAGATTTGGCAGCGGTTATCAATCAAGAAGTAACAGGAAAACTTACGCAAGAAGAGGTAGAAACCTTGATGAAGCTTTTGCAAAAAATAGCTTCGACCATTGAATTTTAAATTTTTTATCCAATTAGTTGATATATCAACTTATAATTTTTCTTAGTAAAGTACAACCATGAAAAAAATCGCAGTCTTTTTAACGCTTCTGCTGTCGGCGTCGCTACCGAGCTTCGCGCAGCAAACGTGGTCGTTGAAAGCTTGCCTCGACTACGGCCTTCAGCATTTTGGTTCGGTGCGAATCGCTCAGTACCAACAAGAGACGGCCAACGAGCAAGCTCGGCAAGCCTTGGGCACGTATCTGCCGCAAGTATCGGCGACGGGAAATTTTACCGATAACCTCAAACTCCAAAGCACGCTCCTTCCAGCGGGTTTTGCAGGTCCCGAACCCAAGCGGATTTCACTGGGTTCGAAGTATCAAACTGTAGCTTCGGCGCAATTGACCCAGACCATTTATGATAAAGCGGCTTTGCTTGGTTTAAAAGCGGCGGAGCCCAACCAGAAATTGGCTGATTTGTCGATGCGCCAAACGAAAGAGGAGATTATTTATAACATCGCCAGTAATTACTACCAAGTATTTATTGTGAAACAGCAGATAGCGTTGTTGAAAGACAACCTAGACCGTACCGAAAAAGTGTTGAATGTCTTGCGGTTACAGCGTGACAATGGCGTGATTCAAGCCATTGATGTGACCAATACGGAGGTAACTTATAACAATACGCGTTCACAGTTGGCATTGAGTGAGAGCAATTTGGCGTTGGCCTTAAACCGCCTCAAGTACCAAATGGGGCTTACGCAAGACCAAGAGGTAAACGTGTCGGATTCATTGCTATTGCGCCAAACTCCGCAAGCTGACATCAGTCAATTTAATGCCCCAGGCTTGGTGTCGTACCAAAAAGCGGCGACCAACTTGGAGCTTCAAAAGCTTCAATTGCAGCGAATTAAAGCGGGTTATCAACCTACGTTGAACTTTACGGCCAGCTATGGTACGATGGCATTGGGCAATCAATTTGCCGATGGATTTCGCAGTTTTACAGGCTTCGGGAGTGTGGGTTTACGTTTGAACGTACCGATTTTCGACGGTTTTCAGCGAGATGCGCAATACAAACAACAGCGCCTTACAATTTTGACCCAAGAAGAGCAATTGCGGATGAACGTCGCGGCGTTTGGGTTGCAGTTTAACAATGCCCAGACCCAAATTCAAAAAGCAAGTACAAGCATTCAAAACGATGAGCGTACAGTAAAGCAAGCACAAGAAGTTTATAACGTCGTGACGTTGCAGTACAAACAAGGTACCAAGTCGTTGACCGACCTCATCAATGCCGACAACTCGTACCGTCAATCTCAATCGAATTATATTAACTCACTCATTAATTTTTACCAAGCACGCCTCGACCTCGAACAGTCGCAAGGAACGTTGCTAACTTTCTATAATCAACTCTAGACATGAAGAAGTCATCATTAATCGTCGCTCTGGTTTTGGTAGTCGCTGCGTCACTGATTGCATTTCGATTGACGGCCAATAAAAAGAAAATTGATGCCCAAAAAGCATTACCAACCACCAATAATAATACGCCTATTCCTGTGACTGTCAGTAAGGTAGCCGAAGGAGAGGTGTCGCAACAATTGATTAAAACGGGAAACTTGGTGCCGTTTAAGGAAGCCGCTATTACGGCCATGACCGCAGGGCGCGTTACCAACGTAAACTTTGAATTGGGTTCGCAAGTAAGCCAAGGGGCCGCTTTGGTGCAGCTGGATAACAAATTGAAAGAATTATCGCTCGAATCGACGCAGTTGACTATCAACAAACTCAAGAAGGATGTGGAGCGTTATACAACCTTGTTGGCAGGTAATGCAACGACCGAAATTCAACTCAACGAAGTAAAGTTTAACTACGAAAATGCCTTGAATCAGGCCGAACAGATTAAAAAGCAAATTGCAGATGCGACTATCAAAGCTCCCATTAGCGGCCGAATCGTGAAAAAAGACATCGAACCAGGGGAGTTTGTAGGTGCAGGTGCAGTTGTGGGGACGATTTTGGACGTAGCGCGTTTGAAAGTGGACGTCCAAGTCAATGAAAGTGATGTGTACCAATTGAAAATTGGGCAGGTGGTCAAAGTCACTACGGATATTTTCCCTGATAAAGTGTTGACGGGTAAAATTAGCTATATCGCACCGCAAGGAAGCAACGAACACAATTATCCCGTCGAAATTACCATCCTTAATCCTGCGGGATTGAAGGCGGGGACATTTGTGAACGTTGATTTCTCCCAAAAATCAAATCAGCGGGCGTTGCTTATTCCGCGTTTGGCGTTGGTAGAAAGTTTGAAGAACCCGTACGTTTATGTGATTAACAACAACGTAGCGCACCAACGCATCATCAAAGTAGGACGTGAATTGGGCGATAACATTGAGGTGCTCGGTGGCCTTGAAACAGGTGATGTGGTGGTCGTTACAGGTCAATTGAACCTCAGCGAAGGGCGCAATGTGCAGATAACTAAATAGATAAAGTGTCGAATGTAGAGTGCAGAACGTCGAATGAGTCCTAGTAAAAATAGTGTCGAGAGCATAATGGAGATTGTCGAATTATGAATTTCTATTCGACATTTTGCACTCGACACTCGACATTAAATTTGACATTCTGCACTCTACCCTCGACATTAAAAAAATACAACTATGTCAATTACCGAAATAGCCGTCAAACGACCTTTATTGGTCACTACTGTTTTTATCGTCCTGATTTTATTCGGGGTGTTGGGCTATAAACAGTTGTCATATAATTTGTTGCCCAAGTTTGAAGCCAACGTTATTAGCGTGGCAACTACCTACATTGGGGCTTCGGCCGACGAGGTAGAAACCAACGTAACGAAACGTATCGAAGACGCTTTGTCGTCGTTAGAAGGATTGGATCGCATGACTTCGACGTCGCAACAAGGCGTATCGTTGGTGACGATTCAGTTGAAAAATGGGGTAAACACCACCTTGGCGCAGCAAGATGCTCAGCGTAAGATTGAGCAAATTATTAACTTACTTCCCGACGAGGCCGACCGCCCGATTGTGAATAAGTTTTCGACCGACGAAATTCCCGTGTTACGTATGGGGGTGACGGCCGATTTGTCACCCACCGAATTGTACGATTTGATTGATGATGAGTTGAAACCACAGTTGGCCAACGTACCAGGGGTAGGTCAGGTAAACGTTGTTGGGGGAAATAAACGCCAGATTCAGGTCAACGTGGACAGTGATAAATTGCGAGCTTATGGGGTGTCGATTGTACAAGTTTCGCAAGCCATCAATAACGCCAACACCAGTTACCCAGCGGGCCAGCTCGAAACCCGTACGGCACAGTATGCCATTCGTTTTGATGCTACCCTCGAAACCACTTCCCGCTTGCGCGACTTAGTAGTAGCGCGCCGCACCAACGGTAGTGAAATTTTATTGCGGGATATTGCCGAAGTAGTGGATGCGACGGCCAAACCAACGGCCATCAACCACATCAACGCCAAACCGTCGATTGGTATTCAGATTAGTAAACAGTCGGATGCCAATGCTGTGTCCGTAAGTGAGTTGGCGCGTAAGAAAATGGAAGTGTTGGAAAAGCAATATGCTAAGTCTCACCTAAAATTTAACATTGCTTCCGACCAGTCGGTCTATACCCTTGCATCAGCTCACGCGGTAGTCGATGACTTATTTTTGGCGATTCTTATCGTATCAGTTGTGATGTTGTTGTTTTTACACAGTTTCCGTTCGTCGTTGTTTGTCTTGGTCGCACTGCCTTCTTCGATTTTGCCAACGTTTTTGCTGATGTACCTAGCAGGGTTTTCACTCAACCTGATGACTTTGATGGCGCTTTCGTTGGTGGTAGGTATTTTGGTCGATGACTCAATTGTGGTGTTGGAAAACATCAACCGACACCTCGAAATGGGCAAAGACAAACGCACCGCGGCCCTCGATGGTCGGAGTGAGATTGGTTTCACGGCCTTGGCCATTACTTTGGTGGACGTGGTGGTGTTTGTACCGTTGGCCTTGACGGGCGGATTGATTGGTAATATTTTGCGTGAGTTCTCGCTCGTGGTGGTGTTCTCGACCTTGATGAGTTTGGTGGTTTCATTTACGCTGACCCCGTTGTTGGTATCACGTTTTGGGAAACTCGAAACTTTGAATCCAGACAGTTTGTGGGGAAAACTCAACCTAGGTTTTGAACGATTTATTGATAGCCTTACGGCGGTTTATGTCTATTTCTTGAAATGGGTGCTGGGTCATAAACGTTGGATGTACTTGGCTATTTTGGGGATGTTAGTAGGAACCATCTATCTAGTACCAGCGGGCTTTATTGGAGCGGCATTTATGCCACAAAGTGACCAAGGAGAGATGAATATTCAATTGGAACTAGCACCAACCGCCTCGATTTACCAAACTAACGAGTTGTCGCAAAAAGCGGAGCAGATGATTATGAAACACCCCGAAGTGACCAACGTCTTTACCAACGTAGGTTACACAAGTACCAACTTTGGGGCGTCGTCCAATAGTAACATTGCTGAGTTGAATATCAAGTTGGTGGATAAAAAACAGCGGACGCTTTCTACGGAGAAATTTGGGCAAATGCTCAAACACGAATTGTTGGAACTGCCAGGTATCAAAGTGACTGTAAGTCCTGCGAGTATCGTAGGAGCGTCGCAAGCGCCGATTCAGATTGCAATTAAAGGCACGAACCTCGAAACCATCCGTAAGACAGCGGCGCAGTCGTTGGAGATTGTAAAATCAGTGCCTGGTACGCAAGACGTAAAATTCTCGGTAAAAGATCCAAAACCAGAAGTAACGGTAAAACTTGACCGCGAAAAAATGGCGCAGTTGGGTATCAGTGCGACTGACGTAGGGATGGCGTTACAAAACTCGTTTAGAGGAAACGACCGTGCCAAATTCAAGCAAAACGGAAATGAATACGATATTTTAGTCAGTCTCGACCAGTTTGACCGCTCACGCCTGAATGATGTAAGCCATCTGTTGTTTGTCAATAACCAAGGAAAAACATTTGAGCTATCGCAGTTTGCGCAGGTGCAAGAACAATCGGGCGAGAGCGTATTGGAGCGTATCAATCGTCTTTCGTCGATTACCATCAATGCCCAAGTAGTTGGCCGACCTGTAGGTACGGTAGGAGCTGACATTCAGAAAAAGATGAACGAAGTAAAACTCCCCGATGGCGTTTCGGTAGAATATTTGGGGCAAATGCAACAACAATCTGATGCCTTTGGAAGCCTTGGCTTAGCCCTCGGGATTGCGATTTTGTTGGTGTATTTCGTCATGGTAGGCTTATACGAAAGCGTGGTGTATCCGTTTGTGGTGTTGTTCTCTATTCCCGTGGCGTTGATTGGGGCGTTGTTGGCTTTGGCTCTTACGATGGAAAGTTTGACGGTGTTCTCCATTGTAGGGATGATTATGTTGCTAGGTTTGGTGGCCAAAAACGCCATTTTGATTGTCGATTTCACCAATCACCTCAAAGAACAAGGTTATGATGTCGTTCATGCGTTGATTGAAGCAGGGAAAGAACGGATGCGGCCCATTTTGATGACGACGCTCGCGATGGTGTTCGGGATGTTGCCGATTGCCTTGGCAAGCGGTGCAGGTGCCGAAACCAAAAACGGGATGGCATGGGTCATTATCGGAGGGTTGACCAGCTCTCTCATTTTAACACTTTTCATCGTGCCAGGGACTTACTTAGTCGTTGACCGTATAAAAGAGCGTTTCAGTGGACGCAAGAAAAAGAAAGCAAAGAAGGTTGACTTGGCAGAAATAGCCTAGTAGTTGTTCTGAGAATTTATTGACAAACCCTCGTTAGTATCCACTAGCGAGGGTTTGTTGTATGGTAGGTTTGCTGTGTCTCTTTCGGGGAGGTTTGTGTATCTCTTTCGGGGAGGTTTTGAGAAACCTCCCACACGGTGTACACGGTGCTGCAGGTTTCTCAAAACCTGCGTACTCGGTTTCTCAAAACCGAATCGTCGCTTGATAAGCATTGTCAGAATCACCAGCAAATGTTTTATATTTGAAAAAAGAAATCACAACCATGGTGCAGACTACACAAAATAATCCAGTATTGCCTCGGACGCTTGCGGAGTTTCAGGAGTGGGAGCCCAACGATGGCCTAAAGTATGAGTGGTATGACGGGGAACTAATTCAATTTACAGGAATGAAAAAAAGGCAGTATTACATCTACGATATTTTGAATTTACTATTTATCAATAAAGGCTACTATCAAAAAGGCGTTTTCATTGCCGAACCTGATGTAATGCTTAATAGTATTCAAATGAGAAGACCAGATATTGCTTATTTTACTAGAGCACAAGTATATCAAGGGCGCGAGGGTAACGATGTCATTCCAGAGTTTGTTATCGAAGTGGTGTCTGAATCAGACCAACTTTATCGAGTAGAAGAAAAGCTAACGGAATATTTCAAAGCGGGTGTGAAAGTGGTTTGGAATGTTATTCCTGAGCAAGAAGTAGTGTATGTATATACCTCTCGTCGTAATGTGAAAATTTGCCTGGAAGATGATATTTGTTCGGCTAACCCTGTTTTGCCAGATTTTGAAATAAGTGTCAACGAGCTGTTTGCCCGAGCACAAAACGATAAAGCGCCTAGTGCTTAAAAACAAAAATGCGGTCGGGTAAGTACCTGACCGCATTTGGGTAATTGGGCATTGTGTATATATGAAAGGGATTTCTTGGTCTAAGCCATCTTACTTGATGGTAAACTGGCTGCTTCCGATTCTGAAACCTTCAGCATAAACTTCAACGTTGTATTTTCCTGGGCGTAGGCGTTGTGGATTATCGTACATCATTTCAACAGTTTGATTCGTGTTTTGATAAGCCACGCGGTCTTTGGTAGTAAACATCATGTCTTGACCTTGCCAGTTAAACTTCCCTGAGCCCATTGCTTCGTCGGTGATAACGGCTCCTTCGGGGTCGAGCACACGAACATAAATTTCTTTTTCGTTCGTCTCTGTCAATGGGTTAGGAGGAAGCGTAAATTGTAATTTCAACTTGTCAACTCGCTTCGAGCGATAGGTGTCGTCGGTGCGAACTTTACCTTTTGGTGAAACGGCCAACACTTTGATATTTTCGGCTTTAAGTGCCGCCCCGATTGCTACTTTCTGGCTAAGTTCACGGTTTTTGCTAGAATAAGCTGTTACCGAATCTGTTAGCTGCATTTTGGCTTGTGTAAGTGTTTCTTTCTCCGTTTTTAAGTTCGTGTTTTCACTGGCTAAAGATTGATTTTCAACCGATAACAAACCGTTTTCTTCTTTTAGCTTCGCAATTTCCACGTCTTTATCGGCCAAAAACTGCTCGTATTCCTTGATTTTAGCGTTGTATTTAGCTACTTCAAATTTTGCATTTTTACGCAACGCTAGTTTATCAGCTTCCAACTTCGCTTTTACTTTCATCAATTCCTCTACGTTTCCGCCCAATTGTTGCACTTCGGCAATCTTGATGTCCAAACTACGCGACACCGAATCCAATTTGGTCTGAGTGAAGGCCAATTCTTTGGCTTTTTGGACGATGGTTACCTCTTTCGACTCCGTTTCTTGTTTTTGATTGTAAAACAAGATGCCAAACGTACCTGTCGCTAAAGTCATGATGATTAGCGCTACCCACGCAAAAGGGCTTTTTCCTTGCTGATTGTTTTCCATGATTGTAATTGATTGTTTGGTGTAACTTAATTAAAGCAAGTACAGCGTTGTTTCATGTTTTGTATAAATGAGGTTTCAATCGTGTTTGTATGCCAAGAATATCAAAAAAGCCATTCCTAGCCCAAAACGCAGTGTTATGGGTAAAATTGTGGTGAATATTCCACATATTGAGTAAACGGTAGGGAGAAAAAGGGGAAGTGTTATTCTTCAAACGACAATTTCCAAGCGCCACGGAGGTCGTTGAGGGCATAGCCTGTGGCTTTGTCGAAACGGTATTTTTCCTTGATGGTAGAAAGTGTTGCTGAATTAATGTCCGATTTGGGGTTACCGTGGCATTGGAGGCAAGTGGGCATCGCTACCCGAATCGGTTTGTAGTAAATAGCGCCTTTGGGAGTTTGGAGGAGGGTATCTTTGGGAGAATTGGCCGAAGCAAATGATTCCAATAATTTGCGTTCAAAGAGTGATGCCGCATTTTTGGGATTACGATTTTTGACCGAAATCCGCTGAATACGAACTTTGTATTTCTTCGACAATGAATCGGTCAGGGGCATGGCTCGTTCGCTACAAAAATCGACGGCGTAGTCGGAGCCTCCTTTTTGAATCGCTCCTAATAAGTTACGCACAAGTACTTGTTGGGCTTGGAGGCTGAGAGAATCGCCCAGTTTTCGGTAATCAATGGGAGCCTGCGAACTCGGCTGAAAGGCCGTGCCAATAATAGCCATAATAAAAATGAGTCCCGCAGTAAGTACCGATTTCATAGGAGAAGGTCAGTTAGTGTCTTTTTTTGAAATGCAATTTTATACAATACCCAGCCGAAGCCCGCTACCAAATGTAGCATAACAAGACCAAAGAAAAAAGCGGCCATGGTTGTAGGTGTTTAATGTGGCTCAGGTCAGACGATAGCCAGACCGCTGCTCAAGCATAACACAATCGGTCTGACTGTCGTCGGACCTACATATCGTATAAATACTTGATTTTCGACTCAGTGATTACTTGGTAGGACTCCTTATAAAAGCTATCTTGCTGAATACCAATTAAATCAAACGCGGATTGTTTGCTAACCAAAGTGCCGCTTCGTAACCCTAAATAATCCCTAAACGAACTGAACTCCCAATCCTCTATTTTGGTGCAAAGGTTGGCCACGAATGGATTCTGATGTATATAATGAAAACATACGAAAGGGTAATTGTTGCTTGGCTTATCACTTTCGCTTTCCAAGTTTTTGAATTTCGTTTTTTGGCGAAATAAAGAGCCTGTTCTGTGGTATTTCTTGTTAAATTCGTTGGCATATCCGCTGAGTAACAACCTGAAACTATTATTTAAAACTGTGCTGGTCAGTTGTCCTAGTTTAACAGGTTCTATTGATTTTTGAGTCGTATTGATTAAAAAGTGAAAGTAGTTGGGCATTAAACAATAGGCTACTATTTCACAATGGGGAAATACCTTTTCTCTGACGTGTTTAAGAAATTGGACATAGTCATCTTTGGTGTGAAAAATGATTTCTTGGTTGTTCCCTTGGTTATATACATGATACAGGCGTTCGGCTAAAACTTGCATACAGTGAATAGTTGAAATTTGGTCAAATTCAGACTATTACTTGTTTTATAAGTCACTCTGGCTAGGGTAGTTTGAGTGGCAAGAGTCAGACGATAGTCAGACTCGGATTATATAGTCCAATTATTGTCGGTCTGACTATTAGTAGGTCACTTTTGGTCTGACTGTCGTCTGACCTCGTCGATAGGATTATTCACTGTATGATGGGCCATTCTGGTGTGAGTGGTGAGAGTCAGACGATAGTCAGACTCGGAGTATATCACTTTTGGCCTGACTATCGTCTGACCTCGTCAATAAGATTATTCACTGTATGATGGGTCATTCTGGTGTGAGTGGTGAGAGTCAGACGATAGTCAGACTCGGATTATATAGTCCAATTATTGTCGGTCTGACTATTAGTAGGTCACTTTTGGTCTGACTGTCGTCTGACCTCGTCGATAGGATTATTCACTGTATGATGGGTCATTCTGGTGTGAGTGGGAAGAGTCAGACGATAGTCAGACTCGGAGTATATCACTTTTGGCCTGACTATCGTCTGACCTCGTCAATAAGATTATTCACTGTATGATGGGTCATTCTGGTGTGAGTGGTGAGAGTCAGACGATAGTCAGACTCGAAGTATTTGGTCCAATTATCGTCGGTCTGACTATTAGTAGGTCACTTTTGGCCTGACTATCGTCTGACCTCGTCGATAAGATTATTCACTGTATGATGGGTCATTCTGGTGTGAGTGGTGAGGTCAGACGATAGTCAGACTCGAAGTATTTGGTCTAATTGTCGTCAGTCTGGCTATTAGGTCATCGTCGGTCTGACTATCGTCTGACCTAGGGTTCAAATCTTGTTTATAGCTGCCCAAACACCCATTTCATTTCCGTCGCAATCTGCCGACAGCGGGCGTCATAGGTAGCGGTTTCTTCGGGCGTATCGTCTGATACTTTGGGGTCGATGTACATAATCGGTAAGCGTTTTTCAGCTCCTGGAATGTACGGACAATTGGCCTCGGCGTGGTCGCAGGTCATAATGGCCGCAAATGCACTGCTTGGATTAGGCGCTTGGTCATAGACTTTGGAGAAGGCGATGATGGGAACAGACGCTTCGTCGTAGCTGATTTCGTAGGTCGGGTTATCAGTATCCGCAGTTTTGGAAATTCGCAAACCTGCCCGCTCTAATGCTGCGATAGTACGAGGATTGCAAGCCGTGGTTTCAGTTCCTCCCGAAAAACAGTGGACGTTCATAACCCCAAAATAGGACGCTGCTACCTGCGCCCACACTTGCCCCAAATGGCTCCGACGAGAATTGTGGGTACAGATAAAGGTCAGATTGATAGGTTGCTGGCTCTTTATTTTTGCCTTGATATAATCTGCCAAAGGTTGCAAAACAGCTTGGCGTTCGGTGGCAACTTCGTTGAGATTGAGGGATTCAAAATAAGTGCTTAGCTGGGAATTCATGGGTGAAATTTGTGGGTTTGTTTGAGGGCGTAATTCACGAATAATATTAAAACGGGTACTTCTATCAATGGCCCAACCACAGCGGCAAATGCAGCCCCTGAGTTGATGCCAAAGACTGCAATCGCTACGGCAATGCCCAACTCAAAGTTGTTGCCCGCCGCTGTAAAAGCCAACGAAGTGGATTTAGCGTAATTGGCGCCTGCTCGTTTGGAAAGGTAAAAAGCGGATAAAAACATGATGCCAAAATAGAAAGTAAGCGGAATCGCAATTCTGATTACATCCAGTGGAATTTGTACAATCAACTGGCCTTTTAAGCTAAACATCACTACAATTGTGAGCAACAGAGCAATCAGCGTAATTGGGCTGATTTTGGGTAAATTCACCTGCTCAAACCATTCACGTCCTTTTAGTGCTGTGAGCACATAACGAGAAATAATGCCCAGCAAAAACGGAATGCCAAGGTAGATAAATACGCTCTGTGCAACTTCTCCGATAGTGATATGAACTTCGTAACCTTTTAATCCAAACAAAGGAGGTAAAACCGTAATGAATACCCAAGCATAGATTGAGTAAAAAAGCACCTGAAAGATACTATTGAACGCTACTAACCCTGCGGCGTAGAGGCGGTCGCCATTTGCGAGGTCGTTCCAAACGATGACCATCGCAATACAGCGAGCTATTCCAATCATAATCAGTCCCGTCATGTATTCGGGCTTATCGGGTAAGAAAATAACCGCCAAACCAAACATCAACAATGGACCAATAATCCAGTTTTGTATCAGTGACAACGCTAGAATTTTGGTGTTGGAAAACACTTTGGGAAGTTCTTCGTAACGCACTTTGGCCAAGGGTGGGTACATCATCAAAATGAGGCCAATGGCCAGTGGTACATTGGTAGTGCCGACGTTGAAACTATTGATAAATGCCTCGGATTCGGGAAAAAAATAGCCGATACCCACACCAATGAGCATGGCCAGAAATATCCAAAGGGTGAGGTAATTGTCTAAAAATGAGAGTTTTTTTTGAGCCATACAGATGGTTTGTTAGTCACTGGAATTAACAGCATGATTGAGACTGACACGAAGCATTTTGCGACAAATCTGCAAAAACGCCAAAGCGGGTTATAAATTGGTTAAAAACTTCCCAGTCAATGCAATAGCAAGAAGTTTTTCCTTCAATAGTGCCTTTGATAAGCCCAATGGCTTTGAGTTCTTTTAAGTGCTGCGAAACGGTCGCTTGGGCTAGTGGTAAGCCTTCTACGATTTCCCCACAAATGCAGCTTTTTTGTTGGGAGAGTATTTTCAGAATCGCAATGCGAGCAGGATGCGCAATCGCTTTTGCAAAATCGGCTAAGGCAATTTCGTCGGCAGCAAAATCTAATTTTCGGTTGATAGCCATGTTATTTATTTTATATCGCAAATATACGATGTTAATTGTTGTAAAAAAATCCTCTGAGTGGTTTTTGATTGCTCAGAGGATAAAAATGACAAAACGCTATTTCTTCACTGGGCAAGTGTTTAGCCCAATGAGCGTATAAAGCGGACAGAAACTCACTAAACTGGTCAGTACAAAAATTGCAGACACTACCAGTGCAACAATGCCAAGGGTTCCTGTAAGCGTGCCAGTGAAATATAAAACAGCCACAATGGCGGCTACAATAAGGCGAATTATGCGGTCTGTGCCGCCCATGTTAGGTTTCATATTAATCGAGTTTAGAAGGTTTAGCCAATAAATTTCTGCAATTACTGTGCATACGTACGTGGCAGTTGATTTACAACGTGCTCCAATTGTTTTTTCTGCACTACGCCCGACTGACGCCACACTACTTCGCCCTTCTGAAACACTACAAGCGTAGGTACACTTTGGATACGGTAGGCTTGGGCAGCGGCGGGATTTTTATCGACATCAATTTTGAGTACCCGCACGCGGTCGCCCATTTGGCTGGCAAAATCTTTGAGAATGGGTGCCATCATTTTGCAAGGCCCACACCATTCGGCAAAAAAATCTACAACTACTGGCGTATCTCCGCTAATGATGTCTTTGAATGATTGTTGTTTCGAGTCCATGACATGTGAATGTTTTTATGTAGCAAAGATAATGCAGAACGGCGTGTTTGTACGTGATGAATATCACATAAGGCCAAATGAATAAAATTTTGAATATACCAACTTAGTTTTTTATGATTTGTGTTTTTGTATTATGAAGCATGTGTTTGTTTTAAGTAATCAATTGATTAACAGTGGTTTATGATTGTTTTGTATATACTTATTTGTGTTACATAAGGCATTTTTATCTTGTTTATTGTACACCAAAAAAGAGAAATAGGATATTATGAAATGCTATTTGGGTGTTGTGGGTATTATTTTGGCACGTTTATTGATTTTGGCAAACATATAAATCTATACTCAATGTTGTGTCAATCCAATGATAGTATATACCTCTGTTGATATTGTCCTTCAGCTGTACGAATGTCACTTAAAGTCGTTTTTGGTTAAATTTATCCTACCCTATGTTATCTTAGGAGGAATTGGAGCGTGTCAAAAAAGTAATGAAACAGCGAAAAGGGATATTCTTAGTGTTGAAAATAGTATTCCGTTGTGCACTGTAGGGATTGTCTCAAAAAATATACTGAAAGACATAAAAAAACCAGTCTTTAGAACGGGAATAGGAAATAGCCATTTAGAAATTACGACCAAAAACAAAGAAGCCCAACGATGGTTTGACCAAGGGCTCAATCATTTACACGGTTTTTGGCACCTCGAAGCCTATCGGGCTTTTCAGCAAGTGGTAGAAAATGACCCTAATTGTGCCATGGGATATTGGGGAATAGCGCTTTGTCAGCCAGGGTTTGGGGGAGATGATAAAAGCGTTTGGCAAGAAGCTATCGAGAAAGCGAAGGCATTGTCTGGGACGGTTTCTTCCGTAGAAAAAGATTTTATCAAGGCGGCAGAGGTACTTGTAAAACAAGGATTAACCGAAACAACACTACAAGTTTTTAGAAAACTATACCAAACTTATCCCGACGAACCCGAAGCCATTGCCTGGGCGTCGATTATACTGCGTCAACATGAAAAAGAGGAAAGCCAACAAGAAGCCATTCAATTGCTCGAAAAATCGCTGCGTCGGTTTCCCGAAAATGTGGCATTGATGCACTACTATATTCACGTTATGGAGCTGCGCCAAGAATTTGCGAAAGCCATCCCTGTTGCCGAACAAATGGTAAAAATAGCCCCCAATGCCCCGCACATTACGCACATGCCAGGGCATTTATACTATTTGAAGGGAAGTTATGAAAAAGCAATAAGCGCTTATGCCAAAGCAAAAAAACAAGAAACCGACTACCATGTTTCAGAAAAGATTCCCTTTTCGGCCAATCAAAACTACGTACATAATCTTCACTTTTTAGCGGTAGCCCAAGCCGAAGCAGGTGACGAAAAAGGGGCGCTTGAAACGGCTTCTTCGCTTACTAATATAACCCTTGAAATGCAACCTATCAACGAAGGCGCTGCAATGATGCTGTACTATGAAGGTAAAGTTTTACCCGCGTGGGTTCATATACGTTTTGGAGAATGGCAAAAAGCAGTGACGTACCTCGAAACGCTTCTTAACGATTCGCAGCGCCCGATTCAGTATTCATTGGTGACAAATTATTATCAAACCCTGCGTTTGTATTGCCTAGGAATGCAGGCAGTGCGTCAGCAGCGACTCCAAGAAGCCAACCAATACGGCATGGAACTGAGCCAGTTGATGCAGCAATACGAGCAACAAGGAGCGACAAAGCAGGCGACCGCCGAGTTTAAGAGCATCAATGAAACCTACGATATTATGAATATGATGCGCTACGAATTGGCGGGCTGGGTGGACAACATGGACAAAACCCAACCCTTCAACGAGGCGGCTTGGAAAGAAGCATTAAGTCTCCAAAGTGCCATCAAATACGACGAACCGCCGCGCCTAATGGCTCCCGTAGAGGAACAATTGGCGTTGCTCCGAAAATTTCGAGGAGAACAAACAGCGTATCGTCAGGCAAAACAACAAGCATTACAAAAAAGACCCAATAGCCGATTGATTCATTTTATCTGACATTGTAAAGAAGTGCATTATAAACCGTTTTAATTCAAAAAAATGTTATGAGAACCCATGCTTTACTCAAAAACAGCGACAAAAGATTCTTACATGTCATGCAGGTAATGCTGGTGGCGTGTTTGGGGATGGGCTGGTCATTGGTTTCCTATGCCAATTCTTCCCCTAAAAAAGCCGCTCCGATGGTAGCCAATCCTGATTGCTACAAAGATTGGAACTTAGCGGCCAATAAAACGGGTATCACCATCACTTCGGGGTTAAATACTGGTGGAGGAAACCTTGCTGCGCTTAGAGATGGTGACGCCGCCACCAATGGTTTTTGGTTTCAAGCGAGTCAGGCCATTGCCAACAAAGAGGTATATAAATTTGTATTTTCCTCGGCGGCGATTCTTGATGGAATTGAAATTGTTGTTAATACCCCTCTCAATAACGGTGCAACGTATCGGATTGAAGGAAGTAATAATGGGTCAACCTGGACAGATTTGACGGGGACGCAAACGTTTTCATCAACCGCAACCGCTCCCGCTTATGGGGCATCTGGTAACTCCCGAAAATTTCCAATTACGGGAAATACAACGCCCTATTTGCAATATCGCGTTTATGGTATTTCGGGGACAACAGCTAATAGCTGGACCAACGAGCTTTACTTCGGAAGCCCAGTTTTAACGTCAGGTTTGTCAGATATTAGTTGTACCTACGGAGCGAATACCAGTACAACTGCTGATGATGAAATTACCTTTAAACTCAACCCTCAGGGGGGGACTGGTACGTATTCAGTGGCTGTTTCGAGTGGTTCGGTGACACCAACTACAGGTACTTATGGGACAACTACCAACTTTAAGCTTCAACCGGGTTCGGCTGGTGGAGGTAATGTTTCTTTGACAATTACCAATACAGCTATTACCTGTGACATAACAGAAACAATTGTAGATCCTGGCGTAGTACCTTTTGTGGATACCGACGGTGACGGATTGGGCAATAAAGTAGATTTGGACGATGATAACGACGGTATCTTAGATACGGTAGAAGATGCCTACTGTGGGGCGGTGAATTATAATACAGACCTTACTAATAAAGGTAAATTAAAAGTATCAACAGATGCTGCTGTTACAGGAAATATTAATGTACTATTGGATGGAAATGTGGCGAATAACTCTTTCTACTATACTGGAACAGCCCAAACAGTGGCAGGAAAAACCTACGTTAGGGTTGACTTTGTTAAACCAACTTTATTGAAAGGAATCGAACTGGCCGTAGGAGCGTACCTTTTTTCTAACGGGGCGGTGATGAAAGTCCAAGGAAGTAATGATGGTACTAACTGGACGGATATTATTTCTTCCACGCGTACGGCTACGACAGCGGCTTGTGTGTATGGGACTTGTGATGATGCCGAAACGTTTGCCTTCCCTGCCAATACCACGGCATATAAATCGTATCGTTTGTATGGGGTTTCGGGTACGTCTCGTTCTACCCCTTGGATCAATGAATTGTTTGTTAACACTGCCGTTCAAGGTGTGTGTGATTTTGACGGAGATGGCATTGCCAATAGCCTTGATCTGGACTCAGACAACGACGGGATTCCTGATAACGTAGAAGCCCAATCTACCTTGACTTACGTTGCCTCAAACGTGGATAACGCTGCTACTTATACAACCAATAATGGCGTAAATTCCGCATACTTGGGTGGATTGACACCGCTGGATACCGATGCCGATGGCTGCGAAGACTTTTTGGATACCGACTCAGACGGAGATTTAGATTTAGATAAAGTAGAGTCAGGGTTAACTTTTAATAACGTGTCAGGGGTAAACGGCCTTGATAGTGGCTCCGAAACCGCCGATACTTATGCCGATGTCAACGGGATTGTCGATGTGCCTAAAAACGTGCTGGCCAGCTCAAACCCAGGTGTAAGTGAAGTCAAATACCGCGAAATTCCACCGCTTAAGCGAACGATTACAGTGTGTTATAAAACAGGGAAAGACTACGGTATTGGGGGAGCGCAAAGGACAAACGCCGCCGATAAACTGTTGAATGTAGCAAACTTTAGCCTAACTGGGACTTCTACATTTACCTTTAAAATAGTCCCATTTACGGTAGCATTCACAAAAACAGGGCTTGAAGCCGCAGGTTGTCAAATTGTAGATTTAGGAATTGATAATAACGACGCAGGAGGAACAGTGGGTGCATATACTACTGCCGAAAAAACCGAGCTTATTAGCTGGAATGCCGCTTCAAAAAGTAACGTGATTTTGGCGTTCCAAAACTATGCAGGGGTGTTGGTGTCGGGCTACACAGGTGTTTCAGGAAATACAAATCCCAATGCCTTAACAACTCTGGGGGAGGCCGTTATCAGTGGCCCATTCGGAAGTGTGGTCGGGTTCAACCAAGGGGGGGGATACCAAGGTTCGTATTCTGCTCTTCCAGCTTCTGCTTGTATCATTGTGCAAGATGCTGCAAGTCCAAACAAGAGAACAACGGGAGTGGTTGATAAATCTACCAACGACATTTACCTAGCCGATGTAGATTTAATTACCGAATTGGGTGGATTAACAACGGGGGCGGCAATCACAAGCAATACTGACAAGTTCTTTGCTAACCTCTACCATTCATTGGCCAAGCTTGTCGTGTTTGCCCCAACCGATCCTTGTACTTATTTTAGTTGTGTGGCGGGTGAAAATTCTCCTACCCTAAGCAGCACCTCAATTTCGGGTTCGGGCTCGGTGAACCTTTCAACGATTACTGCTTCTAATTTACCTGCAAGTACGACGCTGACATGGCATACTGGTACGCCTGCAACCACGGCCAACAAGATTGCGAATCCAACGGCTTACGCTACTTCAGGAACGGTATATGCGGCTTTTTTTGATGCAGCTTCAAACTGTTATTCGGGGGCAGGAACCGCTACTACGGCTGTCAATGTAACCATTACAGCAGCAGCACCGCAGGCCAATCTAAGCGTGAGCATTGCTCCTCCAACCTCAAAAACAGGCGCGCAGGGCGAACAACTTACCTACATCGTTACGCTCACCAACGCAGGCCCCCTAACCGCTACCAACGTGGTTGTATCAGTTCCTATGCCAGAGCCCGCAGCCTCACTGCTGACCGTATCACCAGCATCAGGAACGTATAATGCCACAACCCAGCAGTGGACGGTGCCGAACTTGGCTGTAGGAAATACAACCCTGACTTTCACCCTAAAAGTAAACTAATCTCTCACAACATATTTCTGAAACTCAACCATCGGATGAAAAAGTTATTTACGCTCATCGTAGCCCTAGGAATCATGTGTGGGATGATTTCCACGCAGGTTCATGCACAATGCAACACTTCCGCCCCTTCGGTACTCGCCAAGTGGGATTTTAATTCGGGAACAGCTCAGTGTAATGGTGCTGTCCCTTCTACCAAAGGGTGGTCGTACAAACAAACTGTGCCAATACTTGCCCAAAACAAAAATACTTTTTGTCCCAATACCAACAGTGGTTGTGGACAAGCACTTTTGGGATCTAAAGGTTTTAGTAACACCAACGACTTCGCCAATGCGCTTTGTTTGTCGGGTTACTGGCGCCCTGGTACTAATATTTATGCCGTCTCGGAGGGGTGGTCTCCCTCAGAAACGGTATTTAAGCCTGAAATAGGCGGAAATATCTATGTAGAGTATAAGTTGCCAGCGGGGAAATCGGGTTCTCTTACTAGCTTTTCGGTCAAACTTATCCAAAAACAATACAATGGAACTTCTATTCCTTACGAAAAACAAGGCGTGGGTGTGTACCGTAACGGGGTATTGGTCTATAACCAAACCCAAAATGTAGCAGCGTCCAACGTCAACGGAACTCCCTTTACGTTTTCATTTCCCACTACCGCAGATTTTACTTCGGACGGCTCGTCGGAAGTAACTTGGACGGTCGTTTTTGGGCTTGTCCATAGGCTTATTGAGACTGGAAGCTGGGGCTCAGTAAGAGTGGGTCCTACCGTAGGATATGATGATATTTGCCTCAACGGCACTTGCGGCGGCGGCGGACCAGTGCCCGTAGCTGCCATCACCCCTGCGACTTGTGGCGCTACGAGCCCAAACAACGATGGGAAAATAACTTTATCGAATTTCGGGGCAACCGATAAATACGATTATGTGGTTGGGAATACCTATACTGGGTCACTAACATACGCTACTGCCACGGCGATTCCAGCGGGTGGTGTCATTGCTAGTACCTTGCCTAACCCCGCTTCGGCGACCACCTATACGGTTCGGGTATTTAACTCAGGAGGCTGTACCACTGATTTACAGGTAGTGCTTAATCCAACCAGTTGCCCTTCGGGTACGTGTACTAAACCTACCGCTACCTTGACGCCAACACCAGCGACCTGTACAGGAACAAGCTCCAACAGCAACGCCAGTATCGCCCTCTCGGGGGTAACAAACGGAGATAAAGTCGGGATTTCGTTGGGGGGGACATATACGGGAACAGCTTACGCTTCGGCACAAACCCTGACGGGCGGAGCTTATTCCTTTAGTAATTTACCCAACCCGAATGGAAATCAATTATATACCGTGCGGGTGTTTAACGGGTCTAACGATTGTTACCAAGATTTCCCTGTAACTCTTGCAGAAACCGATTGCGGATGTAAAAAAATGGTGGTGCAAGTGATGTCAGCAGACCAAGCTGACCCCAATTCCACCCCTAATAATAATAATACAACGGAAGACGACTTAGCAACTTACGAAGTTTGTAAAGCCCCGACTTTCATTGATTTAAAGTTGACTAAAACCGTCAACCCAACCAATGGTGTGACGTGTCCCGTCAGCTCAAATTTTGTGTGGACATTGACACTTACCAATGAGGGAACGATGACGGCTACCAATGTTCAAGTAGTGGACAATATGCCGCTTGAATTATTGGTATTAAGTAGCAATCCTGCTGCTGGAACTACCTACAATCCCATCGGAGGATGGCTTATTCCGAGCTTGGCGGCCAATGCCTCGGTGACGCTGACCATTACGACCAAAGCCACAAAAGCAGGAACATTTACCAACTGTGCGTGGGTAAATACGGCTTCCCCGTTGAATGACCCAGATTCAACCCCAGGCAATGAAGCTGCTTTGAACGAAGACGACGACGATTGCGCCACCATCACCGTGACAGGGCCAAACGTTCCAACCATTACGAAGGAGTTTAGCCCATCGTCGGCGAAACCTGGTACTCCTGTTCGTTTGACACTCAAGATTAACAACAACGAGACAACGCCAATTACGTTGACCTCTACCTTTGTGGATAATCTTCCAAGCAGTCCAGCCCAAATGACCGTTGCTGCTACGCCCAATGTAAGTGTAAACAATGCAACACCAGTGATTGCGGCAGCAGGAAGCAACATAATTTTTATCCCCAACGGAACGTCGCTACCACCAGGTCTGACGCAGATTCAGGTAGATGTGATTGTGCCAGCGGAGGGGATTTATTGTAATAAATTAGTGCCAGGGGCACTTCAAACTAGCTCTTGTAGCACGATAGACACCACCGAAGCATGTATTGAATTTAAAAATGCCTACATCGCCGCACCGTTGCTTAAAAAAGCGTTTGCGCCAGCAATGGTACAAACCAACCAAAATAGTATCCTGACCATCACCATTGAAAACCGTAACAGTACGGCCATTACGCTTGGGCAAAATTTTAAAGACGAATTGCCAGCGGGGGTAGTACTGGCGGGAGTTGCTACGGGAACTTGTGCGACAATCAGTACTTTCAGCAGCACCAATGAAGTAGGTTTGACGTCGGGGTCAACGATAGCGCCAGGAACGTGTACCATCACTGTCCCTGTTACCAGCGCTACGGCAGGCGACTATTGTAATACCATTCCGATGAATGCCATGACTGGTGAAGTAAGCAACGGAACCATTATGGTGATGACGGGAAATGAAGATATTGCGGAAGCGTGCTTGAAAGTAGTTCCTAGTCCGATATTTGACTTGGCCTTGCGCAAAACCCTCGCCCCAGGACAAGATTCTATAGTGACCCTAGGAGCAACGGTTAACTACAAGATTAGCCTCTTTAATCAAGGAACGGTAGATGCGACCAATATCCAAGTCACGGATTATATTCCAACTGGAATGAGCCTTCCGACAAGCACCCAATGGACGGCAGCAGCAGGTAAAGCAACGCTGATTACGCCATTACCATTGTTAAAAGCAGGTCGTGATACTACTTTGTCAATTAGCTTAGTGGTAGAAAATACGGCAACGGGCGATTTAATCAACCGTTCGGAAATTAGTGCCGCTACGGGTGGAACAGACATTGACAGCACGCCAGACGATAATCCAGCCAACGATGCGGGAGGGAAAGAACGAACCCCAAGCGACGATAGTATTTATGGCAATGGAACAGGAAACCCTACTGAAACCAATGCCTTGAGCGACGAAGATGATGCAGACCCTGCGGTTGTAAAAGTAGGCGATGTGTGCTCAGCGGCTAAAATGGCAGTGGGTATTGTCTTAGCTCCACAAAGCATCCGTACGCAAAACGACATTGTCGCCATTACGTTTGGGGTGGTTAATAATGGCTCTTCGCCACTATCAAACATAACTTTTGAAGGTACATACAAACTATTTAAAGGAACGGTAGGCGCACCTACGGTACTGACCGTCACGAAAAGTGGTGATGTCAACAACGATGGCATCATGCAACCGCTCGAATCGTGGTTGTTTACTGCTACGTTGGCTAATACCCCCTACAATCCAGGCGATGTTTTCTTGATTTGCGGGCTGGCCAAAGGATTGTGTGGGACTGATACCATCAAGGCGGGGAATGCTGACTTGTTGTTTACAGCGGGTGTCAACATGGACGTAGAAATTACCAATGACTGCGTCAAACCAGGAGAGTTTGTAGAGGCTGATTTGATTGCACGTTTACTCATCGACGAGGATGCTGCTCAAAATCCTGGGACGGTTGTTGTGGGTGGACAGACGATTACGCTGCCAAAGCGCCGTTTTGAAGCGCGAAACATGCGTATTACCTCTCCGTTGTTAAATGGTGGAGCGGCTTTTGATCCTTTCAGTCCGCCAGTGGGGCTTACTATTCAGCAAGTTACAGATCAAAGTGGGGCTGATGGTGGCCGTAATACGTCAAATATTTTAGATGAAGCTGACCCTGTAAACACCGCGCGTAAGCCTTGTTCTGCTTTGGGGCAAAATGACGTAAATTGTGACTTCCCAGATTGGATTTTTAAAGTAAAAATTCAAGTTCCTGCCAATTATACAGGGGATAAGTTTATTGTAGAAGCAAAAGATGATTTTGACTTGTACGAGGCCAAAGAAGACCCAGCAGGAAGTGGAACGTTTACTGCATTTAGCAGCATCGGTGCTGCTACCGAATCTGATAAAGATACCATCAATATCAAACCAAATGCAGGGCCTGACCAAACCTTGGCGTGTAACAATGGTAGCTTACCAGCCACCGTTCAACTGACAGGAGCACCTGCCAATGGTACGTGGACAGCCTTGGCCGCCAACCCAGCGGGAATGACCGTGAGCAGCGCAGGCTTAGTGACTATCACCAACGCCGACGCCCAAGGAAAAAGCTATGGCTTTGTTTATACGTTGAATGGGTGTAAAGATACTTTGCAAATAACAGCACCTGTTTGTGCCCCCACCTGTACTAAACCAGTTGCAGCAGTGAGTCCTAAAACCCAAACCATTTGCTCGGGAGCAACGGCTTCGGCTTATGCGGCAACCCCAAGTACGGGCGTAGAGTACAAGTGGTTCGGGCCATTGACTGATACAACGGGGGCGTTAGGAACGGCTATCTCAGGTCAAACCAACGCCAGTTTTACTCCAACAGGTACGGCGCTGACCATCGCAGGTACGAAGTATTTTGCGGTGATTGTCAATACGACAGGAAATACAACTTGTTCGGATACAGCTTTTGTACAATTAATAGTTAATCCAAAGCCAACGCCACAGAACTTCGCCGCAGCCAATGTATGCGTAGGAGCTGAAGTGACCTACCCAGACCCAGCAACTACCAACGGTACTTGGACAGGCCCTGGCGTGACGGATACAGGAACGGGTGCAACAGTGAATACTACCACCGCGTTGACGCAGCTTTCTGCCACTGCACCAAGAACATTCTACATTTATTATACACAAACTACAAGCGGCTGTACGCAAAAAGACAGTGCTGAGATTACGGTAAAAGCGCGTCCAGTCGTAACAATCTCGGGACCAACGACGGTTTGTGAAACGAACCTGCCAGTGACATTTACTGGGTCACCAGCTGGTGGAACATTTACGCTTCCTTCAGGATTCCCTGTGGGAGCAGCAACCCAAAATGGAAGTACGCTAACGTTGAACCCAGGATTTAATATCACAAGCTTGACCTTTAGTTACAGCTATACGGATGCAACGACCAACTGTTCGGCAAGTGCCAGTCACTCAATTACGGTGAATGCCAAACCAAGTGCGGGTCAAGACCAAGTGTTGGCTTGTGCGAACCCATCGACGAATACGCTGACAACGAGCGCGACCTTGTCGCCAAGTCCAGCGGGGGGAGCGTGGGCACAGTTGGGCACTACACCAGTGGCAGCGACGATTTCGGGCAACAGTGTATCAGGCATGACGGTCGCAGGGACGTATCAGTTTATCTATACCACAGCGGCGGGTTGCAAAGACACGGTAGCGGTGATTGTTCAGCCTTGTGCAGGTTGTGTAAAACCAAACGCGGGTCCAGATGCTGCTTCGTTATGCCAACCAACGAGTACGGCAAAATTGACAGCAGCGACAGCTGGCGGCACGTGGGCACCGATTGGTAGCCCAGCCAACCCAGCGGTGACGAGCATAGATGCCAACGGTAACATTACGGGACTGGTTTCGGCAGGTATTTACAAATATGTGTACTCTGTAACTTCGGGCGGACAAACGTGTACGGACACGGCACAAGTAGAAGTAAAAGCCAAGCCAGTGATAGCTGATGGCAGTGCTACGATATGTGCAGGCGAGTCGGTGGATTTGATTTCAAAGATTACAGGTTACGCATCGTTGTTGAGCCCAGTGTGGACGTTGAGTACAGCGAATGGCACGGTAGTAACCACGCCATCGTCGGTGAAACCTACCTCAACAACGACGTATATTTTGGTAGCGCAAAACGCGGCAGGTTGCAAAGACACAGCGCAAGTGGTGGTGACGGTGAATGCCAAACCAAGTGCGGGTCAAGACCAGGTGTTGGCTTGTGCGAATCCATCGACGAACACGTTGACAACGAGCGCGACCTTGTCGCCAAGTCCAGCGGGGGGAACGTGGGCACAGTTGGGCACTACGCCAGTGGCAGCGACGATTTCGGGCAACAGTGTATCAGGCATGACGGTTGCAGGGACGTATCAGTTTATCTATACCACAGCGGCGGGTTGTAAAGACACGGTAGCAGTGATTGTTCAGCCTTGTGCAGGTTGTGTAAAACCAAACGCGGGGCCAGATGCTGCTTCGTTATGCCAACCAACGAGTACGGCAAAATTGACAGCAGCGACAGCTGGCGGCACGTGGGCACCGATTGGTAGCCCAGCCAACCCAGCGGTGACGAGCATAGATGCCAACGGTAACATTACGGGACTGGTTTCGGCAGGTATTTACAAATATGTGTATTCTGTAACTTCGGGCGGACAAACGTGTACGGACACGGCACAAGTAGAAGTAAAAGCCAAGCCAGTGATAGCTGATGGCAGTGCTACGATATGTGCAGGCGAGTCGGTGGATTTGATTTCAAAGATTACAGGTTACGCATCGTTGTTGAGCCCAGTGTGGACGTTGAGTACAGCGAATGGCACGGTAGTAACCACGCCATCGTCGGTGAAACCTACCTCAACAACGACGTATATTTTGGTAGCGCAAAACGCGGCAGGCTGTAAAGACACAGCGCAAGTGGTGGTGACGGTGAATGCCAAACCAAGTGCGGGTCAAGACCAAGTATTGGCTTGTGCGAATCCATCGACGAATACGCTGACAACGAGCGCGACCTTGTCGCCAAGTCCAGCGGGGGGAACGTGGGCACAGTTGGGCACTACACCAGTGGCAGCGACGATTTCGGGCAACAGTGTATCAGGCATGACGGTCGCAGGGACGTATCAGTTTATCTATACCACAGCGGCGGGTTGTAAAGACACAGTAGCGGTGATTGTTCAGCCTTGTGCGGTTTGTACTAAACCGAATGCAGGAAATGACCAAACCTTGGTATGTGGAAGCGGTGGTGTTGCTCCAACGACTGCAACCCTTGCGCCGATTACAGCAGGTGGTGTTTGGAGTGTTATGGGTACTAACCCAGCAGTAGCGACCGTGTCAGGAAATGCCGTATCAGGAATGTCAACCGCAGGTACGTATAAGTTTGTTTACGCAATCACAGGAGGCGGACAAACGTGTAGAGATACGGTGCAAATCATTGTTCCTACTTGTATCGAAGAACCTGTAGCGTGTACAATGAGCATGACAGCAGCTCCAGGAAGTTGCGTACCAGCCACAGGCACTTACTCGTTAACGGGTAAATTGACATTCAGTAACCCGCCAACTTCTGGAACATTGGTAGTGAGTGTCGGAAGTGTTGAGCAAGTGTTTAATGCACCATTTACAAGCCCTATTAATTACACATTATCAGGGTTGCCAGCCGACGGTCAGGCGCAGGTTGTTACAGCCGCATTCTCGGCAGATGGTGCTTGTAAGTCATCATTGACTTATTCGGCTCCCGCAAACTGTAAAACAAATCCATGTACGACAACCCTCACAGCAGTGCCAACGGCTTGTGTCGCAGCCACAGGTTTGTACGAGCTGAACGGCAGTGTGAGTTTCTCAAATGCGCCAACAACAGGTACAATGACGGTGACGGTAGATGGGCAAAGCCAAGTGTTTACGGCACCATTTACAAGTCCTCAAGCTTATAACATCAAAAACTTGATGAGTGATGGTTCGAGCCACGTAGTAACGGTGAAATTTAGTGCAGATGCTGGTTGTGTAGGATCGGCAACTTATACCGCTCCTGTCAACTGCCGTGCTAATGAATGCGGGGTTGCGATTACGGCAACGCCAGGTAGTTGTGTGGCAGCAACCAACACCTACAGCGTGAGTGGAACAGTGACGGTAAGCAATGCCCCCACAACAGGTACAATGACCGTATCAGTAGGCGGAAAAACGCAAGTATTTACAGCACCGTTTAGCCCTACTCAAACATACTCAATCGCAGGATTGGTAAGTGACGGAGCGCAGCATCAAGTAAAAGTAAGCTTCTCGGCAACGTCGATTTGTAGCGCTAACGCTACTTACAAAGCACCGCAGAACTGCTCAACTACCCAACAATGCGCCATTAACGTATCCGTAGAAGGAACGTTGTGTAACACAACAACGGGTAGTTATACATTGAATGGGATAGTGAATTTTGTGAGCGCCCCCACAACAGGTACGTTGACCATCGTAGCGGCTGGCAAAACGTTGACCTTCAGCGCACCTTTTACAAGCCCAATGTCGTTCTCATTAACAGGTTTGACGGGGGCAGGTAACCAGACAGTAACAGCTTCGTTTAGTGCTTCTAACTGCTCGGCTACCACTACTTATGCGCAGCCTAATTGTGGTTGTGTGCCGTCTAATCCAGCCGTATTGGCTTCAAGTGTAACTGCTTGTTTGAACGATACTTTCCCAACGCTTAAAGCAACTGTCATCGGTCAGGCAACAATTGACTGGTTTACGTTGCCAACGGGCGGAGCACCAGTAGCAGTGAATACAACGAGCTTCAAACCCGCAGGAAATGTCACAGGAACGGTCACGTTTTATGTACAAGCCCGTAGTACCAACGGAACGTGTGCAGGAGAAGTAAGTGAACGAATTCCTGTAACGGTGACGGCGCAAAACTGCTTGGTAGAAATTGACTTGGCCTTGAAAAAGTTGATCAGCAAGAAAATCGCTCAAGTGGGCGAGGAGCTGACTTATACGATTAAAGTCTATAACCAGTCAGCCAATGCAGCTACCAACGTAGTGGTGACGGATACATTGCCAACGGCAGTGCAATATGTTGCCAATAGTTTTGTCACAAATCGAGGGGCTGCTACCCTCACGGGCAATGTGATAAATTGGACGATTGGAAATGTTGCAGCCAACGGCGATACCGTAACGCTCACTTACCGCGTAAAAGTGTTGCAACCTGGTTTGTACTTCAACAAGGCCGAAATTACGTCGGCAGGTGAAAAAGACGTGGATTCAACCCCAGACAACAACCAAGACGCCGAAGACGATTTAGATCGTCAGTGTTTTACAGTGCCAATTCCATTGTGTAGTGGAAGCAAAGTAGAAGTGAGTATTGGAACCAACTACACGGGCGTGAAATGGTTCAAAGATGGTCAAGAATTGACAGCTCTGGCGGGGCAGCACGTGGTATTGTTGGATGCCGTAGGAAATTATACCTACACTGCCATCAACGGTGGATGTCCAACGGGAGGATGTTGCCCAATCATCATCCAAGCGGGTACAAATTGCTGCTCAGATCAACTTTGCGTACCATTTACGACGCGTAAAATCAAGAAGTAATCGTGCATCGGGGGTGCTCAATTGTGCGTTGGGGTTGCTCGCAACCCCAACGAGCATCCGATTGACAAAAGATAGTTTTCATAACGTTGAGTAAGAAGAAAAAAACAGCCCGTCAGCATTGCCGACGGGCTGTTTCGTATAAAAACTAATCTGAAAAATAGTAAACTTTATTCCTTTGGTTTAAAGAAAGATTGGAGCAAATCCGTACCCAAATACCCCATAAGCGTACCATACGGCACCATGGTTTGCCACTGCGATTTAATGGGGCAAGTACCAGTGACACACCCAATTTCTTTCCAATACCAATAGCCAACAATGGCTCCAGCGCCTGCGCCAATCCAAGCCCAGTTGAAATTACTTAACTTCTTCATAAACAGGTTCATCGTTTAATGATGTTGACGACTGACGAAGATTTGGCGAAGCACAACCTCCCCCGCCACAACAACCGACATTTAATGCGGCCTGAAGGGCAAACAAACCTCCCATCAATCCTAAAAGTGGTTGATGATCAGCGAAAGCCGAGTAAATGAGCCAAAGGCCCATACCCATGCGTAAAATTCGCATTAGGTTCCAATTTTCAAGTACCGTTAGCATTCGATTATTTTTTAATAAAAAATGTAATTTCTCTCTTTTTGCTTCTTGCCTTTTTCTCCCTTGCAAATTTGCTTAATAAGGCCAACCCATCATTCCACCCGAGAGATTATAGACTTTTTCAAAACCCATGTCGCCCATCAGTTGGCAGGCTTGTCCACTGCGATTGCCACTCCGACAGTAAACAAAATAAGTTTTATTTTTGTCCAATTTAGCAATGTTTTGCTGAAAATCCATTCTCATTAGGTCGATGTTCGTTGCTCCTTTGATGGCTCCTGAACGAACTTCAGCGGCTGTTCGTACGTCGATTATTACGGCATTAGGCGTTTCTGATAGTAATTGTTTGAATGTAGAAGCGTTTACGTTTTCGTAATTTTTCTTGGTTTTAAAAAAGCTAAACATGGCTTTGAGATGTTTAAGATTGTGAATGTATGGTACAAAGGTCAGGAAGAAAACAGGCTGAAAGCGTGATATTTGTTACACATGAGTAGAAATCGTACTAAAATAAACTTAGAGCTATATTAAACTCGAATGAAAAAAACACGAACCCCATGAAATCCGCCTTATCTTTGCGTTTTGTTTTTGGTCTTATAGCTCTCTTTTTCAGTTGTACTATGTCGCGTTCTCAAACCGTCATTCCTCTTTGGCCCGATGGACAAATTCCCAATGACCTAAAAAATCGTAGCATTCAGGAAAAAATCGAAGTCGGAAATGACGGAGTTTTGCGCATTAGCAACATTGTGCTACCCACGCTGTCGGTCTATATGCCCGAAAAGCCGACGGGAGCAGCCGTGGTAATTTGCCCAGGCGGTGGTTATCGCATCGAAGCCTCTGGCCACGAGGGTGTGGACGTGGCGCAGTGGTTTAATAGTTTTGGGGTAACGGCTTTTGTGTTAAAATACCGCTTACCCGACGATGCTCTTTGGGCCAACAAACACGAAGTAGCGCTCCAAGATGCGCTTAAAGCCATGCAATTGGTGCGTAGCAATGCTACCAAGTACAAAGTTGACCCCAATCGCATTGGCATCATGGGCTTTTCCGCAGGAGGGCATTTGGCCTCAACGGTAAGTACGCATTGGCAGTCTGCTACCTCGATGACAGGCTTGAAAAACCTTTCCAATGCCGAAATATGCAAGCCCAATTTCTCAATTTTAATCTATCCTGTTATTAGTTCGGGGCCTTTCAAACACGCAGGTTCGTTTGAGTTGTTGTTGGGTAAAAACCCGTCACCTGAGCAATTGGAATATTACTCTAGCGAAAAGCAAGTGAGCGACAAAACGCCACCTACGCTTTTGGTACATGCCACCGACGACAAAGGTGTACCCGTTGAAAACAGCTTGATGTACTACGATGCCCTAAGAAAATATAAAATTCCTGCTTCGATTTTGGTCTATGAAAACGGTGGTCATGGTTTTGGTTTGGGCAAAAAACAAAAAGGCTCAGTCAAACACTGGCCCGACGGTTGCCAAGCGTGGATGGAAGGAATGGGACTGCTCGAACCTAAAAATTAGATATAAATCGGAGGAGCACACGTAAATATTTTTGACAACGTGTGACTTTTATAGCACTTCCTGCAACTAATACTTCAAAACACATTAAGCCTTTATTGTTGTGGCAAAAGTTTCGTTGCAGGAAGAATTTTTACGGCTAATAACTACCCAGCAAAAGCTAATTCATAGCCTTTGCAGTCTCTATTTTTCCCAAAGCGAAGACCGAAAAGACATGTTTCAGGAAATCGTTCTTCAACTTTGGAAGTCATTTCCTTCGTTTAAACACCAGTCCAAAGAATCTACTTGGATTTACCGAATTGCGCTTAATACCATCTTTACGAAGTTGAGAAAGGATAAGTCGCGCCCAAAAAATGAACCTTATTCGGACGATGTGTATCAGATTTCGGAGGCAACAAGTTCACTTGAACTAACGCAGGCTACCCAAGAACTTTACGGGGCGATTGAGCAACTTTCCGATTTGGATAAGGCCATTATTACGCTTTATTTGGAAGAATATAGCTACGACGAAATCGCAAGTATTTTGACCTTGAGCCGCACCAATGTCAGTACCAGAATCAATCGAATTAAAGTAAAACTCGAACGGCTTTTAAAAACCAATGGCCATGAATTTAGATGAATTAAAACCACTGTGGGAGTCTTACAAAACGCAGGTAAACGACCAGTCGGAGTGGAGTGTTTCGGAGCTTTCGCAACTCATCCAAACCCGCCCCGCACCAGTGCTTTGGTACCAAAGAGTCCAACGGCCTTTGCTCCACTTTTGCGTGAGTTGTTTTCTGATGGGCATTACTTCTGGTTGTTAAACTCATAACCTCTTTTTCGCATGTTGGTATATATCATTTGGGATATTCATCCCGACCTCATCACTATTGACTTTTTGGGAAAGACTTTCCCGATTCATTGGTACAGTTTGTTGTTTGCTTTTAGCTTTTTGGTAGGGAAATCGCTGATTGCCTTCATTTTTCAAACCGAAAAAGTGGATGCTGTCAAAGCCGATTCTTTGTTGATTTATGTGGCAGTTGCCACCGTCATCGGCGCTCGTTTGGGGCATTATTTGTTTTATGAATGGGAGCTTCTTTTTTCCCAACCCAAGGAATGGTTATTGTCGTTAATCAGCCTACCTTTCTTCGGCTTGGCCAGCCACGGGGCTATTATTTCCATTGTGTTGGCTTTGATTCTTTATAGTCAGAAGGCAGGCAATCCTTCGTTTTTATGGTTGGCCGATCGGGTAGTCATTGCGGTTGCGTTGGGTGGAGCTTTGATTCGAACTGGAAATTTGTTCAATTCCGAAATTTACGGCAAACCTACGGACGTGCCTTGGGGGTTTGTGTTTGTCCACGAAACCGACTTTCGCTTATTGCCCCTCGTTCCTCGTCATCCTACCCAACTCTACGAAGCCGTTTTCTGCCTATTTTTATTCGCATTGACTTTTTATTTATGGAAACAAAAAAGGCAAGTACTGCCACAAGGAACTATTTTGGGGTTGTTTTTGGTGTTGCTTTTTGGCTTTCGTTTTATGGTCGAATTTCTTAAAAATCCACAGGAAGATTTTGAAAATGAGATGGTTGTAAATATGGGGCAATGGCTCAGTTTACCTGCTATTTTGATGGGATTCTTTGTACTGGCTTATGCCCAGAAGCGACGAGTGACTGCTGCGTCAGAGACGCGAAACTGATTTTGACCCAAATTGTAGTTTGGGTTGTCCTTTCATTTTTATGATACCTTTTATGTATCCTTATTCTAGGACAGGGCAAAGTTGAAAAATAATCCCCCCTGACAAGAACAATTCCTGTCAGGGGTTTTTATGACGGCACTGTCGAAGTGCTTAATAATGAGGGACAAATTTCTATTTTCGCAAAATCTTCTCCATGGCTTTTCCCTTCGCCAGTTCGTCCACCAGTTTGTCAAGGTAGCGAATTTTTTGCATCAAAGGGTCTTCAATGTCTTCGATTCGGTACCCACAAATAACCCCCGTAATTTTATGAGCGTTGGGGTTCATAAGGGGTGCCTGCGCAAAAAACGTTTCAAAATCCACCCGTTCTTCGAGCACTTTTTGGAGTGCCATTTCGTCATAGCCCGTTAGCCAATGGATGATTTGGTGCAGTTCTTCTTTCGTACGTCCTTTTTTCTCAACTTTCTGAATATAATGCGGATACACGCCCGCAAAAGCCATTTTATACACTCGGGTATTATTCATAGGGGGTTCAGTTCTTTTAATTACCTTACAACGTCTCTTTCAACCATCGATAAAATTCTTTCTGCCAAACTTGGGCGTTTTGGGCGTGAAGCACCCAGTGATTTTCGTCGGGCAACACCACCAAACGGCTTTTGATACCCCTCAGCTGCACCGCTTGAAATGCTTGCAAGCCTTGCTCAAGCGGAACGCGGTAGTCTTTTTCACCGTGAAAAATTAAGATAGGCGTGTTCCATTTTGCCACAAAATTGCTGGGTGAAAATTGAGCGTACGATTTTTGCGCTGCTGCATTTTTGGTGTCCCAGTACGGCCCGCCGTAGTCAAAATTCGGAAACCAAAGCTCTTCGGTCGTGCCGTACATACTACGAAAATCAAAGATGCCATCGTGGGCAATGAAGGTTTTGAAACGGTTGTTGTGCATTCCTGCCAGCATAAACGCAGAATAACCTCCGTAACTTGCCCCCACGCAACCTAGCCGATTTTTATCGACAAACGGCTCCTTACTCACATCGTCGATGGCCGCTAAGTAGTCTTGCATCACAATGCCACCGTGGTCTTTGCTGATTTGCTCATTCCATTTAGTGCCGTGTCCAGGCATGCCACGTCGATTAGGTGCCACAACGATATATCCATTGGATGCCATCAATTGAAAATTCCAACGAAACGAATAAAACTGCGTTAAAGCGCTTTGAGGGCCTCCTTGGCAGTAAAGCAAGGCAGGGTATTTTTTGTTTTTATCAAAATTGGGAGGATAAATCACCCATACCAACATACTTTTCCCGTCCACGGTTTTAACAAAACGACGTTCGGTTTTGCACATCCCCAAAGTAGCGTAAGTAGCGTCGTTGACGTGGGTCAGCTGCGTCATAGCGCCATCCGAAATGTTCACGGTGTAGAGTTCGCTGGCGTGGTTCATATCCGCACGACTTACCACGAGTGTATTTCCGCTTTGTCCGATGATTCCATTTACGTCAAAATCCCCCTTGGTAATTTGGGTAATGATGGGCATCATTTTGGTCAAACCAGGGTACGTCACCTGAAAGAGCTGTGAGGTACCGTTGGTAGCTGCCGTAAAAAACAAGCTACGTCCATCTTCGCTCCACTTAAAACCATCCACGTGTAAGTCGTCGCGCTGGGCGGTGAGGTTCATTTTGGTTATACCGTTGCTTACAATAATGTTCTGTTTGTCAGACTCATAGCCGTCGCGTTTCATTTGAAGCCACGCGAGTTGCCCTTGTCGGTTAAACGCAGGCTGAAGGTCATAGCCTTTATTGTCTTCGGTGAGGTTGGTCGTTGTGCCTGTGGCTAAATCGTACGCATATAAATCGGTATTGGTACTGATTGCGTAGGCCGTTCCGAATTTTTTCTTGGTTACATATACAACCTTTTTCCCGTCGTGGCTCCACACAAAATCTTCGTCACCGCCGTCGGGTTTGAGCGGACAATCGTGGGGTTCGCCTTCCATCAGGTCTTTGGCAGCTCCGCCCCCTATAGGCGTGAGCATCACGTGTCCAAATTTACCGTCTTCCCATTCGTCCCAGTGGCGATAATTGAGCTGGTCATAAATAAGGACGTTACTTTTGGCGAGCTGAGGGTAGGCATCTTTACCCGTCACTTTCATCACTTTTACTTCTTCACTGCTGATTTTGAACTTCCCGTCGGGCGAAATTTTGGGATTGACAAGTAACTCGTCCACGTTGGTGACGAGCGAGGCGTTGCCGCCGCCGATGGGGACAACGTAGGTTTTACTACTACTTTTGTTTTCGTCGATATTGGGTGTACTGACGCTATAAATGACCGATTTTCCGTCTTTAGAAATGCCCTTCCCACTCACGCGCCCTAATTTCCAGAGCTGTTCGGGCGTCAATAGTGTTTGGGCTTGGGTAGTTATGCCCAACAGGAGCAGCCCAATGAAACTTAGATTTTTCATGCTGATTTTCAAGATAGTGTTTGAAAACCAAAGATAGGGAGGGAATGGAGAAAGCCCAAAAAAGCTGTGGGTCGGAAAAATAAGGATAGCCCATTTTGTCATGCCGTAGGCATCTATTTCCACCGCTTGTATGTTCATTTCGCTCTCCTACAAATATTTCGCCTCTCCGAGGCTTGTATATCGAAGATAGACTCAAGTTGGAGTACAAAAAAAGCGGAGTCGCCAGACCCCGCTTTTTGAAAGTAATATTTTTCTTTTACCCTTTCACTACCCCCGTAGCCTGCGCAGCAACGGTGATTTCGGTACCGTTAATGACAAGACTCAACGGCTGCGTTGAAAGGTTCTCCACTTCCACTTCGTTGGGGCGTACGGCTACGCGTACTACTTGTCCACGGAAACCAATGCGGAACGAATAGCCTTTCCATTGTTCGGGCAAAAATGGGGTAAAGGCCAGTTTACCATCTTTGATGCGCATTCCTGCAAAACCTTTAATGACCGACATCCAAGTTCCTGCCATACTCGTGATGTGAAGGCCGTCTTCGGTGTCGTTATTGTAATCGTCGAGGTCGAGGCGGGAAGTACGAAGGTACATTTCGTACGCTTTTTCGTTGTAACCCAATTTCGCGGCCTGAATCACGTGTACGCAAGGCGACAACGACGACTCATGCACGGTCATCGGCTCGTAGAAGTCAAAATTGCGACGGATGGTTTCGGTATCAAACTCTTCTTCAAAGAAATAAAGCCCTTGTAATACATCGGCCTGTTTGATAAAACAACTCCGTAAAATGCGATCCCACGACCATTTTTGGTTGATAGGACGGTGTTCTTTAATGTCGTCAACGGTCAAAAGTTCTTTGTCCAAGAATCCATCTTGCTGCAAAAATACCTGCCGTTCAGCATCATAAGGGTAGTACATATTGTCCACAATATGCTGCCATTTAGCCAATTCTGCCTCACTCAATGTGCCCAACACCGCAGGCTGTTCTCCACCAACCGCTGACTGCAAACTGCTAATCGCTGATAACGTATAGCGCAAGCACCAAGCCGCTAGGTAGTTGGTGTACCAGTTGTTGTTGACGTTGTTTTCGTATTCGTTAGGCCCTGTCACGCCCAGCATCACGTACTTTTTCTTGTCTGCCGACCAGTTGACACGTTGTGCCCAAAAACGAGCGATTCCTACCAACACATCTAGCCCATACTCAGCTAAATACCCTTCGTCGCCCGTGTGGCGGATGTAATCGTGGATAGCGTAGGCAATCGCGCCGTTACGGTGGATTTCCTCAAACGTGATTTCCCATTCATTGTGGCATTCTTCACCCGTCATGGTCACCATTGGGTACAACGCCGCCCCGTTGTCGAAGCCCAGCATTGCGGCATTTTCAATGGCTTTTTGAAGGTGTTTATGGCGGTACACCAACAGATTACGCGCTACTTTTTGGTCAGCCGTTGCGAGATAAAATGGCAAGCAATACGCCTCGGTATCCCAGTAGGTACTTCCGCCGTATTTTTCTCCCGTAAAGCCTTTAGGGCCAATGTTGAGGCGAGCGTCTTCGCCCGTGTAGGTTTGTTCGAGTTGGAAAATATTGAAACGAATCCCCTGCTGAGCCGCATCAGTGCGGCTGTCCGAGTCTCCCTCAATAACAATGTCATTTTGAGCCCAGCGTTCTGCCCACGCTTGCGCCTGTTCGGCCTTCATTTGTTCAAAACCTTTGGCCGAAATGCGTGCGATGTAGGCTTTGGCATTGGGGAGAAGGTCTTCAAGTGCGTGGTTCAGCGAAGCCAAGTTAACGGCATATTTGTACAACGTAATTTCTTCGTTGGCTTTGGCTTTTAGCTCAATCTCACACGCAACGTATTTTTCAGACTTAACAGGTTTGTTTTGAAAATCAACACTTTCTCCGTTGATCGTGATGTCAATTTTCATTCCTGTACATACGTTGAACAACTCCGTTTTGAACGGGGTGTCTTTTGTACGCATTTCAAGATAAGCTTCTCCGAAAGCGGTCTCTTTGTGAATTTCGTCCCAAAACTTCTCGCCATAATTGGAGTCTTTGTTGCTAATATCGCCATCAAGCGAAGGCGTCAGGGTGATGGTGCCGTCGAAGTTAAGCGGCGTCACCGAATAGCGAATCGCTCCCGCTTCGTCGTCAACGATGCTGCAAAAACGCTGAGCTTGAACACGTACCTGTTTGCCGCTGGTGAGGGTAGCAACGAACGTACGTTCCAAAATACCCTCTCTCATGTTGAGCACACGCGAGTAATCAGAAACGGTGCAGGTTGCCAAGTCGAGCGTTTCTCCCTCGATGTCAACGTTGATACCAATCCAATTGCAAGCATTGAGTACTTTGGCAAAATAGCGCGGATAGCCGTTTTTCCACCAACCTACGCGGGTTTTATCGGGATAAAAAACGCCAGCGACGTAGTTTCCGAGTAGTGTTTTGCCCGAAAATTGTTCTTCAAAGTTGCCTCGTTGGCCCATTCGGCCGTTGCCAAGGCTGGTAAGACTTTCGGTGATTTCGTTGTATTCAGGATAAAATCCTTCCTCGATAATGCACCAAGGGTCGTGTTTTATGTAATTTTTCATCGTTAGAAGAGCCCACCCACTAGGGAAAGTGTTTAATCAAACCCCAAAATTAGGCATTTCGGGCGAGGGTTTTTATAACGATTTTTTCAATAATTAGTAGCGAGTTACCTTTTCGTGTTTACCACTCACTCAAACCTGCTGAAAATAAAAGCGTAGCTTTGGCTTTTTCGTACTTCGATTTCATGGATTCGAGCTTCACTTTCAGTTCATTGAGTTTCGACTCGCGCATGTTTAGTTGAAGCAATTGGGTTTCTCCAATGGCAAAACGTTGTTCGTCGGCTTGTAATACTTGTGCTTGGCGTTCGATGGCAATTTGTTGGCTTTGGATTTGTTTTTCTAGGTTAATGACTTCATTGTAAGCTGTTTGAATATCGTTGTTAATTTCGCGGCGCACTTGTTGTAGTTCGAGGTTATTTTGGGCTTGTTTGATGCGGATGGTTTCCAGCTTACCACGCTCTTTGCGGAAAAGCAACGGCATCGAAAAATCTACATTTAGTTTGTAAAAAGGCGGGAAAGGCCCCGTCGATTTGGGGATTTCTAGCCCAGTAATGAAGCGATGGGTGTAGTTGAGGGATGATAGCCCAATGTCAAATTTGGGCTTGAGCATTTCACGACCTAGTCGCTCATCGATGCGTAATTGCTGAGTTTTGATGTCTAACTTTTGAATTTCGGGATGTCTTTGGCGTGCCATGTCCAGAAATTGCGTAAGTGTATTATTATCAATGCGTTGGGCAGGAGTGAGCTGAGGGATTGCATTGCTGGGCAACTCACGAGGGCCGTTGTTGTCATCCCATAAATAATTTGACAAAATGAGTCGGGCGTTTTGAAAATCCACGTAGGCTTGCTCGAGCATAATTCGTCGATCGATGAGCGTCACTTGGGCGTCGGCGGTATCTACGGCGGGTAAATCTCCCTGTGCCACGCGTTTTTTGACCAAATCATATCGTTGAAGGGCCAAATCATGAAACTCTTTGACAAGGGCGTAATTTCGGTAGGCAAAGTACCACGTCCAGTATTCTTTGGCAGCTGAAAGTATTAGTTTATTGACCAATTTTACACGCTCTACCTCGGCCATGTTTTGAAACAAACGGGCATTTTGAAGCGTAGCGCGGCGTTCATCAATGACAAATCGCTGCAAGACTGGAACCGTAATGCCGATGTAACTTAGCCCGTCCAATGGCGTACGAATATCCGTTCCAAGCACGTCACCTACATTTCTTTCAAACCCTGCTTTTACATCAATTCCTCCCCAGTAGAGTGGGACTTTAAGTTGGTTGTCCCAAAAATTAAAATAGGCTTTGTTCTCAAAATATTTGCGGTCAAAGTTGGCTTCTAACTTTGGGTCAAAGCTTCCTTTGGCCATCATTAACTCAGCTTTGGCTTGGTCAGAAAGGTTGCTTGCTTGCCGCAATACGGGGTGGTTTTTGGCCACCAACTCATAAAAATCGCGGTAAGAAAAGACCTTAGCTGTGTCGGTCTGCGCCCAAGTAGGTAAAAAACCTACATAGCAGGGTAGTACGACAAGTAACTTTATGACGAATTTCATCGATTTACACTTTTTATTTTTTCTCCTTCTCTTCCGCAGGCAAAATATCATTGAGGTAGTCGGGCGGGAAACCATTGAGCTGACGCCAAACTTCCCACCAGATAGGCACATCTTTGAGCATTACAAAGCCGTTGACACCAGAGCCAATGCGGAGTTGATCAGGCCATTTGTCGTTTTCATTGCCTTCATGGTCTGATTTGATTAGGAGGCGGTACTCACCATTTTTGCTATTGACGCGATCAACAATCGCTACCGTTCCGCCAAATGTACCTACTGATGTACCTGGCCAACCCGAAAACTGCAAAGCTGGCCACCCATCAAATTCGAGTCGAACGTGGCGTCCAGGTTTGATGAGCGATAAATCCATGGCTTTGATGTACAATTCTACCGCCAAATCAGGCTTATCGGGTTGGAGCGTAACAATAGACTCCCCCTCTTTTATGGTTTCCCCAATACCTGCTTTAAGGGTTTTGATGATGTACCCATCTTGTGGAGCGTGGATTATATATTGTTCGCGGCGGATTCGGATATTTTCGTATTTGTTTTTAAGTTTCGACAACTCAGACTCACCATCAGCGAGGCTTGAAAGTGCTGTACTGCGGTCGGAAAACGACTTGGCAATGTCTTTTTGGTAGTCAACCTCAACCGAACTGAGCTCAATGCGTGCATTAATGAGTTCATTGCGCGAAATGGCCAATTTTTGACTTTGTGATACAAATTTTGCTTGGTCTTCTTGAAACTTTACCCGACGGCTTTCCAAGTCCACCAACGAAATCGTCCCATCTTTGTACATGGCTTCCCCACGTTCGAGGCGCTCTTTAGTAATCTCAAAACCCCGATTGATAGCGATGAAATCGGCACTATCGCTTTTTACTTTAAGACGGGCCTGGAGCAACTTGTTGCGCGTTTTTTCAAGGCTCAGTTGAAGCCCTTGTCGCAACGATGAAATTTGCGAATCAGTGGCTTGAATTTTGGTTTTGTAAGCATTGATAGCCTCTTGCTTGGCCTGAATTTGCTCTTGAGTTCGGATTAGTATTTGCGGGTCAAAATAATCATCTTTAACTTCCGAAATAGTGACAAGCGTATCTCCTTTTTTGACGTAGTCGCCTTCTCGAACATGCCATTGCTGAATTTGTCCCGCTACGGCATTCTGAATATTTTGGGGACGGTCTTTGGGGGTCAGGGCGGTTACGTAGCCTTTCCCATTGATGTTTTGTTGCCAAGGCAAAAACATCACCAGAATTAAAACAATGACGATACCCAAAATCCAGCGATAAACAATCCTGGCGGTTTTTGGGGAATGGAGGGTATGAAGTGAATTGACTTCATTTTCGATGGCAGGTACATTGACCCGCTGTTTTGATATATTGAGCATGGTCTTAGTTTTCGAGCGTTGCAACGTGCTTTAATACAGTTTTGTAGGGGCCTTCGGCGAGAATTTGGCCTTCTTCCAAGACCACCACGCGGTCGCAGGCTCCCATAAATGCGGGGTCGTTGGAAAGTACCACAAGCGTCCAATTGTGAGCAGGATCTGTCAAGAATTCAATGATTCTAATCCGTTCGCTGCGTTCTATTTGCCGAAGGGCATCGGTATATAAGAGCAATTTAGGCTGAGTAAGCAAACAACGAGCTAGGGCAATTTTGGTCACAAAACTCAACGAGAAATGGCGCCCACCCGAGATGATTGAGGTGGCAAGGCCATCGGGCAATTGGGCAATTTCTTCGGTAAGGTGTAGCTTTTCTAGGGCATCCATAACACGCTCCAACGTGATGCCTGCGCGCCCCATGGTCAAATTTTCGAGAATAGTTCCGTCGAAAATTTCTTGGTTGGGAAAGTTCATGCTCAGGTAATTACGCAGGGTAGTGATGTCTAAGTCCCGCATAGAAACACCATTATAAATAAGGCTTCCTTCATACTCGGTAAGGATGCCCGAAAGCAATTTTAAAAGTGTATGTTTTCCCGAACCATTTTGCCCTGTCAAACAAATCCGCTCTCCAGGCTTTATATCCATCGAAATTTCTTTGATAGCAGGGCTAGAAGCGTCGGGATAGGTGTAGCTCAACTGCCGTGTTTTAAGTTCAAGCCCTTTGGGAAACTGCGTAGCTGAGAAACGCAAACCACCTTCTTTTTCCAACGTTAAATCAGAAACATATCCTAGTTTATCGACTGCTGTAAGGAGGTCAAAAACCACATCGATACTCAACAGTAGTTTTTCAACGGCAGCTGTCAACAACACAATGACGATTTCGGAAGCAACAAACTGGCCTAACGAAATTTGGCGGTTGACAAGTAAGTACGTTCCCAGAATCAATAAACCACCGATGACAACTACCTTAAAGGCCAACGAATAGTAGTAAAATCCTTTTAAAATTTTGAAGTGCTTGTTTCGGTAGGTGAGGTAATTGGTCACGAGCCCGTCCATGCGCTGAATGGGTAGGTGGGTTGAGCCTGCGGTTTTAAATGAAAATAGTGTACTGGCCATTCCTTCGAGCCAGGCCACAACGCGGTATTTGTATTTTGATTCTTTAATGCTGGTTTCTAGTCCTTTGCGTCCGTTAATTCGGATAATGGCAAGGAAGATTAGAATGACAAATAAGCTAAAAGCAATAAAGAAAGGGTGGTAAAACGAAAGTAAAAGTAACCCAAAAATGATTTGTAATAAAGCAGCAGTGAGCTCTATCAAAAACTTAGGAAGCGATTTTTGGATGGTCAGTACGTCGAAAAAACGGTTCATAAGCTCCGTAGGATTGTCTTGGCGGAGGGCTTCGTATTTCAAACGTGGTACACGGTACGTAAACTCAAACGCTGCTTTGGCAAAGATTCGCATTTGAAGGGTTTCTACCAGCGACACTTGGATGATTTGCATAATCCCACTTCCGATAAGTCCCAGTACAACCAAGCCCATTAGCACATAGACGGAACTAAACACAGAACCACTCGAAACCAAACTAAAGATAGCTTGTACGCCTAATGGTAACACGAGGCTAATTAGACCGACCACCACGGCATAAAAATAGATGTAACCTATGTCTTTGCTTTCGTTACGCAACAGACGAATTAGCCGCTGTACAGGGCTGAGAATTTCGTTCTCAGTTTGGCTTAATGTGCTGTCGTCGCTCACCAGAGGCTGCATCGGAAAAGCGGTGATATACAATACTTGTCCGTTTTTAGAAGTGTCAGATTGGTTTTCAAACACCAAAGGAGATAATACTTCTGCTGTGGTATGGCGAGGACGGTTTTCGATGATGGGGCTCCAAAGAATGGGGACGCCTTGATCATCTTTGCCTACAATGACAGGGGTGAGGCCCAAACTATGCTTCTCAAAGTAAAGCACTGGGTGGGTTGCTGATTCGATAAACGAAACAAACTGGTCTTTGGGCAAACAATTCACCACCAACGTTAGGTTGTTGAGCCGAGCGCTTCGGTGGAGGTCTTCAATAAACCGATGTATATCTGTTCCTGAATATGAAGACGTCTGCTCGACTTGGTCGTAGGTCGTTCGGTGGGTTACAACGGGTTGCCCAGTCGAAATAGCAAGTTGTTCTACAATTTGCCGTATATACTGCGAATTCATGCGTTTTCTTGGATGGGTTGATAGTTGAAAAAGCAATAGACCGTTATATTTGTTCCGATATTCGTTAATTCTAACTCAATTCTAATATTGGTCTTTTGAGGTAAACTAAAACGAAAATAGAACAATGAAGCGTGTTTATTGGGATTTTTGTGTGACCATTTTGTTAAGACACTTTTCTTTAATAAACTGGACTTTGATAGGCATAGTTTTGACTTTTGGGATAAATTCTTGCAGTTCACCTTGCAATGATTGTGCTACGCCGTTGAAAGGTAGTGAATTTTTTCCACTGGAGGTAGGGCGATTTGTGGAATATGACGTAAACGAAGAAGAAGTAGCTCTTGGACGCCCAGCCGTGGTTCGGGCGTTTCAATGGAGAGAAAAGGTGGCCGAAACTTACCTTGATCCTGCGGGGGATAAAGTACATCGTATTGCCCGTTTCCGTCGGACATTGGAAGGCCAGCCTTGGATTCCAGATTCTACGTTTACAGTACGATTAAAAATCGACTATGTTGTCCGCAACGAAAGTGGTCGAGAATACGTAAAAATGGTGTTCCCTCTTGCAGAAAAACGCACTTGGAATGGGAATGTTTACAACAATTTGGGAGAAGATGAGTATTTATTAAAAGAAGTAAATAAGTCGATAAAAATCGGAGGAACAGCTTTTGATAGAACGGTAACGGTAGTTCAACAAAATGACTCAACACTGGTGAATCAGGATAAACGTATTGAAACATACGCAGCGGGCGTGGGACTGATTTATCGTGAACGAATTAATGTGCAATTTTGCTCGTCAACGCCTTCTTGTATTGGAAAGGCACAAGTCGATTTTGGAACACGTCAGTTCGTTCGTTTTAAACGCACAGGGGTAGAGTAGGTGAGCGAGTGTCGAAGGTAGAGTAGAGAATATCGAAACTGAATTGCTCCAGAGGAGCTACATCTTTGTAGAGAATGTCGAGGGTAGAATGCAGAATGTCGAATCGTGTTGAGGGTTGCTCACAACCCGACAAGCGAGTGTCGAAGGTAGAGTAGAGAATATCGAAACTGATTGCTCCAGAGGAGCTACATCTTTGTAGAGAATGTCGAGGGTAGAATGCAGAATGTCGAATCGTGAGGAGGGTTGCTCACAACCCGAGGAGTGAGTGTCGAAGGTAGAATGTCGAAATTGATTGCTCCAGAGGAGCTACATATTTGTAGAGAATGTCGAGGGTAGAATGCAGAATGTCGAATCGTGTTGAGGGTTGCTCACAACCCGAGGAGTGAGTGCCGAAGGTAGAATGTCGAAATTGGTTGCTCCAGAGGAGCTACATCTTTGTAGAGAATGTCGAGGGTAGAATGCAGAATGTCGAATCGTGAGGAGGGTTGCTCACAACCCGAGGAGCGAGTGTCGAAGGTAGAATGTCGAAATTGGTTGCTCCAGAGGAGCTACATATTTGTAGAGAATGTCGAGGGTAGAATGCAGAATGTCGAATCGTGTTGAGGGTTGCTCACAACCCGAGGAGCGAGTGTCGAACCCTAGAAAAAGAATAAATACATAAAAATACACACAAATGATTGGTAATCAGAAGAGTAAATGGCTTTTTGTGGCGGTACTCACTTGGCTTTTTATGTGGAGTGGGATGGTACAGGCGCAGACCGCCAAGTACTTGGTTTTGTTAAAAGACAAAACAGGTACGCCCTTTACGACCGACAAACCCACGGCCTATCTGAGTCAGCGCTCCGTGGATCGTCGTTCGCGACAAGGGATTGCGCTGACGTCGAGAGATTTGCCTGTCAATCCTAGTTATGTATCTCAAATTCGTCAAACGGGTGCCAAAGTTTGGTACACCTCCCGTTGGTTGAATGCCGTATTGGTTGAAGCAACCTCGGCACAACTGACGGCCATTCGGGCGTTGTCGTCGGTGAAAGGGGTTGAGTTTAATCGTTCCCTTCGTACGGCCCGTTTGTCTGCCGAAAAACAAACCAATGCCGCGCAACAAAAATTTGGCATGGATGCTTTCAATTATGGAGCTTCGCTTAGCCAAATTCAAATGTTGGGTGCCGATGCCATGCACGACCAAGGCTACAATGGCAAAGGAATGTTGGTGGCGATTTTGGATGCTGGTTTCTTAAATTCCAATACAAATCCTGCGCTGAGTACATTGTTTTCCGACAAACGTGTGGTGGTTACTTACGATTTTGTGGCCAACGAAACTAGCGTTTACGAAGACCATTCGCACGGAAACAACGTGTTTAGTATCATGGCAAGCTTTAAAGAAAATAGCTTGATTGGTCCAGCTTACGGCGCTTCTTACGCACTTCTCCGTACGGAAGACGATAACAGTGAGTCGCGTTTGGAGGAAGCCAATTGGCTCATTGCGGCCGAGTTCGCCGATAGCCTTGGAGTTGATGTTATCAATACTTCATTGGGTTACTATCAATTTGATAACGAAGCCGACGATTATACCTACGCCGATATGAACGGTAAAACGACGCTGATTACGCGTGCGGCCGACTGGGCAGCAGCGACTGGAATGGTGGTAGTGGCCTCGGCTGGGAACGAAGGGGCGAGCGCGTGGAAATACATTTCAGCCCCTGCCGATGCCGATTCGATTTTGGCCGTGGGAGCCGTGGGAAGTACCAAAGCATTGGCGTCGTTTAGTTCCATTGGTCCTTCGGCCGACGGGCGGGTGAAACCTGACGTCTGCGCTCAAGGGTTTGCCACTGTTTTATCAAATCAAGCGGGCAATGTGACCGCTGGCAACGGAACGTCGTATTCTGCCCCGTTGATTGCGGGTTTGGTTACGGCATTTTGGCAATCACAACCCCAACTTACCGCCATGCAAGTAATTGATTGTATTCGTCGGGCAGGAGATCGTTTTGCCAGCCCAACCCCTCAATTTGGCTACGGCATTCCCACTTTTGCCGCAGCGACGGAGGTGGCACGGGCCAAATATTTGCCCATGGGAGTTGGTGGAAATAAACCAGCGGAAGTCATTGTGTTTCCGAATCCATTGGGGAATGCCAATGCGTTACAGATTCAATGGGGAGCTGAATTTACGGGAAAAAAAGTGGAAGTTGCATTGACAGACGTGGTGGGGCGAGTATGGTTACAGCAGTCGGTCATGGCCAACGAACCATCAAGTAAACTGACACTACCGACGGCAATGCCTCAAGGGAGTTATGTGCTAAAAATGAACGATAACGAACGCGTGCGGGTTTTGAAAGTAATCAAATAAGAAAAAAAGTTGACATGAAACCACACATTAAAATCGACATCGTTTCGGACGTTGTTTGTCCGTGGTGCTACATCGGAAAGCGCCGCTTGGAAAAGGCAGTTGACCAGCTCAAAGATGATTACACGTTTGAAATCAGTTACTTACCTTTTCAGCTTTCACCAGATACGCCGCTGGAAGGAGAAAATATGAAAGAAAGGCTTTCGGCTAAATTTGGCGGAGAAGAGCGTTTTTATGAATTGACCAACCAAGTGTCGAATGTGGCGGCGGGCGAAGGGCTAGAATTTGATTTGTTGAACCAACAAGTTTCACCCAACACGCATGGTTTGCACCGTTTGGTATGGTTTGCCCAGCAAAAAGGCAAACAATTGGAATTGGTAGAGGCATTCTTTAAAGCTTATTTTGAAAACCGTGTTAACCTTGCCAATGTCGAAAACGTAGTAGCAGTGGCGCAGTCGGTGGGGTTAGATGCCGAAGAAGTGCGTCAATTTATTGCTTCTGAAAAGGGCTCAGAAGAAGTGGATCAACTTCTTTACCAAAACCGTTTGATGGGCGTGAGCGGTGTGCCGTATTATATCATCAACGACAAATACGCGGTGTCAGGCGCGCAGCCAACGGACTTATTTTTGCAAGCATTGCCAGATATTGCGGTAAAAGCACCTATTCAAGCGCCAACGCAAGGAGAAGCATGTGACCTCGAAACGGGTGTATGCTAATGCCGCCTTTTCGCATTATTTCGTTTGCGTTGTTGCTGGTTACTTTGGCCGTAAATATCTCGATGCCCCTTTTTCGGGTATATGCGGCTGAAGCAGGACTCAACAACGGCCAAACTGCTTTAGTCTTGGCAGCGTACATTACAGGTATGCTGCCTTGTTACGTTTTTTTAGGGGGAATTTCTGACCGAATCGGGCGAAAACCTGTGCTGATTGTGAGCGTTTTTTGTTCCTTTTTAGCTACGCTCGTCATTACTATTTTTCCCAATGTAACGGCTTTGGTATTTGCTCGGATGTTACAAGGGGTTGCTTTGGCGTTGAGTATGGGCACTGGAACCGCCTATTTAACCGAAGTTTTGTACCCCGACAAAAATGCGCCAACCAAAGCCGCTAATTTGGCTTCACTTTCTACGGCAATTGGTTTCAGTGGAGGCGCACTTGCCACCACCTTGTATTTGCTCGTTGATTTTCAGCTTGTTCCGCCTACGTATTATTTGCTTTTAGGAATCACTTTTATTGGACTTATCCTTCTTTTTACGTTGCCTAACCCCAAACCCATTGGTGGCAATATCCTTCGACTTCCCTATTTTCCTAAAGGCTCTTTTCCCGTCAACATGGCCATTGCGATTTGTTGGGCGGCAACGGGCACGGTCATTGCCATTATCCCGACCCAATTGGCGAAATTTCATCTGACGCCTTACGCGGGCTTTTGCTTGGTCTTAATCAATTGGACGGGCGCTTTCTTGCAACCTTTTATTCGTAAAAACGACCCGAAACAATCGGTTCGCATCGGTTATGTACTGGTACCGTTGGGTTTCGGGCTTGTAGTTTTGGGCAGTCACTTGGGGCAATTGTGGGTAATTTTGAGTGGAACTACACTCGTTGGCTTGGCGGCCTACGGCTTTTCGTACGTGGGAGGCTTGGCGTTAATCGCTAACTATGGCGGGGTTCAGCGGGCAAGGGCGGTGTCGGGCTACATGTTTATGGGCTACATCGGCTTTGGGATTCCAGCTATTTTTCTTGGCTACCTGTCTGACCACGTCGGAATTGTCAATGCCTTGTTGGTGTTTGAGGTAGTGATTACTGCTTTGACGGTCTATTTACTTCGTATTTTTCGGTAAAAGTACCATTTGTAAAAAAGTAATGTCAGCCATAGGGGGGATGCTGCGCTGAGTTGTCATGGGTTTGAAGGTCTTAAAAACAACCTTACTTACAGCTATGAAACTTTTGAGTATGCTTCTGGTAGCAGGGGCGTTGGGTACTTTTTGTGCCGATGAAACGCCCTCAAAACTCCATTTCCCCGAGCCTCCGCGCACATCAAACCATTTGTTCTACATCCAACGGAGCAATAACATCAATACCGTCATGTACGAGGCGAATGTCGGTGCGGACAAAAAATTGGACGATGAAAGCCCGATGAACGTATATTGGATACGGTACGCCGACCGCGGGCAACGTGAAAGTCTCTCGACGCTTCAGTGGCAGCTAGCTTATGGCTACAAACACCATTCAACTCCTAGTGCCAATACCTACGAAATTTCCTTGAATGCGTTTAAGAAACGCCAAATTTGGGTTACGTATCAAGAAAATAAACCCGTGGCTATGACCCACATTAATGGCCGTAAAGTGCTGTTACAGAAAGTGTTTGTGCAGTTGGCCAACAATGCGTTTATTCCAAAAGTAAAGTACGTGGAGCTTTTTGGTTTCGATACTGACACCCATGCCAAAGCGTATGAACGTATTGACATTCAGTGATTTCTTATTCGATATCCTCCATTTTTAATTCGACATTCTGATGAATCCTTTGCAGTTTGAACAAGACGTGCAGCCACTATTGCTGTACGCAGCCCCCGTTATTTTTATTTTTGTAGCCCTTGAATACTGGTTTTTACGCCACGACCCGCATCATCATTATGATGCTGATGATTTGAAAGCTTCGGTCGGAATCGGGGTTGGGAGTTTGGTTATCAATGGATTATTGAAAGCGTTTACGGTTGGTTTGAGTTTGTTTTGCTACGAACTCGTACCGTGGCGTATCCCAAATACTTGGTGGGCGTGGGTGTTGGCATATTTAGGCATTGATTTTTGTAATTATTTTGCCCATTACATTGCGCACAAACAACGGATTTGGTGGGCTACCCACGTAACACACCATTCGTCGGAACACCTAAATTTGTCCACTTCGTTTCGAAATTCGTGGACGCAGCACATCAAAATCATCTTTTTCCTGCCCGTTTGGCTATCAGGCATTCACCCCGTGATTACGTTTATGTGTTACCAAATCGACTTATTGTATCAGTTCTGGATTCATACGGAGGTCATTACCAAGATGCCTCGCTGGTTTGAGTATATTTTTGTTACGCCTTCGCATCATCGGGTGCATCATGGCAAAAATGATGCTTACCTTGATAAAAACTTTGGAACCACCTTTATTCTTTGGGATCGCTTGTTTGGAACATTTCAAGAAGAAACCGAACGACCCATTTACGGGCTAACGAAGCCTGTAACTTCCAACAACGTGGTCTATCTCAATTTTCACGAGTGGCGAGACATTGTTAGGGATGTTCGGAAGGCCAAAAGCTGGCGAGAGGTAACAGAGGTATTGTTTGGGCCGCCTTAATTTTTTGGTATATAAACGCTAAATGAAGTAGTAAATCGCCTTTCTTTGTAGATTGATTGGTGCGTTTTTCAACCTTAATTTTAGAAAAGAATGGATTTACTTAAAACTCAAATAGGACGATTGCGGGTCATTGGTTTTATAGAAGGTGTTTCGTTTTTGCTTATCCTGTTCGTAACCATGCCATTGAAGTATTATGCCGAGATGCCAGGCCCCAACAAAGTGATTGGTATGGTGCACGGTTTGCTGTTTGTGTTGTACGTATTGGCGGTTGTGCAGAGTAAAATTGAGTACAACTGGCCTCTGAAAAAAACGGCTTTGGCATTGCTCGTCTCTATTGTTCCTTTTGGTACTTTTTGGGCCGACGCGAAGTTGTTTCGCCAGGTATAAGTCTGTGATGAATGGGGCGGAGGATATTTTTTTTCTCCGCTTATTAAAGATTCTTTATTTCGTCGGCAGAAAGGTTGGTGTATTTCATGATTTTTTCAACCGAAACCCCGTCATCTTTCAGTTCTCTTGCGACTTTTTTTACTCCGTCCAATTCAGCCGTTTTTACTACTTCTTTTACCTCAATGTACGTCATTAGGCTCTCTTGATACAACTCAAACTGTTGAGGCGACATATTTGCTATTTCGGCTACTTCAAAGGCTTTTTCAAAAATAGGCTCTTTTAGTATGGTTGGTATCTCATCAAAACTTTCTAGTTTTTTCAAGAAGTAAATCCATTTATCGAAATGGCTTTGAAGTTCATGTTCTGTTTTTGAAAACAAGGGCATTTGCAAAAACTTGAATGTTAATTTATCAAAGAAAATATCGCCGTCTTGGTCTTTGAGCTTAACGCTTCGCAAAAACTTCTGTTTTTCTTCTTGTTCATCATATTGAAAATCAAGAATAGCAATCATGTAAATAGGAGTGAGTCGAAAATCCCATTCACCCCTTTTAGCTTGTTCGCGAATAGGAAACGTTGCATAAAAAAGTGAGCGGTCTTTGAAGAAATTCACCTTTGCTTTCTGCATTTCAACAATGATTCTTTCACCACTTTTTGTTTGGCAATGAATGTCAAATATAGCTTTTCGTTCAATGGGTATTTCTGCAAAACCTTCTACATTACGAAAGTTAAGTTCAGTTATTTGATGATGTTGAGGAAGAAGCTGATTTAAAAAATCAATCAATAAGTCTTTGTTGGCTTCTTCACCAAACAATTTTTTAAAGCCAAAATCGGTATAGGGATTGATGTATTTAGCCATTCGCGCATTGATTTTAATGCAATTTACACATTATTCTTTGTTTCATTTTGCTAAGATACGTAGGTACAGGTTGAACGCATTAAAATATAAAGCGGCTATTGATTGCTCCAGAGGAGCTACATCTTAGTAGAAAAATGAATCAAATCCACCACAAAGCCCCATCTGGGCGGACGACGTTCGGTCAAAGATGTCACCCCGATGGGGCTTTTGGATGGCCTTTATCCCTTTTTTCTATTAAGATTTAGCCTCGCTGAGGCTACTTTTTTTAATGCGTTCAACCTGACGTAGGTACGACTTATTGTGTTGTTGGATGTGAGCATCCAACAACACAAACAAAAATCCCCCGCTCAGTTAAGAACGGGGGATTTTTGTTGTGCGTTCGGTTACTCATAACCGAACGTATGCAGAGGAGAAACCGAAATTACTTATAAACCAAAAGCAGCTTTTACGGCGTCAACGTAATCAAGTTTTTCCCAAGTGAAAAGTTCAACTTCCACTTCAGCCACTTGACCTGCGTTTTTGAATACTTTCGTTACTACTTGCGACTCGCGACCCATGTGGCCGTAAGCGGCTGTTTCTGAGTAAATTGGGTTGCGGAGTTTGAGACGTTGCTCAATCGCGTATGGGCGCATATCGAATACGCTTTCTACGATTTTAGCGATTTCACCGTCGTTCAATTTTTTGCCATTTTCGCCTTTTACTTTCGATGTTCCGTACGTGTTTACGTACAAACCGCAAGGTTTAGCTACTCCGATAGCGTATGAAATTTGAACCAATACTTCGTCACAAACGCCTGCTGCTACCAAGTTTTTGGCAATGTGGCGCGTTGCATAAGCTGCCGAACGGTCCACTTTTGAAGGATCTTTACCTGAGAAAGCACCACCACCGTGAGCGCCTTTACCGCCGTAAGTGTCCACGATGATTTTACGGCCTGTCAAACCAGTATCGCCGTGAGGGCCACCGATTACGAATTTGCCCGTTGGGTTGATGTGGTACGTAATTTGGTCGTTGAACAATTTGCGCAACGAAGGCTTCAACTTGGCCTTTACGCGTGGAATCACGTAGGTAATGATGTCTTTGCGGATTTGTGCCAACATGGTTTCATCATCGCCAAAGTCATCGTGCTGCGTTGACACTACGATGGTGTCAATACGAATAGGCTTGTTGGTGTCAGAATATTCGATTGTTACCTGCGACTTTGCATCAGGACGAAGGTACTTAATGCGCTTGTTTTCGCGACGGATAGCGGCCAATTCTTCCAAAATCTTGTGCGACAAGTCCAACGCCAATGGCATGAAGTTATCGGTTTCGCGGGTTGCGTAGCCAAACATCATTCCTTGGTCACCTGCACCTTGGGCATTTGCCTTACTTTCAAAATCATCTGCTGCTTGACGGTCAACGCCTTGGTTGATGTCGGCTGATTGTTCGTGAATGGCCGAAAGAACACCGCAAGAGTGCGCTTCAAACATATACTCAGCTTTGGTATAGCCGATTTTGGCGATTACTTCACGTGCAATTTGCTGTACATCGAGGTATGTTTTGCTGTTTACCTCACCTGCCAGAACTACTTGGCCAGTTGTAACGAGCGTTTCACAGGCTACTTTTGACGTAGGGTCAAACGCCATGAAGTGGTCAATAAGGGCGTCCGAAATTTGGTCGGCGACTTTGTCGGGGTGGCCTTCCGATACTGATTCTGAAGTGAATAAATAAGGCATTCTTCTATTGTATGATTTACGAAGTATGAATTACGATTTGTGTGTCGTTGAATTTTAGAGAGCAAAAATAGGTTATTTTCAGAGATAAAGAAAAAAGAACGAACTTTGTATCCTCGCAAGGGAGTGTTTTTGGGGATTAATTATTTTACGTACCAATTTTTGGTTAGCAATGGTAAAAATTGAAAATATAGAATTAGGAGAGTTTCCGTTGTTGTTGGCACCGATGGAAGATGTGTCTGACCCACCGTTTCGGGCGGTGTGTAAAGAAGGTGGAGCTGATTTGATGTACACCGAGTTTGTCTCGTCGGAAGGTTTGATTCGCGATGCGGCAAAAAGCGTGCAGAAATTAGATATTTTTGAATACGAACGTCCTATCGGGATTCAGCTTTTTGGGAGCGACATCGAAACCATGGGCGAATGTACCAAAATTGCGACTAAAGCAGGTCCCGATTTGATTGATATTAACTACGGATGCCCTGTAAAACAAGTCGCTTGTCGCGGAGCAGGCGCGGCATTGTTGCAAGATATTCCCAAAATGGTTAAAATGACCGAGGCCGTCGTGAAAGCTACGCATTTGCCTGTGACGGTCAAGACCCGCCTGGGCTGGGACGAATCCACCAAAAATATCGAGGACGTAGCCGAACGCTTGCAAGACATTGGCATCAAGGCATTGACTGTGCACGGGCGCACGCGCGTTCAGATGTACAAAGGCGATGCCGATTGGACGCTCATTGGCAAAATCAAGGATAATCCACGCATCAAAATTCCTATTTTTGGAAACGGCGACATTGATAGCCCCGAAAAAGCCATCGAATATCGTAACCGTTTTGGCGTGGATGGCATCATGATTGGACGGGCGAGTATCGGTTATCCTTGGATTTTTAACGAAATCAAACATTTTATCAAAACGGGCGAGCATTTAGCACCACCTACTACCGCCGAGCGCGTACGCGTGTGTCGTAAACACCTCGATTTTTCGATCAAATGGAAAGGTGAACGTACGGGGATTTTGGAAATGCGCCGCCACTACGCTACTTATTTTAAGGGCTTGAACAATTTTAAACCCTACCGGATGCGTTTAGTGGAAACCCTCGACTATGCTCATATTCTAGAGATTTTGGATGAAGTAACCGACATCTATGCCCTAGAAAAAGTAGAAGCGTAGGGGATTCATCAAACCTTTTGAATTATGCGCATTTACTGGTTAGGTAGTTGCCTTGTGTTGTTGATAACAACGTTGGCAGTGGCTCAAAAAAACACCCAAGGGATTTCGGGACAAGTACTTTGGAAGGATGGGAATTTTATGCCTACCATCGGTGCTAAAACGTCGGTTCCTAAGGCGGTTCCCGTGGTTCGAGAGGTGTATATTTATGCCTTGACGAATGACAAACAGGTAGAGGCGGGAGAAGATGCAGGTTTTTACCAAAAAGTAAGTTCAAAACTCGTCAAAAAAGTAAAAACCGATAAAAAAGGGCGTTTTTCAGTGACGCTGCCAGTGGGCTACTATTCTGTTTTTACCAAAGAAGAAAAAGGACTTTATGCCAATCTATTTGATGATGCCATGAATATTAACCCCGTCCAAGTCCAAAAACGTCGCTGGACAAAAATGGATGTGGTGGTTGATTATCAGGCGGTTTATTAAAAATAGAGCCTCCCGAAAGTTTGTAACCTCCCGAAAGTTTTGAACTTTCGGGAGGTTTGTTATTTCTACTCCCTAACTACCTTCACCGACGACTCCACTTTTCCGTTTCGTTTGTAGGAAAGAATATAAGTCCCCGACGAGAGTTCTTGGGTCGAGACTTCCACTTCGTTTGCGTTGCCCGTGAGGGTAACCGTTTTAACCAACTTACCTTGTATGGTATGAAGTTCAAGCTGCGATTTGTCGGTCAAACTCCTTGATTTGAGCAAGTTATCCAACTTCACTTTCATTACATTTTCAAACGGATTGGGCATTACTTTTAACAATGATGGTTCCAATTCTTTTTCTTCCTCAAGGGCAGGAGTTATCTCAACGGCGGCTTCTCGTACAGTGGCATTAGAAGGTTCCGACAAGAGGTTGGCAGGAAGCATTTGGGCACAATTCCCAGCAGTTCCCATGCCTGGCGTTACTGTTATGGTACGACAAGCTTTGGCTACGCACTCACAAGGGCCATTTCCATTGTCGGCATAAATGGTCAAGCAGACATTATACGTACCTGCACTGAGGTAAGTGTGCGAGAAGGTAGCATTGTTTGACCAGTTACCATCACCAAAATCCCAATGGTAGGCGGAGATAGGATACGTACTTGCACTTCCTGTTGAATTAAACAATACTTGCAAGCCATTGGCTGCATAACTGATACATGGCGTGACGGTACATACACATTTTGCTACCACAATTTGGTACGTAAGTGTTTGTTTTCCACAGCCATTGTCGTAGGTGAGTGTAACTGTGTAAGTACCTGGATTAGTGTAAGTATGACTTGGGTTAAGCGCTGTAGAGGTGAATCCATCGCCAAAGTTCCACAATACATTTTGAACAGGACAATCGCTTGCGACCAACCGCAACGTCACGGGTAGTCCCAGACAGGCTGTTTTGGGAACGGTAATGGCAGGGTTACAGCAACATTTCTTCGACTCGGTTTTGGTGCAAGTAGTACCATTGGCAAACGTAATGTTGTAAGTAACAACCACATTACCGCTCGAAGTAGCTTTGAAACACGCATCAACAGTTGTAGAGTCGCAAGTACCTGTTGGGGTAAAGGTATAAGTTGAAGTTCCTACGTAGCTTGTCGGTGCGGGGTTGCAGGTCCATGCCAAGTTCGTAAACGTGCCGTTGGTCAAAGTTACCTTGATTTGTTTTACTGGACACGCGACTTTCAATTTGCTACAACACAATTTGTCGGTCTGAACAATTTGGGTTTTTTCGCAACAATTTACCGCCGCTGCATCAATGGAAACACAGGTCAAATTAGACTCACTTGGGGTGAGGTTTACGTCGGTATTGGCGTTGTTGATGTACATCAAGGCCGCCGCTGTTGCGGCAAAGGTGTTACACGCTTTTTGGGTGTTTTGTGCCGTGGCGCTTACCAAAGCCCTGAAGTCATATAGCTGCGTAGCGGTTGGCATAAAACTACTGCCAAAATTCGCTTTTACATTACGAGCACTGAGCGCTGCGGCTGTCCAAGTGGTGGTATTACAACCTCCAGGAGAATACGATAGGTCAGGAAGGCAAATGTTGACCGAATTGGCGTAGGTGGACGAAGCACTCAGTGGCGTTGCACTTACAAAATTTTGGTGCAAAACATCAAACTGACTACCACGGCTAACAGCTCGGTTGAGCATCAAAAAGTCCGTCGTTACTTTGTCGCGGGGGAGCATATCAAAAAACAATAGGTTCTTTAGAGCTGCGCCCGTTTTGGTCAATCCCAAGCGATATATCACGTTGGTATTTGGGGTGGTCACTGCGGAGGTAGCGAAGGTTGCCCCGTTGTCTTTGCTTACCTTTTTATCCAACGTAAAGCCAAAAACGGCGTTTGTTGTCAAATATTCGGTATTGGAAGTAGCTAGTACTGCCGACAAATTGGAATGAACTCTAAAGAAGTTAGGAATAACGCCAACGGCAGCATTGTTGAGGACTTTTACGTCAAATTCGATGAAATAAAAAGGTACGCCAGCGGTTCCATACTGACCACAGTTGGGGTAATAAACATTGGCGCAGCTAGTACCGATGGTTGGGATGTTCCAACGTAGATTGTTGCCTGCGTGGGCGGTAGAAACGCCCGTCCAAGCAGTAGTTCCAACGGGGATACCCGAGCCTGCCGTACATACTGGGCTGTAATTACTTGAGGTATAGTAGGTTTCGTTTCCGACGTACTGCAAATTTGCATTCAATAAATCATTGATGTAAGCGCCCGATAGCACAGCTGTACCGATGTTTTGAACCCGTAAACGATACCGCAACACTTGCCCTTGGTTATAAGTGGCTTGTTTGTTACAAATTTCTTTGAAAGCACAAACGTTGGTTGTTGGCGGATAAATCGCGATGGTATTACAAGATGTACGAACCGTCGTAGGATTAGGCATAGGGTACCTTAAACTCGCACAGTTTAAGATACTGCTAGGAGCTATTGAGTTAATGGTAAAGTTGATGCGGTACGAAACGCAAGCTCCCACGGCGAGCGTGCCATTATTTTGGAAATAAATGGCAGGATTATTCCCTAACGTGGCGGTGTAAGTTTGTGTAGAAGTGGCATTGACCAAAACGTTAGCAGAATTAACATTGACAGTGACAGGGTTAGCCGCTGTTCCTGTTACCTGAATGCTAGTGACCGTAATACCCGTTGGTATGTTGTCATAGACATTGAAGTTAGTGAGGGGAGAGGTGCCATTGTTACAGACGACGATGTTGTAGTACCCTGCGCAACCACGAGCATTGCCCGATACATAGGCGTATTTACTGATTTGTCCAGAGGTAACGGGGGCTGATTTGGTCACACAAATTTGGAGCGAATCGGCGTGTTTTCCGCAATTGGGCGAGGTGGGTTTGCCCAAATCACCCGTTAACACTGCTTTATTGGTGCGACTGGTGTTGATGGCAAAACCAGGATAATAGATTTTGATTTTGGCCTGCCGCTGGAAATAGTTTTGCGTAGCATCAAGCGTCCCTAAGCCTGTCCAAGTGATATTGGTGCCCGATGCAGTGATCGAGCCCGTAGCGGGAGCAATGGGTGCACCGCTAATAAATACGGCACCTGCTGGCATTCGATCCACAATGGAGGCATTTTCCAAATTGAGAAAACCGTACAATCCCGTGTTTTTATAAACCGAGACAATGTATTCAACGGTGTCGCTCAAAGTCGCCCACTGGCATGTGCCGCCCGTGTAAGCCAGTCCACTGGGTACTTTATACACTTTCCAGGGGTCGGTGGCTTGGGCGGTGGTGCTTACGTAGCCCGTACAAAGCTCAGCGCCTGTGGAGGTTCGTAAGCAAGCGCGGTTGCGAGCGGTTTCTCCGTTACAGGTCGTTCCAGCGGGGAACTTTACATTGATTTGAAAAGAGCCCGAGCAAGTTGAAGTAGTAGCGGGTACCTGATACGAAACTTGCGTACCTCCGACAACGGTTGTTTGAGATACGCTTGGTGTACCACATACTGCGGTGGCAATCACGTTGTCAACCACCAATGGGCTAGGTACTACATCCGTGATGGTCGTAGCAGGTGAGCCCGCAGGAATGGTGTAAAAAATCGTGTAGGTAAAACCTACTCCCGTAGGAGTCGTCGAATTGCTAACCACTTTTTTCAAAAAGTAACCACCAAGGTTAGCTTCTTGAGAGGTCGGAGAGTTTTGGGCAAAAGCGCATATCGCCAATGACCAAAACAACAAAACCCTCCACCAATGTGTAGTAAATGGTTGTTTCATAGGGTAAGTAAGAAGTGTAAGAAATAGAAAAAATTAATGCGTTTTTAACGCAAGTGTTGAAGTATATCAACGGAGAAATAGAAGCAAAAATAATGCCGTTTCCTACGAGCGTGTAGGAAAAATGCACATCTAAAAAGGAATACTATTGTTTTGGAAACATGCCCATTAATTGAATGTTAATGAGCATGTTAATGAAAGTGTTGTCAAAAATTGTGCCACATTTTATTGCAACGCATACAATGCAAAGGAAGCCAGCCAGTGCTCGCCGCCGTAGCCACCATTGGTGATTTGGGGTAGGGTAGTATTGATAAAATGCTGTGATGCTTTGAGCATAGTTGCCCGACGTGGGTCGGTTTTGGGAAGGGCTTCAACAATGCCTTTCAAGCACCAAGCCCGACTCAAAGAAAGCCCATCTAAGTGAACAATCTGCATGTCGTTTCGGTCGCTTACGACGGGGAGTTTGAGAATGTTTTGCAAACCAGCGGCAGGCATAAATCCATTGAACCACTTGGTGAACGCAGCGGGCGTCAAGATACGACGCATTAGGTCTGCTACTTCCAGACTCGGGGATAAAAAATCGGAACCATCGGGTTCTTGGATGGCGGGTGCTTGGGTATTGTTCAAATAAAAATACTTGGCTTTTTCGACGATTTTGGCTTCAAAAGCGGCATTTTTAACCGTACGAGCGTAGTCGAGGGCAAACACCAAACCGAAAGCCGTATTGGGATGAACACCCGTGCGATTGGGGTAGGTTTGTTTGGGTAAAAATGCCGTCCAAAGCTCCACTACTTGCTGAGTGAGCGGACGTAAATGTTGGTGCCATTGGCGTCCTTGGGGGTCGTCCCAGGTGGCCAATTCTTCGTCGAGTTTGAGCAACCAAGCCCAGCCGTAGGTACGTTCAAATGTGCGCGAAAACTTATATTTGGTAAAATACTCAGCTTCGGTTTTCATCTTATCGGGCTGAAAACTATCATCCAGTATGTTCCGAATTTCTGTTTCTTCGGGAAGTCCCTTGAAAGTTTTAAGAAGCCGAACTAGCATCCAGTGCCCATGAACAGAAGAGTGCCAATCCAAACAGCCATAGAAAGCGGGGTGTAGCTGCTTGGGGGTGAGTTTGGCGTCATTCTCGGCTTCGATGGTATGCCCCGTTTTGTTGGGATATTCAGTATGGATACAATGCAGGGGTAATTTTGCCAAAAAAGAAGCGCCAGCGGACGTCAGGCGCAATTGGTCATTTTCTTTGACAAGGTAGGTGTTTTGGGCAAAGAGCACGGTGAACGGAAAAAAGAGTAAAAAATAAAAGCTATTTTTCATTTTGTTGATAATGAAGTAGTTAAGGGTGATTTGGGTACATTTTGAGGGGTAAAACACTAAAATCGCCTACGAACTTACTAATTTTAAGCGTTTTTCGACCTTACGCATGACTTTTTTCAATCTTTCTATCCAAAAACGGTTCTTAGTTTCGCTGTGTTTGTTACCGTTGGTGATATACGTGGTTTTTTTTGAAGCCATTGCATTGAATGCTAACTACGTGGCATACGACGATATTCACGTGCTTCAAATTGTAGAACAATGGCAGAATGCGGCATCTTGGCGCGACAAACTGGACTGGCTGACCATCGGTTTTCCCGAACACCGCATCGTGTTTACGCGTTTGGTGGTGCTCTTGTCGTACTGGCTGACAGGAAGTGTCAATTTCAAAACATTGATGGTCATCAGTAATTTACTTTGGGTTGGCCAATTGGGGATATTGTTCAAAGTTTTTCGGAAACTCAATCTCTCTTTTGCTTACTTCATCCCCTTGTGTTGGATTGTTCTCAACGTGCATTCGTTTGAAAATATCTTTTGGGGAACAAGCTCGCTCGGAAATTTTGGGTTACTCTTTTTTACCATGATGGCTGCGTATGGATACACACAGTTGTCGCCCAAGTACAGTTGGATAGGGATTTTGTTCTCAGTTTTTGCCACATTTTCGTACGGAAATGGCCTGTTGACTTTTCTAATTGGAGGAACGATTCTGGCTTTGTCGAAGCGTTGGAAAGAAATGAAGCTCACTTTGGGGGCATTTGTGCTAACGATGGGACTTTATGCACTCACCCATTCGCACGCGTCTCCAAGTTCGCTTGATTTGACAAAAGCGGAAAACTATTTACAAGCAATCATTTGTTTTTTAGCCTTTATTGGATCTTCGGTAAATTTTGATGCTTACAGTCCCTCTATACTGGCTCAGTGGCTTTCAGTCGTTTTTGGGGCAGTACTTTTGACAGTAAATGCCTGGGCTTTATTACGATATACTACCATCACAATAGGTCAGACAATAGTCAGACCGGAAGTCAGACCGGACATAGCCAACCCAGAAATTACAACAGATCAGACGATAGTCAGACCGAACAGCGCCAGCCCAACCCTGTCTTTATTCCAAAAATACACGATTACATTAAGACTCAACAAAGTGCAGTGGTTTGCCTTATACATGCTGTTATTTGTGTGTTTGACCTCTTTGGGCGTCGTTTACAAACGGGCCGAATGGGATGGTTTATATGGTATGTTCAAAGGACGCTATCGGATGTATCCCACTTGGATGTTGATTCTGACGTATTTGTTGGTGTTGGATTGGAATCGGGAAAAAATAACCCAGAAGTGGTTGGCTGCTGGGATGGGAATTGTGATGATTTTCAATGTCTTGGTGTTGTATTACGCCATTGCACCTGCGGTCAATAACCGCCGAATGGCCGTGGCACAGGAGTTTAATTCGATATACAATGCCGATTTGTTGGGCCTAAAAATGTTTGATTTAACAGGGGCTGACTTTCTCCGATTACAGAAACTGTACCAGCCATCCTTGTTTTTTAGACAATACGAAAAACAGTGGACAGCTTCGACGGATTCACTTTCAACGAATGGAAATTTCAAGGTTGATTCGGTTTTTTGGAGCAACAAAAACCTGAATGTTTACTATCACCGCGATTTTATTCGGCCTGTTAAAAACACGGACGACGGAGCTTATGTGGTTCTTAAATCTCTTTCGCACGCTTACATGGCCGCAGGAATGCAGAAGGCCCTTCCGCTGAAGACATTTCTCCGAAGAGGCTGGTATTGGGATAGGGGATTTACGGCAACTTTTGTTCCTGGGGCGGTCGTGAAAGGCAACTATCGGATGTATGTGCTACTGCGTCAGAACGGTGTTTCAGAATTACTCGATACGCAAAAACAAGTGACGTTTTAGGCGCCAATATTTGCCAGTAATTCGGAGGAGGCCAGCAGGTTTTTGATGGGGGCAAAGGCATTTTTGTTAGAAGCCGCTTTGAGGGGAAGCAGCGGTTCTCCGTGCCTACTCACCACGCCTACCCATTCGCCTTCTGGTGAAGGATCAGGGAAATGTTGCCATACATAATCATTTACCCGTTGCCATTGTTTCAAAAGGCTGCGGTCTTGCAAAACTTGGTAAGCTCGTAGCAATGCCGTGCAGGCTTCTAATTGCACCCAAGCGTATTTATAGTAAGCGTCGGGTTCGCTGGCGGGCAGGCTTTTAACGTCCAACCAATGATAATAACCACCGTAGGCTTCGTCCCAAGTAGTTTCGGCTAAGTAAGCAATGTGCTGGGCCAACTGCCTGCGAATTTGCCGTTTGTTGAGCGAATAGGTCAGTTCGTAAAAAGCATTGAAAGCTTCAAAAACCCGTCCTGCGTGGATTCTTCGCCCCAACAAGCAATCGGAGTATCCGCCTTCTGAAAACACATTTTCTAGTAAAATATCGGCACGGGGTTCCCAAAAATGTTTTATCAGCTCGTTCAAAAGCGCTTCCCCTCGTTCGCGAAACGCTTTTTCAGAAAGACAGTTTTTTGCCGCCATTAGTGCACGGGCAAGGGCGCTTAGTTCCCCAATTTGTTTCAAATGGCGTCCGCTGATGGGCTCGTCGATGTATTTTTGAAGACGTTTTTCACGCTTACGAATGGCTTTTGTCAACGATTTTTTGGCTGCTTCGGCATAGGCTTCGTCTTCGGTAATGTCGTACAAAATGCCCCACGCGGCGCAGGCAGCAGCTTCGACTTGGGTGTCTTCCACCTCAGACACACCCCGCCCCGTAATATCCACCGACTCCCACCAATTTTCTTTGGCATCGGTAGCGTATTGGAGCAAAAAATCAGCACCTTGGCGAGCGTACTCCAGAAAAGCAGGTCGGGCTTCGGTTTGGTACAACTTCGCAAAAGCCCAAGCTTGCTGACCGTGCCAGGCCATCCACTTGTCGGTCGAAATGACTTCTCCTTTGTTGGAAAGTACGCAAAAATACCCGCCATTGACACGGTCGATGGCAAAGTCGAGCCAAAACGGAACGACTCGTTGTAAAAGGTCTTCGCGGTATTGTTGGGCGTACAAAAGCAAATTCATGCCGCAAAAATAGATTTTTTTTTACCTTTGTTATGTACTCAAACCTTCCCAAAAGGCTAGAATTTCATCATGTATTTTATAGAATCTATTCGTTTGCGGCTCATTCCGCTCACTACCCAGCAGTTACAACTACACGCTAGTGACTACTTAGGATTACAAAAATCGTTGGGGCTTTCGCCTCGCTCAATGAAAATGGAGGAAGAGTTTCAACTGGAATTCGACGATGCCTTGGCCAATTACTGGTTGCCCGAAACAGCGGCAAACGTGGCCAATTATCAGTGGTTTACCAATTGGCTCATTGTTGAAAAAGAAAGCAATTCGGTAGCGGGAGGAATTGGGGTGGCAGGTATGCCCAATGACAACGGCGAAACCGAAATGGGTTACGGCCTAGACGAAGATTTTCGGGGCAAAGGCATTGCGACCGAGGCGGTTGAGTGCCTGATGAAATGGGTATTCAAACATCCCGCAGCCCAGGCCCTTACCGCCCAAACGCCCGTTCGGCTTCCGCATTCTCAGCGGGTGTTGGAGAAGGCTGGCTTCGCCCAAGTGAAGGAAGAAAATGGCATTATTTTGTGGCGAAAAGCCAAGTTAGGTTACACCCTTAAAAAGCAGTACGTTTGCAAAAAATTTAAACCAATGAAAATAGCAGCTAATCAAGTCGTAGCATTGGCCTACGAGCTTAGTATTATGAACGATACCGACGAGTGGCAGATGGTAGAAACCGTCGGTGAAGACCAGCCAATGCAATTTATTCAAGGAATGAGTGGCTTGCCAGAAAGTTTTGAAGATAAAATCAACGGGCTTGCCGTGGGTGAGTCGTTTGATTTTACGCTTTCTCCCGAGGAAGGATACGGCGATTATGACATGGAAGCCGTTGCCGAACTCCCGATTGATATTTTCAAGGTGGACGGTGAGGTTCAAGAAGATATGCTTCAAGTGGGCAATATGATTCCAATGACCAACGAAGATGGACATCGTTTGATGGGACAAGTCGTAGAAGTAAATCGCGAGTTTGTGTTGATGGATTTTAACCACCCATTGGCAGGCCGTAAGATGCACTTCAAAGGCTCTGTGATTAATGTCCGCCCTGCTACGGCCGAAGAACTAGACCACGGTCACGTTCATGGCGAAGGGGGAGTGGAACATTAGTTTTAATGTCGAGTGTCGAGTGCAGAATGTCAAGAATAGAGTGTCGAGTGCAGATTGCAGAATGTCGAATAAAAATCCATTCGACATTCCGTACTCGACGTTCGACACTTTTTCTCTTCATTCGGCACTCCCTTTCGTCGGGTTGTGAGCAACCCTCTACACGTTGTAATTAACCTTCTACATGAGCATTCGACATTCCGCACTCGACGTTCGACACTTTTTCTCTTCATTCGACACTAAAAAAATCGGGTTGTAAGCAACCCTCTACACGAGCATTCGACATTCTGCACTCTGCATTCGACACTTAAACCAGTGGTTCTTGCTGGCTGAGACAGTGGAAGCTGCCGAGGCCCCAAACGATTTCGGTAGAGTCGATGCCGATAACCTTGCGGTCGGTGAAACATTGACTCAAAATATCCAATGCTTTTTGGTCGTTGGCGCAGCGGAAAGTTGGGACAATGACCGCCGCGTTACTGATGTAAAAATTGGCGTAGGACGCAGGCAAACGCAAGTCTTCACTGTACAAAGGCGTTGGCATTGGCAACTCAACGATGTTGAGCTGTTTTCCATTAAGCAAACGCATCTGCTTCAATTCGTGGATATTTTCTTGTAAAATTTCGTAGTTATCGTCCGATTTGTTCTCTTCAACAATCGCTACCACCGTATCTTCATTCACAAAGCGCACGGTGTCGTCGATGTGCCCGTCGGTGTCATCTCCTACGATGCCATCGCCTATCCAGAGGATTTGCTCCACTCCGTAATAATCGCACAAGTACTTTTCAATTTGCGCTTGATTTAGGTGTGGGTTGCGGTTTTCGTTGAGCAAACAAGCCCTGCTGGTCAGTAATGTCCCTTTTCCGTTAAACTCCACTGAGCCACCCTCCATGATGATGCCAGGCGTGACGTAGTCTAGGCCCAAATAATGAGCAATCGCTACGGGAATGAGGTCATCGTTGTTGAACGGTGGATATTTCCCTCCCCAAGCGTTGTAACCCCAATTGACCACTAGGCGTTTTTTGGTTTCAGGATTAATCAAAATACCTGGGCCGTGATCGCGGCACCAAGAGTCGTTGGTGGCGTGGAGCGGAAGCTCAATTTGATTAAGGTCGATTCCAGCCCCTAACAAATGAAGTTTTATCGTTTGTTGAACCGTTTCGTTATGCGCATTGATACACACCTTTTCGCCCTCGCTGATGGCCTTAATAAATTCCAAATACGCAGGAAGCATTTTAGGCTGACGCTCGTACGTCCAAGAGGCTTCGGTATGAGGAAAACTCAACCAAGTGGCACGGTGTGGATGCCATTCGGCAGGAAAGAAAAAGCCCTGTTCTTTGGGCGTAGATGAAATTGACATGATGCTTTGTAGTCTATTAAGCAGTTTTGTAGCTACAAAAATAGGGAGAAATGTAGATTGTTTTACGACCCTCGTGTAGGTTCGTTTCGTAAAGTCTGTGTATCTTTCGTTGAAATTTTCTCTTCTTCACCTCAACAAATAAACGTATGCGTACTTGTCGATTGATTATTTTACTGGCATTTGTAAGCTTGGCTAGCTTTGCTCAAAAGAAATTTCCCTACATCAAAAGTGGGGGAGGTATGTTTGAAGTGCCTGAAGCAGAGCCAATTGTTGACCCTAAGATGAAGTACAAAGTGTTGTACGAAATTTCAAAAGGAGCCGATAAACCCGACTCTGTAAACAGTACCTTGGATAAGTTGGCTCGCTTGGTAAACTTGCACTTGTCGGCAGGAATTCCGAAGCAAAATTTAGACGTAGTGGCCGTGATACACTTTTTGGGTACGCCGTTGATTTTGAGCGATGAAGCTTACAAAAAGAAATTTGGAGTGCCGAATCCTAACACTGCATTAATCAATGAACTTGCGGCAAACGGTGTCAAGTTTTACATCTGCGGTCAGTCGCTGTATATGCGTAAACTGGAAAAAGAACCGCGCAACCCTGCGATTCATGTCACGTTGTCGGCCATGGTTTTAATGACTACACTCCAATCGAAGGGGTATGTGTCTATTATTCCGTAGCAGTTTGGCAATTTTGGGAACCATATAAGACATATAAGTTTTTCTTATAATTCCTTATATATCTTATATGGTTCAATTACTAAGAGAAATATCCCTTAAATGTCAAGCCGTTGATAAGCCCCTGTAACGATGGCGCGTCGGCTGCTAAATCACTTAAAATAGGATTTTCAATGCCCCAGTTGAGTTCAAGTTCGGGATCGTTCCAGCGGCAGCGCCAGTTGTCATCAGCGCCGTAGTCGGGATAGGCTTCCGAAACCGCCTGTACGTGAATAGACGGCGTAAAGAAATACCATCCATGCAGCATTCCAACGGGGAAAACAAGCGCGGCGGGATCTTCACCAAACAATTCAAACAAGGCAGATTTGTGCTGCGTAGGCGAGCCAGGCCGCAAGTCGCGGAGGCCCAGTAGGCAATGTCCTTCGATGAGGCAAAAGTACTCATCATGGCGGACGTGGAAGTGCATTCCCCGAAAAACGTTGGCTTCTGATTTTACGGCGCTCCATTGTACGGGTTTAAGCACCGTGCCCCAGTGATCTTGAAAAATTTCGGTAAACGACCCACGATGGTCTTTATGCTCATCCAATGACACCAAACGAACTTGGTGAAGCTCGACGCCGTCTATTTGTGCTGATTTTATAAGCTGAGTAGTATTCATGGTACAATGCGGTTTTGGGCGAAAGTACCACGAGGCAATGAATAAAAAACTGAGGGATGTCAGGGCTAAAGCCCTAGATTACGCTCTTGTTTACAGCCCCCAGCCTAAAGGCATGGGGTTTTAGGAGTAAACACTTTAAGATTGGCTATGATTATTTTAGTGTTGCACACCTACTTGTGGCGAAGCTATTTCCCAGAATCTAGCCTTTCTACGGTAGAAAGTAGTAATTCAGAATGCTTAAAAACGTCTAAAAATAACTACAAATGTGTTACAATCTGATATTTTTATTGAATTATATAAAAAAACGAGGGTTGCCAAAATTTATGACGACCCTCGTTTTTTTTAGATAATAAAGACTACAAATTCTTCGCTTTCAATTGTTTTACGGCGTAGTCAGCGGCGCGAGCAGTGAGTGCCATGTAAGTGAGCGACGGGTTTTGAGTGGCGGTAGAAGTCATACATGCACCGTCCGTAACAAATACGTTTTTGCAAGCGTGCAGTTGATTCCAATTGTTCAAAAGCGATGTTTTAGGGTCTTTCCCCATCCGAACGCCACCCATTTCGTGGATATCAAGTCCTGGTGCTTTGTTTGGTACATCGTGGGTTTGGATGTTTTTGAAACCTGCTTTGGTAAACATCTCCGTCAACTGCTCGTGGTAGTCTTTCACCATCTTTTCGTCGTTGTCGTCGTAGCTTACCGAAATCCGTAACTGTGGGATTCCCCACTTATCTTTGAGGTTGGGGTCTAGGGCTACGAAATTGGTTTCTTTCGGAATGGTTTCGCCCATCATGTGCGAACCCACGCGCCAGTTGCCATATTTTTTCTCTTCCAATGACGTTTTCAGCTCTTCACCCATGCCTGAGCGATCGTTGAAGGTGATACGGCTAGCATTAAAGCCCGCAGCGTAGCCGCGTAAAAAGTCGGTTTCTTGTTTAAGTAAGTTACGGAACCGAGGAATGTAGCTACTATTGGGGCGGATTCCCTCGGATGTGGTATCGAGAAAACCTTCGTATTCACCCGAAATGCTTGTACGGTAGTTGTGGAAAGCAACATACTTACCCATTAGTCCATTGTCGTTGCCCAAGCCTTGGGGGAAGCGGTGAGAGGTAGAGTTGAGCAAAATCAAGTTGGTGTTGAGTGCGGCCGCATTCACAAAAATGATTTTTGCATAATACTCTATAGCTTCGTTGGTTTTGGCGTCAATGACGCGGACGCCCGTGGCTTTACCCAGTTTTTCGTCGTAAATAATTGAGTGAACCACCGAGTCGGGTTTGAGGGTCATCTTTCCTGATTTCATCGCCCACGGAATTGTCGTGGCGTTGCTGCTAAAATACCCTCCGTATGGACAGCCACGTTGGCAAAGCGCGCGGTTTTGGCATTGAGCGCGTCCTTGTTGGAAGTGAATCGGATTCGGTTTTGTCAAGTGAGCGCAACGACCAATGATGATAGGGCGAGTGCCGCCGTAGTGTTTGGCCATTTGTTGCCCAAAGTATTTTTCTACGCACGACTGTTCGTGAGGGGGCAGAAACTCCCCGTCGGGAAGCTGCGGAAGGCCGTCTTTGTTTCCCGAAATACCCGCAAATTTTTCAACGTAACTGTACCAAGGCGCAATTTCGTTGTAGTTAATGGGCCATTCCACGGCAAAACCATCCCGCGCGGGTCCTTCAAAATCAAATTGTGACCAACGTTGCGTTTGGCGCGCCCACAGCAGCGATTTGCCACCCACTTGATAGCCACGGATCCAGTCAAATGGTTTTTCTTGAACGTAAGGATGTTCGGCGTCTTTGACAAAAAAATGGGCCGCATCTTCGTTGAAAGCGTAGCATTTGCTCACGATAGGATTGGCATCTTTTACCTCTTTGGGCATTTGATTCAAATGCGGAAACTCCCACGGACGCATCATGGTCGTTGGGTAGTCGGTGACATGCTGGACATTACGGCCGCGTTCAAGAACGAGGGTACGTAGTCCTTTGCCTGTCAGTTCTTTGGCTGCCCAGCCTCCGCTGATGCCTGAGCCAACAACGATGGCATCAAACGTGCGTTCTTTGATAGAATCTATAGATAAATATGACATTGGTGAATTTGCAGTTTTGAGGTTGAAGAAGCGAATTGCGTCCGAGACGCAATGCCATTATTGCCCCAAATAACAGTTTGGGGCAAGCCGTTGAATCGAATATACTATTTCTTTACAGGCACACAACCGTGATAAAACCCAGGAGCCATGTTGTATTTTTGAATATTGACCATGACGTATTCAGAGTTTTGGTAGCCCTGAATGGTGAGGTTTTTAATCATGCTTACAAACGGCTTCGTATCAGCGTTATCGGCTAATTTTTTGAGAAGTTCAAGGCGCTGTTTTCCGTCGCAGGCAGCAAACGACTTGCTGTATGCTTGTTGAGCGGCCGAATTGGTGTCAGCTAATCCTTTTTTAAGGTTTTTTTGCGCATTTTCGCCGTAGCAATCATTGATCATCCGAAGCGCGAATTGGTGCACCTTCAGCGATTTTGCCCCAGGAGTTGTGGTTTCAGGAATGATGGTTTCAACGATTTCGGCGAGGGTATCTTCCTCTGCGATTGTGAGTAGGGTAGGCCCTTTTACCGTTTCGGGAGTCCATGCTTGCGCCCAGCTTGGTAGGCTCATTAATCCTCCAACGGCCGCCGTTAGGCTTTTTAGGGCAGAACGTCTTTGCATAATAACGTTTGGTTAGTTTTATTTCTACAAAGAAATGAAATTACATTTGATACCTATCAAAACTTATTTTTTTCGCCTTTCTACCATCGACGACTCCCTAATCATCAGTTGGGTACTGAGTACAATCGTTTCGGTAACAACGGGTTGGTCGTTTTCAAGCTGTTTGAGCAAAAGCCGAACAACTTGCGCACCCATTTCTTGAATGGGCTGGTTGACACTGGTGAGCGATGGCGAAAGATAAATGCAGGTGGGTTCGTTGTTGAAACTCACAATGGCCACGTCTTCAGGAATCCGAATTCCTTTTTGTTTAAAAGCATACATGGTTGCAAACGCAATGCGGTCGGTCATGGTCAGAATCCCGTCGGGTGGTGTGGGCAAGCTCATCATGTTAAGTGCCTGCATCATGGTATTTTCTTGGGTAAAATCATTGTGAAAAACGTAGCGCTCGTTGTAGGGCAGGCCGTAGTGTTCTAGGGCGTCTTTGAAGCCACGCAAACGCTCGTTGCTGATCAGTAAGTGCGGGGGGCCTGCCATGCAGCCAAGGCGTTGACAGCCGTTTTCGATGAGGTGTTGGGTTGCCTTAAAAGCGGCTTCATGGTTGTCAACAATCACCCGCGAGGCGTCGATGTCGGTTGAATAACGGTCAAAAATTACGAGGGGCATGTTTTTTCGCTGCAAACGGTAAATGTGCTCAAAATCGCTTGTATCGCGCGCCAACGACATAATCACCCCTTCAACTTGGCTGTGAAGCAGGTTCTGAATTTGAGCGACTTCCCGTAAATACGATTCGTTGGTTTGGCACACCACCACACTGTAGCCCGCTTGCATGGCTGCCTCCTCGATGCTGTTGAGCATCGAGGCAAAAAAATGATAACTTAACGTCGGTAAAATCAACCCAATGGTTTTTGTACGGCTTTTGACCAGATTTTTTGCCAACTGATTGGGTTGGTAGTCCATGTCCTCGGCCAACTGCAACACTGCTTGTCGGGTTTCGGGGTGTATCTCGGGCATCCCGCGCAAAGCGCGCGACACGGTAGAGGCAGATAGATTGAGGGCGTTAGCAATGTCTTTGATTGTGACGGCCGTATTTTTATTCATTGGGTTTAGAAAAATATAATTTTTACAATATGTCGCCCATTTTGGGTAGAAAAACCGAGGAACTTCGGGAAATGATACAGTTGGTGACTTTAGAACGAATATTTGATTTTTTTAAGTTTAAAATGAGCGTTGCAGAAAAACCGCAAACGTAACCGCAAACGTTTGCGGATGATGTTGCACAAAAATATGTTTAATTTTTGCCTTATTTCTTTTTGAAATGTGAATTTACTTATACTTTTAACATAAAGAAAGACAAAATAGCCCATTTATTTGCATAGATGATAAATGTATGATAATCATGTTGAATGGCTATGATTTGTACTTTTTTAATAAATTTGTTATCCCTTTTTACGTTTTAATAAATCTATTACTTGAATGAAGAAAATCATTACCTGTGTTATAACCGTGCTGTCATTGTCGGCATGGGGGCAGTCCAAAATTGATGTAAAAAAAGAGTTTGAGTTTGCGGCCAAGCAGTACGAAGGAATGTTGGCAGCTCACCCTGACATTACGAAGTTTCCCCAATCGACCAACCCCGACGGAACCCCGCGCGACATGAAGTCGAGCTGGTGGTGTAGCGGATTCTTTGGAGGTTCTTTGTGGTATATTTATGAATTTAACAAAGCACCTCAGTGGAAAGAAGCAGCCCACAAATGGACGATGGCTGTTGAACAAGAGCAATACAACAAAGGCACGCACGATTTGGGCTTTATGATTTACTGTCCGTTTGGAAACGGCTATCGCCTGACCAAAAACGAAGCATACAAACCCGTTATGCTGACGGGGGCGCAGTCGTTGGCAACACGTTTTGATCCCAAAGTGGGGCTGATCAAGTCGTGGAATAGTTTCAAAGGTGGTTACAATTACCCCGTGATTATTGATAACATGATGAATTTGGAGTTTTTGTTTTGGGCGGCGAAGGAGTCGGGCAACAAAGACTTGTATAACCTGTGTATCACGCATGCCGATAACACCATGAAACACCACTACCGCCCCGATCATAGCGCGTATCACGTGCTCTGTTATGGGCCAAACGGCGAAGTATTAGCCAAGAAAAACCACCAAGGCGCGTTTGACGAGTCGTCGTGGTCGCGGGGGCAATCGTGGGGAATGTACGGCTACACGGTCATGTACCGCGAAACCAAAGACCAAAAATACCTCGATCATGCCCGTAACATCGCCGATTATTTGTTGAGCCACCCTAACATGCCTGCTGATAAAGTACCATACTGGGATTACAACAAACCAGGGGAAGAACGGGATGCTTCGGCTGGGGCCATTTTAGCGTCGGGGTTGTTAGAGTTGAGTACGTACGGCGGTAAAAATGCCAAAAATTATTACAACACAGCTGTTACAATTTTGGAAAGCTTATCGAAGCCGCCTTACAAAGCAGAATTGGGCAAGAATAACCACTTCATTTTGCAACACAGCGTAGGGCACAAGTTAGGTAATTCGGAGATTGATGTTCCTTTGGTATATGCCGACTATTACTACTTGGAAGGACTACTTCGTTACCAAGCCTTGAACAAGAAGAAAAAATAGACGTACGTTCTACATGAAGCCAATAGAAACCTCATCGTCACAAGTGGATAGTCAGCTATGGTCCCAATTGCAAAATGGGAGTGAATGGGCGTTGGGAAGGCTCGTCAAAAAATATTTCAATCCTTTACAAAATTATGGGTGCAAGTTTGTGCAGTCCGAAGATTTTGTAAAGGATTGTGTCCAAGAGGTATTTATTGAAGTATGGCAACGGCGTGAACGCCTCAGCACTCCCGTGAGTGTTAGGGCGTATTTATTGAGTTCAGTACGAAAAAAAGTGCTAAGGGAGGGCTTTCGGCAACGAATTTTGAAGGATGAACAGCACGAAATCGACACCGTATTGGATTGGCACTCGCAAGAACTTCCGCACGAATGGGCGATTATTGAACAGGAAAACGTTGAATTATTGACCCAAAAAATCACGATTCTTCTTGATAAACTTCCCAAACGGCAGCGAGAGGTTATCTATTTGCAGTTTTATCAAAACCTGCATCGTGATGAAATAGCTCAGATAATGGAAATTAACCCGCAGTCAGTTTCTAATTTGGTACAGTCGGCGTTGAAGGTATTTCGTACCCATTGGCAAGTGATTCAGGTGTTATTGGGATTGGTTATGTTTAATTGATTTTAGAAGATTTCAGGGCTATGCCCCTTTTTTGTTTCATGAGGCAAGGCGCATTCTACGAAGATTTGAGGGCTACGCTCCCGATGTTGTGACGTTAGCCCTATACTTTTCGTCAACAATAAGGCAAAACGCAAGAAGAAAGGGGCGTTAGTCCCGAAATCTTCGTAGAAACCAAGACAAACCGAATATCAAACAAAGGGGCGTTAGTCCCGAAATCTTCGTAGAAAATAGGCAATCTGAATATCAAACAGAGGGGCGTAGCCCTGAAATCTTCGTAGAAAATGAAATAGTCGTAGAAAATAGAGCAAAAATCAGATGTCAGGGCTACGCCCTTTTTTTATTTCATCAGGAAAAGCTTTTTCTACGAAGATTTGAGGACTATGTCCCCGATTTTGTGACGTTAGCCCTATACTTCTCGTCAACAACAAGGCAAAACGCAAGAAGAAAGGGCGTTAGCCCCGAAATCTTCGTAGAATCAAGACAAACCGCCTAACAAACAAAGGGGCGTTAGCCCTGAAATCTTCGCACAAATGGCCAATACATATACACAATTATACATTCAATTTGTTTTTTCGGTCAAAGGTCGAGAAAACCTAATTAGGGAAGCCTTTCGAGATGAACTTGAAAAAGTAGTGTGTGGTATTGTCAATAACCATAAGTGCAAAACGTACGCGATCTATTGTAACCCTGACCATACCCATATTTTTGTAGGAATGCACCCTACTATTTCTCCCTCAAAGCTGATGGAGCAAATCAAATCAGGTTCATCAAAATGGCTAAATGACCAAAAATATATTCATGGAAAATTTGCTTGGCAAGATGGATATGGGGCTTTTACTTATTCCAGATCACAAATTGACAATGTTGTTAAATACATTTTAAACCAGCCAGAACACCACAAAAAACAGTCATTCAGAGAGGAATATCTAATGTTTCTTGAAAAATTTGAGGTGGATTACGATCCTAGGTATTTATTTGAATGGTATGAATAGCAGATGTCAGGGCTACGCCCCCTATGTTGGGAAACAATAACGTCAATTATTTCGTAGAAAATAAGGTAAAAAAAGGGGCGTAGCCCTGCAACCTTCGTAGAAAAATGACAATAGTGAACATCAAAAAAGGGGCGTTAGCCCTGTAATCTTCGTAGCAAATAGGTCAAAAGTCAGATGTCAGGGCTAACGCCCCTTCTTTTGTCAATAGATAGGGGCTTTTACTACGAA
>NZ_JBYFCK010000013.1:195288-210234 GCF_057652155.1 Runella sp. R0.1_18
CAGATGTCAGGGCTAACGCCCCTTCTTTTGTCAATAGATAGGGGCTTTTACTACGAAGATTTGAGGGCTACGCCCCCATGTGGAGGCTTTAGCCCTGCAACTTTGTTCAAGCATGTAAAAAAAATTAAAGAAGAAAGGAGTATATTAGTTGGTTTAGCGCCATCTGAATAGAAAAACATTCCTATTACCCAATGAATTATTACCGCTCGTATCAGCTAGAGGACTTTGCCCGTGACGAATCGTTTCGTCAGTGGGTGCTGGAATACGAGCCTAATAGTACCCAATTTTGGCAACAATGGCTTGCTGAAAACCCCGACTGTCGCGAAAAAGTCCATTTGGCCAAGGCGTTTTTGTTGGCCTTAGAAGAAAATGAAACCGATTTGCCAGAGTTGGAATTAGAGGCCATTACAGAGCAGATTCTTCAAGCCCCTCCGCAAACTCCTTCTCGGTTTTGGCAGTTCCCTTTGTTCCAATGGGCGGCTTCTATCCTTCTGCTTTTGGGCGTGGGGTGGGGGGCATATTCTTATTTTCGACCTAATGCCTTGGTTCTTAATGACAGCAAAACGGTTATAGCTTTCAAAGATGATTATCTCGAACAGGCCAATCAAACAGACCGCATTCAACAAATTTCGTTGCAAGATGGAAGTATCATTTCGCTTTATCCCAAAAGCCGAATTCGGTATCCACAACCTTTTCGTGCCCAACTGCGCGAGGTTTATTTAGAAGGGAAAGCTTTTTTTGACATTACGAAAAATCCCCAGCAGCCGTTTTGGGTTTATACCGACTATATTTCTACCCAAGTATTGGGTACAAGCTTTATGGTTCAAGCATTTTCGGAGGCTGATGAGGCCAAAGTGGTGGTCAAAACGGGCCGCGTATCGGTTTATACCCGAAAAGACTTAGAAAAAGCGACAACTACCCAACAAGCGGTAAAAGCGGGAGTGGTACTTACCCCTAACCAGCAAGTGGCTTTTTCGATACCCGAAAAACGCTTTTTAAAATCTATCGTGGAAGCGCCAGCCGCAGTTGTTGAGACACCCGTTAGTAGCTATTCGTTTGATGAAACGCCTGTTAGCCAAGTATTTGATTTGATAGAAAAAACCTACGGTATCTCCGTGATTTATGATGCAAAAGTCCTCGAAAATTGCTTCCTGACGGCTACCCTTTCCGACGAGTCGCTGTTTGATAAACTTGATCTTATCTGCAAAATCACGCACTCGACTTACGAAATCGTTGATGCTCAAATCATTATCCATAGCCGAGGATGTAAATAGTATTTTTTTAGAAAAAAATTTTAAAAAAGCAGTATTTTAGGCTTCGGTTCGCCATCCATGATAAAACCACATATTTCATCATGGATAAAATCTACAACAAACCCAATTTCTGCTGGACGCTCATGAGGATTTCATTGACACAGCTGCTGATTGCAATCCTGTTCATGGGAGTATCTCACGCCCACGACGCAAGCGCTCAGGAAGCCCTGGAGCAAAAAGTAACCGTAAAGCTTGCCAATGAAGACTTAAAAACAGCCCTAGGCACACTTCAACGAGCAACCAACGTGCGCTTTATCTACAATCCGCGCGAAATTAAAGTATCTCAAAAAATCAATTTAGATGCCAAAAACGAAAAGCTGAAAGAAGTGCTTGAGCAAGTGCTCAACCCGCTTAAAATTGGCTACGAAGTAAAAGGCAAGCAAATTGCGCTCTTCAAAAAAGAAGTGAGCCTGTTGCCCATTCCCCAGCAAACACCCAGTTTATTGACTACCCAAGCGCTCGATCAAGCGGTGACTGGAAAAATCACTGATGATAAGGGCGAAGTGCTTGTAGGCGTAAGCGTACAAGTAAAAGGCACAACGCGTGGCGCTACCACCGATGCCAACGGGGGCTATCGCTTGTCGGTGCCTGATGCAAAATCAGTGTTGGTTTTTTCTTATATTGGTTATATCAAACAAGAAATTGTGGTTGGTAATCAGAGTATTATCAACGTCAAATTGTCGGCCGATGACAAAAGCCTCGAAGAGGTTGTAGTGGTAGGATACGGTGTTCAGAAAAAAGTAAACATGACGGGTGCCGTTTCGACCATTGATTCAAAAGCCATCGAAAACCGTCCCTCTAGTAACTTGGCTACTGCCATGCAAGGAACTTCGCCTGGGTTGATTATTCAACGTACTACAGGGCAGCCTGGTAGTGAAGGTGTCAGCATTCAGATTCGGGGAGCAACGACGGCCAACGGAAGCGTGGATCCATTGATGATTTTGGACGGGGTGGCCGTGCCTATTTCGACACTCCAAACCATGAACCCCAACGACGTTGAAAATATCAGTGTCTTAAAAGACGCGGCTGCTGCCGCTATCTACGGCGCACAAGCCGCGGGTGGGGTAATTTTGGTGACGACCAAAAAAGGAAAATCGGGTAAGGTTACGTTTGATTACCTTTCTCAGTTTGGAACCGATTGGTCGATCAACGTTCCTAGTCGGATGTCGTTGTTGGAAGAAGCTGAGTTTTCTAACTTGGCCCGTAAAAACTCAGGCAGTGGTCCTGAGTACTCAGACTTTGATTTGGAGCAGATTCGCAACAACGTTCCGTATGTTGTTAACCCTGCGGATACTTCCACTTACTTGTTTTATAACCAAGAGCCGTTGACCAACCAAGTATTGAGAAAATACACCTCGATGCAAACCCACAACTTGACCGTGCGCGGTGGAACTGACAAGCTCAACTTTATGCTTTCGGGTGGTTTTTATGGTAAAAATGGGGTGTTTAAAGTAGGGCCTGATAACAACGAACGTTACAACCTTCGCCTTAATTTAGGTGCAAAATTAACCGAAAAACTCTCACTTGATGCGCGGGTTGCTTACACTGGAGAGCGCACCAAAACTCCCGCAGCCGATGTTAACGGAGGCGGTCTGTTGTACCAAATCTACCGTTTGCGTACTCGTACACCGTTTTTCACGCCTGAAGGTCGTTACAACGGAGCAGGGTCGGCAGCCACCGCTTATGCAACCATGGAAGCAGGAGGTTACAATAACCTTTTCAAGAATTTCTTCGACGGAACATTTACACTCCAGCACAGCGGTTTGGTCAAAGGCTTGAACCTTCGTGCGGTTGTAGGAACGCAGTACCGTCGTGGCGACCGAAACCGTTTCAACCGTACGGTGCCGCTTTGGGGACGTTCACGGATTTTGAGCTACCTCAACCAAGTAAATTCCTACGAAATCACCAACGAGTTGACAAAAAATACCAACATTCAGTTGTTAGCGAACTACGATTTCAAAATCGGAGCTAAGCACAATTTTGGCCTTTTTGCGGGTTATCAGTGGGAATCGTACCGCTACAGTCAAGTTTTCAACCGCGCTAGTAACTTAGTGAGTAACGACCTGCCTACCCTCAACTTAGGCGACGAAAAAACGAAAGTCAACAGTCAGGGAATTGCTACGAACGCGTTTCAGTCTATTTTTGGACGTTTTAATTACAACTACGCCGACAAGTACTTAGTAGAAGCCACACTTCGCCAAGACGAAAGCTCGAAGTTGGCGCCTGGAAGTCGAGTGAAAATCTTCCCGTCGGCTTCAGTAGGTTGGAACGTACACCGCGAGTCTTGGTTTGGAAATAGCCTCAACTTTATTTCTGAATTGAAACTCCGTGCCTCTTGGGGGCGTCTTGGTGGTGCATTAGGTAATACCATTGGTAACTACGACTACCTCAACCAACTTTCGCAAGGCTCAGCTTTGGTGTTGGGTGATTCTCGGGCTACGTATATTTTCCAAAACGCCATTCCTTCGGCCAACCTCTCTTGGGAAACTATCGAAACAACCAACGGAGGGGTGGATTTGGGCTTTTTCCAAAACAAACTCCAAATCACGGGCGACTACTACGTAAAATACAACCGTAACATGCTTACGGCGCAGTTGTTGCCTTCCACTATTGGTATCAACACCCCTCGTAAAAACAACGGTGAGCTAAAATCGTGGGGATGGGAGTTAGAGGCGCGTTACCGTGGTACGGTTGGTAAAGAGTTTAACTACAACGTGTCGTTCAACCTTTCGGACAATAACAATAAGCTCATTAGTTTCTCTGGCCGTAATATCGTTGGAATGGGAACCAATGGAACCATTGAGAACTACCCACTTAATTCCATTTGGGGATACCAATCAGCGGGTTATTTCCAAACAGCTGATGAAGTAAAATCTTGGGCGTTTCAGGATAGCCGCGCGAATGCTGGTGACGTAAAATACATCGACCAAAACGGAGATAACCGCCTGACAGTAGGACGCGGTACGACCGAAGACTATGGTGATATGGTTTTCTTAGGAACGACTAATCCTCGTCTGCTATATGGAGCTAACTTAGGCTTCCAATGGAAAGGCTTAGATTTTTCTGCCTTCTTTCAAGGGGTAGGAAAACGTAGCTACCGCCCACTTACTGAGTCGATTGCCCCGTTGTTGGTGACTTGGAAACAAGCCCTCGGTATCCACCGCGATTACTGGACACCAGAAAACCCCAATGCTACCTATCCGCGTCCGTTTGTAGGAGCTACTCACAACTACCTATCGTCGGATAAATGGGTACTGAACGCACGTTATACTCGTTTGAAAAACATTCAAGTGGGATACACTTTGCCAAGCCGCTTGACGGAGCGCCTCAAAGTATCCCGGGCTAGGTTCTTCTTCTCGGGTCAAGACTTGTTTACCATCTCGGGCTTAGGGGTTTTCCAAGGATACTACGATCCTGAAACCCGCGACAACGTAGAAAACGACTATCCATTCTTTGCTACGGCTTCTGTCGGCTTAAACCTCTCGTTCTAAGCATTGTACATCGAACAAAGGTGGTATCTCTTAAATTGAAATAACATGAACAAGACATATTCTTTTCTTACCAAAAAAGTAGCAATAGCGGCGGTATGCGGGCTGACCTTCCTCTCAGCTTGTGATGTAACCCGCCTCCCTGAAACGTCGATTAGTGACGAAACATTTTGGCGTTCGGAAGCCGATTTGAAGGCAGCTGCCAACTACTTATACACATTTTTGCCTGCGTTTAACAACGAAGACAACTGGTCGGACGATGCGACGGGATTAACCGTAAGCAACATCAGCGACGGTACACGTTTGGCACCTGCCACCGACGGGAACTATAGCAACCCGTATCGGTTGATTCGGGCGGCCAATAATATCGTCGAGAAAGCACCACGTGCGAGTTTGGCGGCGGCTATTCAAGACCGCTACGTGGGAGAAGCCCGCTTCTTCCGTGCCATGGGGTACTACGATTTGTTGCGTAAATACGGAAGTGTGCCTTTGATTTTGAAAACATTGACGGACGAGTCGGCCGAATTGAAAGAACCTGCCGCTACCCGTGACCAAATCATTGAGCAGATTTACCAAGACTTGGATTTTGCGGCTTCCAAACTCCCTACACCCACCGCGTTGGGAACGGCAGATTACGGACGCATTTCCAATACGGGCGCTTTGGCGTTTAAGGCAAGAGTTGCTTTGTTTGAAGGAACACGTGCTAAATTTCATAAGTACGGCGACCCCAACAAACACCTGACGCTGGCTTACAACGCCGCTAAAGCGGTGATTGACAGCAAGCAACACGATTTATACACGGGAGGTTACTTCAACTTGTTTCAATACGCAGGAGAAGGTCGTGCCAACCGAGAAAATATCATCGTAAGACAATACGGGGTATCACAGACCGACCGCGTCGTGACACACACTTACTTCCGTGGAACGGTTGAAAACGGAAACTTGAACCCCACCAAAAGCCTCATTGATTCGTATTTGATGAAAGATGGCTTGCCTACCTCGAAGTCGCCGCTGTACACCGCCCCTACCACAACGGTGGAAGTCTATCAAAACCGCGATACGCGCATGAGCGATACCTACATGAAGCGCGGTGACTCGTGGATTGCGACGTTTCCTGTGTTCAACGTCCCGAGCTTGGTATTTGCCAAAACAGGGTTTACGTTCCGCAAATATTCGGACATCAATGACTGGAATAACCAAGCATCCACGATGGACTACATGATTTTGCGCTACGCCGAAGTGTTGTTGATTTATGCCGAAGCTCGCTTTGAATTGGACGAAAATATCAGCGATGCAGATTTGGAGTTGACCCTCAACCGCACGCGTGCCCGTGGTGGATTGCCTAAATTGACCAACGAATTTGTGACGAAAAATGGCTTGAACATGCGTGATGAAATCCGTCGCGAGCGTCGTGTGGAATTGGCGCAAGAAAGCCACCGTTATTGGGATTTAAACCGTTGGAAAATGGCAGAAACCGAAATGCCAAAACCAATTTTAGGAAATTATTTCTTCAAAACGGAGTTTGGTACAACGGTTCAGGTCAACTTAACCCCTGACAATTATATCCAAGTACAAGCGGCAAGTTTCCGTAAGTTTGATCCTGCTAAGGATTATTTGTGGCCATTGCCAATCAACGAGTTAGCCCTTAACCCATCCCTCAAACAAAATCCAGGATGGTAGAAAAACACGTGAATCGGGTTGCTCACAACCCGATTCTCTGTGTGGAGGGTTGCTTACAACCCGACTAATATGCTTAATTTGTTTGTAACGCCCTCTCAGCAAACGATGTTGGGAGGGCGTTTTTTTAGCTACTTCTCAAAAAATTATCAGATAACTAAGTTAGGAAATTACTCTCTTCTTCTTGAAGTAGTGACGAGTTTCTATTTAACCCCTTGTACATCCTTATGAAGTCTAACTTTTTATCCGCACGCTTGGCGTCTTACTTGTTGTTGATTCCTGTCGTTGCCCAATTCTCCTTTACCGCGCCAACGGCCAAAGAAAAAGAAGATTGGATTAATCTTTTCAATGGTAAAGACATCAAAAATTGGACTGTCAAAATCCACCACCACGAAACAGGCGATAATTATGGAGAGACGTTTCGGGTGGAAGATGGAATCATCAAAGTGCGCTACGACAAGTACGATAAATTCAACGAACGTTACGGTCACCTTTATTTCAATACGCCTTATTCGTACTATCATTTGTCGATGGAGTATCGTTTTACGGGCATTTGGCGCGAAGACGCCCCCGATTATACGAAGCTCAACAGCGGGGTAATGTTTCATTCGCAAGACCCCAAAACCATGCCCAAAGAACAAGATTGGCCAATTTCGGTCGAAATGCAGTTTTTGGCTGGCCTCGGCGACGGGAAACCGCGTCCCACAGGCAACATGTGTTCGCCTGGTACGGACGTTATTTTTAAAGGGGTAAAAGACCCGCGCCATTGTATCAATTCTACTTCTAAAACGTACCCAAAAGAAGAATGGGTAAAAGCCGATTTGATTGTGTTGGGTGATTCGTTGGTACAACATTTTATCAACGGCGAAAAAGTGCTGGAATACGAAAAACCGCAGATAGGCGGTGGGGTAGCCAACCGTTTTGACCCCGCCCAAAAAATTGACGGAAAACTGCTCAAAGAAGGCTTTATAGCCCTCCAAAGTGAAGGACAAGAAATTGATTTTAGAAACATCAAGCTGCTCAATTTGGAAGGTTGCAAAGACCCTAAATCAAAAGCATTTCGCAGCTATTTTGTCAAAAATAACCCTGCAAAATGTCGTTAAACTAACCTTTGTCCAAACCTACCTAGCCTATCATGAAATCATTTTTTGCCCTCCTTCTTTGCGTGAGTTCGTTGTCGGTTTTTGCCCAAAATACACTGCGCTACCAACACGAAACCTTTGCCCAAATCGACTCCGTCATCAATGTTGGCTACGGCGAGGCGCTTAACATCAAGGGTGAAAAAGAAAAACTGCTGCTGGATGTGTATAGTCCGCACGGCGATACGCTGCGAAAACGCCCGCTCGTGGTGTTTGTACACGGGGGTGGTTTTACGGGAGGAGATAAAAAAGTGGGGTATCCGCTGTTGTTTAGTTATGGATTGGCCAAAAGAGGCTACGTCTGTGGTTCTATCAACTATCGGTTGGGCGTAGAAGAACCCAAAAGCGAAAAAAGCTATTTTGAAGCCATGTACCGCGCCGTGCAAGACACCAAAGCGGCCATTCGTTTTTTTAGAAAAAATGCGGCACAGTACGGAATCGATACCACTCAAATCTATCTCATGGGAGGTTCGGCGGGGGCCATGACTGCCCTGCACGCGGCGTATTTGGATGCGAAAGAAGTACCTGCTTACGTCAACACCGAGCGCTGGGGAAGGTTGGAAGGAAACAGTGGCAACGCAGGCTTTTCGTCGAAAGTAAAAGCCGTGATTAACTGCTGGGGAGCAATGATTGATTACCGCTGGATTCAGAAAGGTGACATTCCTAACTTCAATGTTCATGGCGTGGCGGATAAACTCGTGCCGAGCGATTCTTCGCTGTCGTACAATGGTTTCAAATACGGGAGCCAAGTCGTTTTTGAGCATTCGCTGGCGTTAGGGATTCCGACGGGCATTCGTCTCTACGAAAACACAGGGCATACCCTCGACAACGATAAAACAAAACAAACCCAAGCACTGGAAGAGGCGGGGTATTGGTTGGCAGCGCAGCTCAAAGGTAAGTTGAACGTCACCCGTTTTGAGAACGAGATTCTTGCTTTTGAGCAAGCTGACAAAACCGAAAGCTATACCCAAAATGCGATTTTGGTAACGGGCAGTTCGTTTGTCCGTTTGTGGAAAAACATCAAGCAAGACCTTGCCCCGCACGAAATCATTCACCGTGGCTTTGGTGGCTCTACCGTAGCCGAAATGGCCTATTACATTCCTCAGATTTTGGGTAAACACCAGCCCAAAGCGGTAGTTATATATACTGGAAGCAACGACATTGCCGATTCGCCGCTCGACAAAACACCTTTACAAATTCTCGAAACCTACAAAGTGGTGGTAAAAAACATACGGGCGAAGCTTCCCAACGCCGCGATTTACTGGATTGCCATTTCTCCCAACGAACGTCGCTGGGCGGTGCAAGACAAGATTCTGGAAGCCAATGCTTTGCTAAAAAATTACTGTGAATCGACCCCACAGTTGCACTACATAGAAACCATGCCGCAGTTGTTGGGGAAAGATGGCAAATACCAACCCGAATTGTACATTGGCGACAAGCTTCATTTCAACGAGAAAGGGTACGAAATTTGGAAAAACGTGATTGGGGGCGTACTAAATCGCGATTTTGGCAAAAAATAAGCGTTTTGTCATTACATTCGCAAAATGACTAAACCCGATTCATCTCCAACACTTTCGCGTCAGTTGGGATTGCTGAGCCTGACTGCCACAGGGATTTGCTCCATGATTGGGGCTTCGATTTACATTGTCCCTATTATGATTCAGCGCAATGTACCTGGGATTGGCCCGTACGTGCTTCCCGCTTTTTTGTTGGCGGCCTTACCAGCTTTGTTGGCGGCTTTTGCTTACGCTAGTTTGGCGTCGGCCATGCCCCAAGCAGGAGGAAGCTACGTTTTTGCCAGCCGTGGCCTGCATCCTTATTTGGGATTTGTGGCCAGTTTTTCCCAATGGTTCGGACTCACCATTGTCATTGGTGTTATTTGTTACGTTATCGTTCCTTTTTTTAGAGACATCGCCGAGGCAGTTGGGTGGACTACCACCGCTACTTACCTCGAAGTTGGGTGGATTCGGCTGACGTTGGCCTTGGTACTTCTTTGGAGCTTTGTGGGCATCAACATGCGTGGCCTGGCCTTCTATGAGCGTACCCTCATTCCGCTCATGGTACTGATGTTTGTCCTTGGTGCCATTGTTATTGTGGCGGGTTTTTACTACACACATGCCGATTTTATCCAAGCCTTGGCGGCCAAAGAGCATCGTCAGTTGGCCATCACCACCGAAGCCGTATTCGACTGGAATACGTTTTTGTCGGCGGGAGCAGTGTTGTTTGCCAGTTTTATCGGTTTCGATTCCATTGCGCAGGCGGGTGGCGAGGCCAAAAACCCCGCGCGTTTGCTCCCTCGCGCCATTGCGTTGGCCGTGGTGGTAGTGGGGTGTTTTTATTTTGTTTTTACCTCGGCCGTTTACCACGCTATTCCGTGGCACTACATTGCAGAAGAAGCCAGCAAAAAAGACATTTCGGCCCCTGGGCTTTTTAGTATTTTACTATCCCCTCAATGGGGCGTTGCTATTTTGGTGGGGGCAACGATTGCCCTCCTCAACGACCTCCCCGCCATGTTGCTATCGGTTTCACGGTTGCTTTTTGCGTGGGCCGAAGATGGTATTTTTCCCAAAAGCCTTGCCGACATCGACCCTGATACGCACACGCCTAAACGCGCCTTAGCGTTGAGCGGAGGCATGGCCACGATTGGTATCCTTGGAAGCCATTTTGCCAGTGACTTTTTTCTGGGTATCGACATCATGGTGACGAGTATGTTGGTCAATTTTCTGTTAATGTGCATTACGCTCCTGACCTTACCCATTCGTAATCCTGCCATTGCCCAGCGAATCAGCGTGCTTACCTCGCCTTTCCTCCGTCGTCTATTGGCGTGGGCGGGCATTGTATGCTTGGCGGCCTTTTTGGGGATTCACATCTGGAAAGACTTCCGCGCTTCCGTGAGTGCGTGGTATTTTCATTCTACCTACGTGTGGTTGACGGTGATGCTCCTAGCAAGCCTCATTTATGGACGAAAAATGCGAACCAACTCCTTCAAATAACTTTCTTCGGATGCAAACTTTTTTAACCCCCAACTTCCCGATTTCTAACGTGCTAACGGGACTTTGGCAAATCGCAGACATGGAACGCGACGGCCGAAGCCTCGATTTGGAGGCCGCCGCCAAAGCACTTATTCCTTACGTAGAAGCAGGTTTTACCACTTTCGACATGGCCGACCACTACGGTTCGGCCGAACTCATTGTCGGGATTTTACACAAAAAATACCTTCCCAAAAACACCCTCCAACTTTTGACCAAATGGGTGCCTACACCAGGGAAATTGACCAAAGAGAAGGTGCGCGAAGCCGTACACACGTCGCTCCAACGAATGCAGCTCGATACCCTCGATTTGCTCCAGTACCACGCGTGGAACTACGCTGACCCCGCTTGGCTCGACCAACTGTTTTGGTTGCAGGAGCTCCGCGAAGAAGGGCTTATCCAACACTTGGGGCTTACCAATTTTGATACCGCCCACCTAAAAATGGTGCTGGATAGCGGCATTCAGGTCGTGTCTAACCAAGTGTGTTTTTCGCTGCTCGACCAACGAGCCAAACACCAAATGCTCGACGTATGCCAACGGTATGGTGTTCATTTACTGGCGTTTGGGACGGTAGCGGGTGGGTTTTTGAGCGAAAAATGGCTTCACCAACCCGAACCTTCGATGGAGCAGTTGGCGACTTGGTCGCAGATGAAGTACAAGCGTTTTATTGACCAAACGGGCAGCTGGCAACAGTTTCAACGACTGCTTTCGACGCTCTCGGCCATTGCCCAAAGTCATTCGATTGACATGGCCAACGTTGCCAGTCGCTACATCATGCAGCAAGCGGGTGTGGCAGGGGTGATTATTGGCGCTCGCCCCAGCCAAAGCGAGCACATTGCCTCCAATCGCCGCCTTTTTGAAACCCAACTTTCGGCGGAAGACACCGCCCTCATTGAATCGGCTTTGGACGATTTACGCCCGATTGCGGGTGACTGCGGGGATGAATACCGTAAACCGCCTTTCCTGACGGCTTCGGGCGATTTGAGTCATCACATCAACAATTTTCCTGCGCCTTACGCCACCAAAATAGGCCACGATGGCCGTACGCACGCCCTAAGCGGCACCGTTTGGGAAGACCTGGCGGGTTTTAGTCGCGCAGTAAAACGGGGGAATAAAATTGTGGTATCGGGAACGACGGCTACGCACGGACACCTGGCCATTGGCGGCACCGATCCCGCTTCGCAAGCGCATTTTATCATCGACAAAATCGAAGGAGCGTTACAATCCTTGGGCGCACGCCTCGAAGACGTCGTCCGTACCCGAATTTTCATTCGTAACATCGACGATTGGGAGCCGATTGCGCGCGCCCACGGAGCTCGCTTTGCCAACATTCAACCCGCCAATACCATGGTGCGTGCCGATTTGATTGGGGACGAATACTTGGTGGAAATGGAAGCCGAGGCGATGCTGGACGAGCACTAATTGACACCGAAATTTGAACTGAAGGGAATGAACCATTTGAATACCGCTTGGCGAAAAACGGCCTCCACGATTTACCAAAAGCCCAACGACTCGAAAATTTTTGGTTCGGTAGAAGTGGATATTACCGACTTAGAAAAATACATTCAGCAGCGGCGCAAAGCAGGCGTGAAGATAACGCTTACGCATTTTTTTCTGTTGGCAACCGCCCGCGCCCTTCGCGATGAGGTGCCCGAATTTAACACCTACGTCAAGCGCGGAACGATTGTACCTTTTCCGAGTATTGATGCTACCGTGAGTGTGTTGATGGCCAATGGAGAAATGGGTTCGGTAAAAATGCAACACATTGATACTTATACCTTAACGACCTTGGCCGACGCTCTGCGCCAAGCTATCCAAAACGCGCAAAAGGGCGATGAAAAGTCTAAAAAACAGAAAGAAACCCTTGCGCACATTCCTTGGCCCTTCCGCGACTACGTCTATCGCCTGATTCGGTACTTGACGGTGCGGCTGGGGCTCACGATTCCGTGGCTAGGCATCTCGGCCAACAGTTTTGGGGCGTTTTTTCTGTCCAATATCGGCAGCATTGGCCTTGACATGGGCTACCCCGCCCTGTTTCCCTCGGCCAATGTCTCGTTTGTGTTGATTTTGGGGGGCGTTTCCCAAAAACCGTGGGTGGTGGAGGGGCAAGTCGTGCCGCGTACGATACTTTCGCTGGGGGCAGCCCTCGACCACCGCGTGGTGGACGCCTCGCACGGCGGAAAACTATTCAAATACCTCAAAAAAGTCATCGCCCAACCTCACCTGCTCGAAACCTAACCACCTCGACGCCCCCTTTTGTCACCTCGACGCTCCCCCTTTGTCACCTCGACAAAGGAGAGGTCTAACACCGAACAGCACAACGCGCTACGCAGTTACCCAGGCCAGAAGCCTTTTAATACCCAGCACGAGCGGAGACGCTCGCGCCATCAAACATGCAAAGGGTTGCTCACAACCCGCCCAACCGCAGCTTTTGCCACCTCGACGAACCGAACCCATTGTCACTTCGACGAAGGCTTTTGTCACTTCGACGAAGGAGAAGCCTACACCCATTTGAAAAAAATAGAAATTAGGCAGTTAGTTTTGAAATCAACTAATCTTTGGTATATATTTACAAAACGGCATGCACATCTAGGTTGAACGCATAAAAAAAGAAGCCTCAGCGAGGCTAAATCTTAGTAGAAAAAAAGGATAAAGGCCATTTCCCCCCTCATTCTCTTCTAATTAGTTTTGAACTAAACGTTATGATTGGCGTCGTTTTGGCTGTGAAGTGGGCGAGATTTTTGGGGTTTTTGCAAGAATGGTAGCTATACATAATATAAAAACTACGCCCTCAAAAGTGTAGTAAAATATTGGTATAGTTAAAATAAATACAAGTATTACTGCAAAAATTTCGCATATTTAGGAGTTAGCGGTCAGTGTATGACGACCACTCAATAAATGACAGCAAAGTATTAAAGACAAATATATTTACACTATGATGGGTAACCTTTTCAATAAGTATTTTCTAAATGACTTTGTCAATCATTACAGAAAGTCATTATCAGAGAAAATTGGTAAACTTGAAATTACTGACGCAACAGACGTTGTAGCATTAGTTGACAGACTAAAATCAGAATTCACCATCTATCCTATTGACATAAAAGAACCAAAGCCATCTGAACCCAAAGAAACAAGTGTTCAACGACAAAATATGTTTCGTGAAACATACCAACAAAAGGTATTTGAAATATTTGTTACAATCCCATTTGAAGGAAACAAAGACCTTTTCTTTTGCTACCCTTCAACTTCAACTGTTGTGTATCTGGACAAAAGCGTTTCTATAAATTTCAATAATATTACTGCAACAATAGTTTTAGACAAACTTGATGAAAACGCCTATTTTTCAAAAGTCAATGAAATTATTGGAACACTTAAATCAAACTTGCCGAGAATACACGCTGAAATCAAACCTTGGAATGACGGACTTGAAAATTTAATCAAACAATCATTAGAGAGCAGAAAAGGTGTTGTTTCTCAAAAGTTAGACTTTATGGAAAAAATTGGATTGAAGGTAAATCCAAAATCAACAGAATATTTAGTTCCACCAACGGTTATAAAAAAAGCAATTCCCATACCAGCGACAGAAACGAGTAAAACTGTTGCGAAAGAAAAAGTTCCAATTCTTCAACAAGAAGTTTATGCCGACATAAGAGAAGTTTTGTATAATGTTGGTAAAGCAATAGAGCGTAAACCTTCAATTTACAAAGACAAACACGAAGAAGATTTACGAGACATTTTCTTGTTGTTTCTTGAAACAAGATATGAAGCAACAACGGGGGTTGGCGAAGCATTCAATAAAAAAGGCAAGACGGACATTCTTTTGAAATACGCTAAGGACGGAACAAATCTTTTTGTTGCTGAGTGTAAATTTTGGAAAGGTCAAAAAGAATTTTTTAAAGCCATTGACCAATTACTGGGCTACTTGACACACAGAGACTCTAAGACTGCGTTAATATTTTTTGTTAACCAAAAGGAAATCTCAAACATTGTAACAACAATAAAAACAGAGATTACTCAACATAAGAATTACTTTAAACATATCAAGGACACCTATGAGCATTCTATTAACTACGAATTTTCTTTACCTGATGACAGCAATAAAAAAATCCAAGTTGAAGTAATGCTTTTTCACTTTCCGACAATATGACAACATTAATTGAGATAGAACACCGAACCGCTAATAACTAAGGTTTCGTCGTGGCTGAAAGCCAAGCGATGAAACCGCTGTTGAACGAAAGCTTCGGTAGCGGCGAGTGCTCACCAAACCTTTTTCTTTTGTTATGGAGTTATTGTTGAAGT